>JAZUJM010000077.1:0-11921 GCA_045642785.1 Acutalibacteraceae bacterium | reverse complement strand
CGGCTTTAAGCTTCTGCCTGAGCTTGATTATTTTAAACATCAGCGGCTTTTCGGTGCCGATAACGGCATTTATGCGGTAAGCATCATTCAACGGATAAGCGCCTATCGCCGCGCCGCTTGAAGCATCCTTATAAAAAACGGAGGAACCCGGGGAAAGGCGGTAAATACGGAAATCGCCCTCAACCTTATCAAAAGGCTCAATATTCTGCTTTGTTGAAAAGCAGAGGCGGATTTTAAGCTTTTGCTCTTTGCCGTTGATGGTTTCGGTTTCGGCCGGATAATACCACTTTCCGTTTTTATTCTCCCCCTCCTCAGTTATCACGCAGGAAAAGGAAGTCTCCTTACCGTCATATTCAACTGCCGGACAGATTCTTACATAGTAACCCGTCATAAAAACAATGCAGGAAGCAACGCCTGCCGCCAGCACGGCGGGCAGCACGCGTTTCTCTCTGATTCTTTTTACAAAAAGCGAAGCGATAAATAAAGCCGTTAAAATTGCAAGCAGAGGAAGGGCAGCCCCGATGCCCGCCGCACACAGCAGAACCATTACCGCAAACGCAGTAAAGCCCAAAACAGCAAACGGACGGGTCATCGGAACAACACCCCTGAATTAATTATTTAAAGAAAAGAGGAAGCTTCTGAAGGAAGATGATATCGGTTCTGTCAGCGGCATCGCCCTCAGCAAGAATGGCACACTCACCCACAACATTTGCATCAAACTGTGCACAGAGAGCTTCCATGGCCTTAAGTGATTCGCCTGTGCTGATGACATCATCAACAATAATAACCTTTTTGCCCCTCATCTGTTCACCCTCGGCACCGTCAAGGATAAGGGTCTGAACGGCATCGGTGGTTATAGAGCGAACCTCAACGGAAACAGGGTTTTCCATATAGAGCTTTGCTCTTTTACGGGCAACAAAATACTTCTTTCCGCTCTGGCGTGACATTTCATATGCAAGGGGTATGCTTTTTGCCTCCGGAGTGATGATGTAATCAAAATCCGGGCACTTTTTAAGCAGCTCCTCGGCGGAGCGGACTGTCATTTCAACATCGCCGAAGATGATAAAGCCGGCGATATCTATTTTATCGTTGAGGGGGCAGCGAACAAGGTCCCTTTCGAGGCCTGCAATATTGATTCTGTAATATTCAGACATAACAGTATTCTCCTTTTTTATTGGCGGCATCAGCCCGGAGGCCAGCCGAAATCTCTTCCGCCGAGAAGGTGGAAGTGAAGATGCTTGACAGACTGACCTGCGCTGTCACCGGTGTTGGTGACAATGCGGAATCCGTCATCAAGGCCGAGCTCTTTTGCAAGCTTTGAGGCAACCTCGAAAATATGAGCAACAACACCGCTGTTTTCGCCGTTTATCTCGGCAACGGATGTTATATGCTCCTTGGGGATAATAAGAACATGAACGGGAGCCTGAGGCTCAAGGTCATAAAACGCAAGCACGCTCTCATCCTCATAAGCCTTGTTTGAAGGTATTTCACCCGAAACAATCTTGCAGAAAATGCAATCCATCTGTTTTACCTCCTTCCGAAAAAATATAATAAATGAATTATTTCATCATTCCTTCAAGAATCTCCGCCGAGGCATCAACAGCCGCGGCAACATTGGTAATATCCTTTGTGCCCGCCATGGCAAGGTCCGGCTTTCCACCGCCGGAACCGCCCGCAAGCTTTGCAACGGCACGGATTATATTGCCCGCATGAGCACCCTTTGAAATTGCATTTGCACCGCAGCCGCAGGCAAAGTTTGCGCCCGTTTTTTCGGCATTAACGGAGCAGATGACCGCTACTGTATCGGCATCCTGCCTGAAATTGTCGCACATAGAGCGAAGCTCATCGGGTTTCATTGCGTCAACACAGGCACAAACAAGCTTAATGCCGTTTATCTGCTTTGCATTGCCGAGAAGGTCGCCGGATTTAAGTGATGAAAGCTCCTCACGAAGGGCGGCAATCTCCTTATCCTTTGCCTTGAGCTCCGCCATAACGGCAGCAGCTCTGTTTTCGATGTCGGCAACATTTGCGGTTTTAAGGGATGCGGCAACGGTTTTGAGCGTTTTTTCGCTCTTTGAAAGTGCATCAATAACACCGAAGCCGGTAACGGCGCTGATTCTTCTGACACCGGCTGCAACCGAGGTTTCGGAAATGATTCTGAAAAGGCCGAGCTTGCCCGTGTTGCTGACATGGGTGCCGCCGCAGAGCTCGGTTGAGAACTCGCCTGCCTTGACAACTCTTACTATATCGCCGTATTTTTCACCGAAAAGAGCCATTGCACCGGCCTTTTTTGCCTCTTCAATCGGCATTTCGGTAACGGTAACGGGAAGAGCGGAAAGAATAATCTCATTTACTCGGTTTTCAACCTTTTCAATCTCTTCGGAGGCGAGGGCTGAAAAATGAGTGAAATCAAAACGGACTTCATCGAAGTTTACAAGCTGACCCGCCTGCTCAACATGGGTGCCGAGAAGCTCCCTGAGGGATGCCTGAAGAAGATGGGCGGCGGTGTGGTTCCTTGCGGTCGCCTCTCTCTTCTTAACATCAATATTAACTTTTACCTCATCACCGACATTGACATTTTCGCCGCCGATAAGCTTGCCTATATGAAGCACGTGGCCGTCACCGGTCTTTTTGGCGGCTTCAACCTCAAAGGTGAATGAGCCGGAGGAAATAACGCCGGTGTCACCGACCTGGCCGCCGCTTTCGCCGTAGAAAACGGTTGAATCAAGCACAAGTGCCGCCTCTGAATCGGCGGGAGCAAAATCAACTCTTTCGCCGTTAACTATAACAGCCTTAACCTTTGCCGTGCACTCATATGCACCGTAGCCGAGGAAATCTGTGGGTGTAATATCCTTAAGTGATGCGCTTCCGCCCTTCCATGCCTCTGCGCCCGCATCTTTTCTTGCGGCTCTTGTGGCGGCTCTGCGCTCGGCGGAAATGCGTTTGAACTCTTCCTCGTCAACCTTAAGTCCGCGCTCGGCGGCAAGCTCCTTTGTAAGGTCTATCGGGAAGCCGAAGGTATCCTGAAGCTTAAAGGCATCGGCGCCGGAGATAGTGCCGTTTTCGCAGGCGGAAATAACCTCTTCAAGCAGTACAAGGCCGGTGTCGATGGTCTTATTGAAGCTTTCTTCCTCTGACTTGATAACCTTGATAATAAGGTCGTGTTTTTCAACAAGATTGGGATAGGCGGAACCGCTCTGAGCAATAACGGTTTCGCAAAGCTCGGAAAGGAAGGTGCCGTTTATGCCGAGCAATCTGCCGTGGCGTGCCGCTCTTCTGAGCAGGCGGCGAAGAACATAGCCCCTGCCCTCGTTTGAAGGCATAACGCCGTCACCTATCATAAAGGTAGTGCTTCTGATATGGTCGGTGATAACACGAAGAGAAACATCGTTTTTATCATTGTCGTGGTATTTAACGCCCGAAACCTCACACACCTTATCCATAATGCTGCGAACGGTGTCAACCTCAAAAAGATTGTCAACGCCCTGCATTACGCAGGCAAGCCTTTCAAGGCCCATGCCGGTGTCGATGTTGCAGCTTTTAAGCTTGGAATAATTGCCTGCACCGTCATTTTCAAACTGAGTGAAAACAAGGTTCCATACTTCAACATATCTGTCGCAGTCACAGCCCACGGCGCAGTCAGGCTTGCCGCAGCCGTACTTTTCGCCGCGGTCAAAATAAATCTCAGAGCAGGGGCCGCAGGGACCTGCACCGTGCTCCCAGAAATTATCCTCCTTGCCGAGCCTTACCATATGGTCGGGGGCAACGCCGATATCCTTGGTCCAGATGTCATATGCCTCATCATCATCAAGATAAACGCTGACATAAAGCTTGTCGGCGGGCATTTCAAGAACCTTTGTGAAAAATTCCCATGCCCATGCAGTTGCTTCCTTTTTGAAATAATCGCCAAAGGAAAAGTTGCCGAGCATTTCAAAAAATGTGCCGTGCCTTGCAGTTATACCTACCCTTTCAATATCGGGGGTCCTTATGCACTTCTGGCAGGTGGTAACTCTTTTTCTGGGCGGAGTAAGCTCGCCGGTAAAATACTTTTTAAGCGGAGCCATACCCGCATTGATGAGCAAAAGGCTCTTATCCCCGTTGGGAACAAGAGAAAAGCTCGGCATTCTTAAATGCTCTTTAGACTCAAAGAAAGAAAGATATTTTTCTCTGAGCTCATTAAGTCCTGTCCATTCCATAATATTTCTCCTTAAAACGGGCATTATGCCCTAATATTAACCGAAAAAAAGGTGCACCTGCTCAATGTTTACGGGACGGCTTCAAGCCGCGGTACCACCCGAATTGCGCAAATGCACCACCTTATCAATAAATGAAACAAAATCATTCATTGCTCCCGTTAACGCCGGGAAAACGCACCGCTCCTCGCGGCACGGCTCCGGGACGGCTTTCATCGCAGTCGGTTTGCAGACCTCTCAGCAAAAAGCCCGCTCTCTGTAAAACACAGCGATGAATCTTCCCATCACAGCCTTTGAATATTAAATTATCAAATTGAATTCGAATTAATAAACGTTGTTGTAGTTCGGCTCTGCCTCGTAGCCGGACTGCTCGGTTGAGCTTGTCTGCTCTGCGCTCTGAATGGCCTCGGTGGTTGCAAGCTCAAAGTTCTTGGACTTAGCCCAGCCGTAAAGGTCGTTGTTGGTGCTGCCGAAGAAGTGGATATAGTACCATTCCTCGCCGTAAGAATCGGTTCCCTTGCCGAAAACATCAACAACCTCTTCATAGCTGACCTCGCCGACCTTATCGGAGTAAATATCCATTTCGGCTCTGATGTTGAGGCCGTCATAGTTATTCACCTGATATTTGCCGGTGAAGGCAGTTGCACCCTCGGGAAGAGCGGGGGCGTTGGGGTCGGTATTTGCATCGTCTGCGGCATTGAAATTATCAATGGCGGAGCCGATAAGAATGAAGCACCAGCCCTCTACATTCTTTGCGATGAAAACGCCGTTTTCACCGGGAAGAATGGTTTCGTAAGAGAAATCAACAACGGTGTTGTTTGCGGTATCAACAATGCCCATTTTGCCGTTTTTGCGAACCGGAACAAGGCCGTCGGTGCTGACGGGATAGCAGTAATCTGAAACAGAGGGGTCGCAGTTCTGAATGGCGGGCTCATAGTTGCAGTCAATAACTATTTTGCCGTTCATATCAACATAGCCCCACTTCTGGGTGTTTTTATCCCTGACGGCGGTGCAGTTGTTGTGAGTGCGGTCTCTTTCATCATAGAACTTGCTCTTTTCAAGGTTGTCGTCGGTAACGACGGTTTCCTTTTCGTGCTCTGCAAGCTCATAGAACTGGTCATCAACGCCGAGTTTGCTTTCGACAATGCGGTAATATTTGCCGGAATCCCTGAGCTGAACAAGGTAATGATAATCACGGTCATCGGAATATACTCTGCCGTCGGAGCAGGCGATGAAGCCCGCATAATCCTCTGACGGGGCGGCAAGAACATTGCCTTCATAATCCATAAGGCCGTAAGCCTTGTTGAGAGTTTCCGGGTCGGTAACCTCAATAACGCAGAAATCTTCGCTGAGGTAGTAAATATCGCTGTACTGGCTGAGCTTATCAAGAACAAGAATCTTTTTCTTATAAGTTTTGCCCTCCTGAGCGGTAACGGCGGGAGGTGTGGTGGTTTCGGGCTGCTTGGCCTTTTTATGCTTTGCAAAAGCGGCACCGGCGATTATTCCGGCAATGACAAGAACAGCGGCGATAACCGCAATAAGCTTAACATTGAGCTTCTTTGCGGGCTTGGGTTCATCTGTTACAACATCGGAATATGCCTGCTCCTCTTCATAACTCTGAGTTTCGGGAGCATCGGTGCTGATGTATTCGCCCGTAACCTCGGGAAGATTGACGGGAGGGCCATACTCGGGGTCATTATTTAAATCCGCAATGGATTTTTCAATCTCTTTAAGAAGGTCGTCGCCGGTGGTTACGGCGTCGGAGGGTTTTTCATCCGCCGGGATTACTATTGTTTTGGGCTCGATAACGGAATCAATAACATCCTTTTTATCGGTTTCGGTTTCATCAATAACGGGAAGAACCAGCTCGGTCTGAGGCTCAACGGCTTTTTCATCAAGCACGGAAGCCGGGTCAAACCCGATTGCACCGGTAATGGCGGAAACCGGCTCGTCAAATATCTTTAAGGGTTCCTCGGCGGCAGGCTCGCTGACTGCTTCAACAGGCTCGGCGGGCTTTTCTTCGGCCTCCTGCACGGGCTCCTTAACCTCTTCTTCCTTTACGGGAGCGGGGTTGTTCCGGTTTTCGTAGGTATCAACAGCAAAGACAAATGCCTTGCGAACAAGGTTATTGTCAATGGCGGTGTCGGCAGCGGAGCGCTTGAATATTCTGGTGAGGACGGGATAAGCCTCCTCGGAAATCGGGTCTTCGCTGTCGGGAACAACATCGGCAACTGCAATTCTCGCCTTGAAAAGAAGAGAGTTAACCGTGCTCTGAGAAACGCTAAGGAACTTTGCAATATAATCAACGGGCATACCCACGCAGTAGTAGAGCACCGAAACGGTTCTCTGCTCAACGGGGAGAGAATCAACCTGAGCCTCTATTCTTTTGCACAGCTCGGCATCATCAAGCACACGGGCGGGAAGAAATTCGGATGAAAGGGGCGCTGTTTCTCCCTCGGCATCGGAGAAAACAAAGCTCTGTGTTTCTTTGAACGCCGCGGCAATTTTCTGCTTAATCCAGTTTTCAAATGCTTCGGGCCTTTTGAGCTTATCTACCGAGCAAAAAGCAACGGCATATGCCTTTTTAAAAATTTCCTCGGCAAGCGGCTTGTCTGCCGCAAGCTTAAGGGCAAGATAATACGAATTTTTAAGGGTTCGGGAGTAAAGCTTTGCAAAAGCATCAACATCTCCCTTTTGAGCATCAAGAACATACTGAACCAGATTTTCGTTCACCTTTTGTTCCACTCCTGTCTAAAATCATTTTATAAATCGCCGAATACAAACATAAATATCCATATTAATTATACCCGTTGATTTTATACTATCGGAGCGAAAATGTCAAGTAATGGTGAATGTGAATTTATTAATTAACAATTCTAAATTTCCTTTTTGATTTTGTCGATTATTCTTTTTTCCAGGCGTGAAATATAGCTCTGCGAAATGCCGAGCTTGTCGGCAACCTCCTTCTGAGTGTGCTCCCTGCCGCCCCCGAGCCCGAAGCGCAGATTCATTATTAATCTTTCACGGCTGTTGAGCGAATCAATAAACGAATAAAGCCTTGTTCTTCTGTCCTCCGATTCAATATCGCGGTAAACATCATCCGGGTCGCTGCCGAGTACATCCGAAAGCAAAAGCTCGTTTCCGTCCCAGTCAACATTCAGCGGTTCATAATAAGAAACCTCCGCTTTAAGTGAACCCGTTTTTCTTAAAAACATTAATATTTCGTTGCCAATGCACCTTGAAGCATAGGTTGCAAGCTTTATGTTGCGATTGGGGCAGAAGGTGTTAACGGCCTTTATCAGCCCTATCGTGCCGATTGAAACAAGGTCTTCTGTCTGAATCCCCGTGTTTTCAAACTTTTTAGATATGTAAACCACAAGGCGAAGATTGCGGACTATCAGCTCATCCCTTGCCGCCTTGTCGCCCTGTGCAAGCAGGCGCAGACACTCCTCCTCCTCTTCCCTGCCGAGCGGAGGCGGAAGGGTATCCGGCCCGTTTATGTAATTCATATAGCGGGGGTCGATTTTTGATTTTATTGTAATAAACAGCCTTATCAGCCTTGATTTAAGTTCTTTAATCATCATTTTACCTCACATTTTATTTCATCAAATACGGCGCTGCCGAGCATTGCCTCAAATTCACCGCCTGCAAATTTGCCTTTTTTTACCGCTATATATGCCCCCTTTACGCTTTGCCACCCTCCACCTGCAAAAACCTCAACACACCCCGGGCGAAAGGCCGGCAGCACACCGCCCCGCCCGACGGTGGAAAAAGGAACAAGCCTGAACCCGGGCAGCGTTTCGCCCGCTTCGGGGTCGGTGTAATCCGCAAAACCGGGCGGCAGAACAGATGAAAGAAGCGATTCCGAAACTACAATCACGGCACCGCCCCCGTAAACCTCGCGCAGCATATTGCCCGTGTCATAAAGAGCCCTGCAGCGGAAGGTCTTTTCTTTTACCGTTATCCTCAGCTCGTATACAGTTCCCGCCGCCGCTTTTTTGGCGGCAAAAAATGAAATGGCGCTGAGCACCGCATAGCATAAAACCGTAAGCACGACAACAGTTAAAATATCAATATCAAAATAGACGGCTCCGTTTTTGTAAATTGCTCTGTCAGGCGCGAAAACATTGATTATCAGCAGCATAAAGCCGCCGAAAAGAAGATTTACGGCAAAGAAAACGGCGGCAGTCCGGAGAAAAGCGCGCACACCCATTCTGCCGAAAACCGCCAGAACCATAAGGCATAAAAGCGCCGAGCAAATCAGAACCGAAAAGGCCGCATTTATTTCAGCAAGTATCAGCAGCGAGCCGGCACCGCCGAGCGCACAGCCGGCGGCAAGCCTTGCGCCGCCGGGCCTGAGCTTAAGAAGTGCCGCCGTGAATCTGAGCAGAAAAAAATCCGCAACCGTGTTCAGCGCAATCAGCACATCAACATAAATTACAGGCAATCTCTTCACCTCCGTTTTCAAGTATATTCCCGCCGCGTGAAACATTTTGTCACATTAAAGCGGAGCTGAAAAATAATAATCGCTATTGAAAACCGGGGCGGCAGAGTATATAATCAAACAGAACAAAAAAGCAAAGGCAGGCAAAAAAATGAAAAGATTTTTTTATGAAATGCACGCTCACACCTCGGAATCAAGCTCCTGCGCAAGGGCGCAGGCAAAAGCGGTTGTCGAAAGGTGCCGCAGCAAGGGCTATGACGGGGTTGTGATAACCGACCATATGAACGATTACAAGATGAAGAGAAAGGGCCTTGAAACAATCGAAGAAAAGGCAGAGTATTTTCTTAAGGGATACAGAGAAGCCAAGAAATACGAAACCGAGGATTTCAATGTTCTGCCGGGCATGGAGCTTTGCTTCACCGATATTGAAGGTGATTTTCTGGTTTACGGCTTTGATGAAGATTTTATGTACAAATATCATATGGATAAATTCAAAGACCTTGAGGAATTTCGCCCCGTGGCGGATGAAAACGGGCTTGTTATTTTTCAGGCACATCCTTTCCGCTTTGATATGTCGATTCAGGACCCGAAGCTGCTTGACGGAATTGAAGTGTATAACGGCAACTCCGGCCACCATTCCAACAATGATATAGCCGAGCTTTGGGCGGCAAAATTCGGACTTGCAAGGCTTTCGGGCTCCGATTACCACGGCGATGAGGGAACAATGCCCATCGGCGGTGCCCTTTTCACAAGAAGAATCACCACCCCTCAGATGCTTGTAAAAGAGCTTAAGCACAGGGATTACATACTTGCACAGGATTAAATTAAGGCTGTGACGAAGCTTTAAATTCGTCACAGCCTTCTGTTTTTATTCAGTTATTATCTGTGCTTTTTTATTGCCGCCCATGTTCCGGCAGCCGCCGCAGTCAGCGCCGCCGAACCGAGAGCAATATATTTTGCCTTCTGCTGTTCATCGGCATCCCAGAAATATTCAAACCGTGCTTTCGGAGAAGTGCCGATAATGTCATCATAGGTCAGCACCTCTGTGGTAAATGCTTCGGGATTCTTTTCATCAAAGGTAAACACGCGCACGCCCCTCATCCGGCTGCCGTAGCACCTGAACGAGGCAGCCCCGGTCTGAATGAATCTTACCGAATCATACACACCCTCAAAGCTGTTCCTGTGGTCATGCCCGCTAACAACAGCCATAACGCCGCTGTTATCCTTAACCGCCTCAAACATACCGTAATCATCATCGCAGACCGACGGCGGCTCGCCGCGCACGCCGTTTGCAAGTTCGGGATTCAGCTTTATTGAGGCGCCGTTGCGCAGCCGGAGTGCACCGCTGTCGCTTGCCGGGCAGAAGGTGCAAAGCTTTTTTTGCTGAGGGAACGGAATGTGCATAAACATAAGCGATGGCACCGGCCTGCCGCCGTTTGCTTCTTTTAGCCTGCCGTTTTCCGCCTTGAACCAGTCAACTGCCTCTTTTTTTATAGCTTCATAACATTTATCCTCGCCCTTGTCGTACCACGCGGTGTCGAGCATCCAGAAATTAAGCAGAGTTTTTTCGCCGTCGGAAGAAAGAACGGGGATGTTATAGGTATCGCAGTCGCGTGAGGAATCATTGTTATTCATAGGCAGGCACATTGAATAGCGGCGGAAAATGCCGGCCTGTTCTTCCTTTGTTACGGAGTTGCGGTCGTCGTGGTTGCCGTAAATCATTGCAAAGGGAATACCTCTTTTTTCAAGCGGTGCAAGGATATGGCGAAGCGATGTTTTCATTCTGTCATATTCAGCACGCCAGCCGGAGGCCACTTTTCTTGAACCGAAGCGCGCATCAAGAAGATGATTGCCGAGAATATTATCACCCGTGAAAAGCACAAGGTCGGGTTTCACGGTATCATATGCCTTATCAAGCATTTTAACCATTGCGCGGCGAACAAAAACAAGATCCTGCGGGTCGCTTACCTGCATAACAACAAGCCTGCCGTCGGGATTGAATTTAACAGTATTTGAAGCTTTCACTTTTATCCTCCGAAAAAAACATTTTTTCCGATAATAACACAACCGTGCATTTTCTTCAATGCCTGTTTTAAGAATAATACAAAATCAGTCATAATTATACCTATTAATAAGTTGCTTTTTTGGATTCGCTGTGATAAAATACCACTGCAAATAAAATTCCGAAAGGAGAAAAAATGAAAAATTTAAAGAAGATTCTTGCCGTTATTTTAACCGCGGCCACACTTATCGGCTGTGTTTCGATTATGAGGGTAACGGCCGAAAACGATGATTCATCCCTCCACATCGCAGTTTGCAGCGACCTTCACACCGATGTTATGCCCGAGAGCATAGAGGTAATCAACGATTCCCTTTATTCAAACTCCCACACCACCGGCAATATGATTGACGAATGCTACGCCATTCTCTCCGCCTTTTTCAAGGATGCGGTTGAAAAGGATGTCAGCTGCGTGCTTATCAGCGGCGACCTTTGCAACAGCGGACTTCAGGCTCAGGCCGATGTTCTCTCCGCTTTCCTTGCAAAGTTTGAGGATGAAAGCGGAATTCCCATTTACCTTGTTCCCGGCAACCACGACGGCTACACCGAAATGACCCGCGACGATTTCAAAAAGACCTATGCAAGATTCGGCCTTGATGAAGCAATCGCCAAGGATGACGCAACCTGCTCATATGTTGTTGACCTTGATGATAATTACCGTCTTCTTGCCATTGATTCCATTTTGTGGGGTGAAACAAAAGACGGCATTACAGACGAGCTTGTTGAATGGATAAAGACTCAGGCTCAGAAGGCTCTTGCCGACGGCAAAAAGCCCATTGCAATGATGCACCATCCTCTTCAGGAGCATTTCCAGCTTCAGAAGGAAATATTCACCGCCTTTGTGGTTAACAACTGGAGAAAGCTTTCAACCGTTTTTGCCGATAACGGCATTCAGTATGTTTTCACCGGCCATGACCACGGCTCCGACATCCGCTCCTTCACAAGCCCCGCCGGCAACACCGTTTATGATGTTATGACCACCTCGCTCAACTGCCGCCCCGTGGGTTACAGAGAGGTCACCTTCACCGACAGCGAAGTTACTTTCAAAAACAATCTTCTCACAAGCGTTGACACCGAATACCTTGCCGACGGTTATTCCGATGCTCAGATAGCCGCCCTCACCGGCGACCTGCAGAATTATGCGATAGGCTACACAAACAAGTGCTTTGAAACGGTTGTTAAGAATTACCTTGACCCCGCCGTGCTCTGCGAGCTTATCGGTATG
>JAZUJM010000076.1:0-4285 GCA_045642785.1 Acutalibacteraceae bacterium | reverse complement strand
TCATAAGTGACTGTGTGTGAACAAGAATAAGCGTATTTACTTTTCGCTGTGCAATAAGATAAGAGCCGACAACGGTTTTGCCGAATGCCGTTGTTGCGGAAAGCACACCGATGTTATTACTCAGTAACGCTTCAGCGGCAGACTGCTGTTCATCGCGGAGAGTTCCTTTGAATGATACATCAATTTCGCTTCCGGTATTTGTTCTGTCGTCAAAGCTGTAATCAACATTTGCCGATGCCAATAATTCTTCAAGTGCGTTTTTGCTGCCTCTCGGCAATACGATATAGTCATCGACCTGCTCGGCAAGGCTGATGATCCGGGGTTTGTTATATATAGGCATCCTCATCGCCTGTGCTCTGTAAAAATCGGGATTTTTAAATGCAGCAAGGCGTTTGATTGCGTTTATTGCTTTGCTGCTTAATCCGTTTATCGGTATGTATAACCCGTTGGCAATTGTAATGCAAATTGATTGAGGAAAGTCAAAAGCGGATAATTGCTTACTTTCGGTTATCCACGGCTTTGATTCGGAATCAGACATAAGGCTGCCGAGTTCTTTCTTTTTACACAGCCTTGAAATGATACTGTCAACACAGTTTTCATCGATTTTAATTACCCTGGACAAAAAAGCCCACTGGTCATCATATTCCTCAAAATCCGAATCGACAAAAACGCTGTTGCTGTTTTTGCGTGCCTGTCCTTGCAGTGGTAACGCAATCAGATTACCGAAACCGCCGTTTGGAACGGTATCCTGATTCGGGAACATTCTGTCATAGGATGTGAAATCTATCTTGCGGCACCTTTCCATAGCATTTGTGAGTATTCCGCTTGCAAACGTGCGAGCCTTTTTTGCACTTATGGGCAATGAAAAGAAAATCCATATGTGCGCTCCGTTACCGGAACGTGAACGCTCAATATATGCAGGAATGTTATTATCTGTACAAACAGAAAAGAAGGCCTTAGCCGCTTCGGCAAAGCCTTCATCATCAAAATCAATACAACAGAATTTACAGGTATCATCGGACAGCATCGGATAAATGCCTACCACATCCCGCCCGTATAAATCCTTCCCGGCAAGATGGTTAAAAATATCTTTATCGCTGAGCGGTAACAGCTTTCTGTTCGGGCATGAATTGCATTTATATTTCCGTTTGTCGCAAAGTAGTTCATTCCACTCGTTGGCACAAACAGGCTGATAGCCGCTTTTTTCGGTTGTTTTGCTGTACCAACGCCTTGCAAAAACATCTTCCCTGCCGCAGAAAAGGCTTTTGAACAGCGCGATTTTCTTCTGCGGAGAGCTGAATTTGCTTATTATATCGGGAGATATGCGTTCATTGACTGCAGGTGCAATATCAATGTCAATACGTTTATTCATTCTTAACTCCGCTTTCAGAGAAGCATTTTCATCTCTGAGCCGTTTATTCTCTGCAAGCAATTCATCATATGAAAGCATATTGACACTTCCGTTTCATTATTTTATATGTTTAGATTATATCATTCTAAAATATTTCAATGCTTCTGTAATTGCCTTTACTTTCTCCGGCGGGCACTGTGGTTGTTTGGCTTTGGGATTTTTCGGCTTATTGTAATTTTCGCGTTCGATAATGCCATATTTTTGTTTCACTTGAGCGATATAAAGATGTGAAACTTTAAGACCGTATTTTTTCAAGACATAGGCTTTTATTTCGTCGTAAGTTGCCTTTGTTTCTGCCGATGTTGCATCCAATTCATCAAGGTCAATATTCACATCAACCGTGAATTTCGGCTTTTGTTGGGACAACAGTACAACACTCTCCACATGCCCTGTTCCGGGGAACATATCCACGGGGCAGGCTTTTTTTGCGGTGTAGCCGAGGGAGGCGAAAATTTCAACATCCCTTGCCTGCGTGGCGGGGTCGCAGGAGATATAAACCACCCTTTCGGGTGCCATTTCGGCAACGGTTTCAAGCAGAGCCTTTTCGCAGCCCTTTCTGGGCGGGTCAAGAATAACGGTGTCGGGCTTAACGCCCCTTGCTTTCAGCTCCTCCGCCGCCTTTGCGGCATCGCCGCAGATAAATTCCGCATTGTCAACCGAGTTTAACCGGGCGTTTATTTTTGCATCCTCTATCGCCTCGGGCACAACCTCAACGCCGATTATCCTTTTTGCGTTTGCCGCCATGGTAAGGCCTATTGTTCCGGCGCCGCAGTAAAGGTCAAGGATGGTTTCATCCCCCGAGGGTGCGGCATATTCCGCCGCCTTGCGGTAGAGCTTTTCCGCCTGGGAGCGGTTCACCTGATAAAACGAGAGCGGAGAAATTCTGAACTTAAGGCCGCAGAGAACATCGGTAATGCAGTCGGCGCCCCAAAGGGTGCGGCAGGATTTGCCGAGAATGACATTTGTTTTTTCCGTGTTGATATTAACAACAACGCTTGCAATCTGCGGGCAGGCTGCGCGAACCGTCTCAACAAGCTTTTGCTCATTGGGCAGTTTTTTGCCGTTGATAACGGCGCAGGCCATTATTTCGCCCGTCATTTCCGCTTTTCTTATGTAGATATGCCGCAGCAGACCCCGGTGGGCGATTTCATCATAAACCGAAACGCCGTTTTCGGTTATGTATTTGTCAAACGCATTGAGTATTGCCTCAAATTCCGAGGGCTGGAGCGGGCAGGCTCTGCACTCGGTTACACGGTGTGAATGGGCGGAGAAAAAGCCGATTTTTAATCCGTTTTCATCCCTTGCAACCGGGAACTGTGCCTTGTTGCGGTAGGCATTCCTGCCCGGGGCGGCGATTATCGGCTCCCATTCGGGCTGAGATTTGCCTATTCTTTTAATAACATCGTGCACAAACTGCTCCTTAAGCTTTGCTTCCGCCTCATAGGTCATGTGGCGAAAAACACAGCCCCCGCATTTGGCATAGGCGGGGCAGTCCGGGGGGATTCGGTCGGGCGATTCCTCACGGATTTTTTCAACCTTTGCAAAGGCGCAGTTGGATTTTACCTTTAAAATGTGCGCGTCGATTTTATCCCCGGCGGCGGTCATCGGCACAAAAACCGCAAGGGAGTTGTATCTTCCGAGCCCGCTGCCCTGAACGGTCACGGTTTCAATATCAAGCGGAACGATATCGTTCTTTTTAAGCTCCATTATCTGAATTGCCTTTCGATATAGTCGGCCAGCCTGTTCCAATCCTCACGGCCAAGGTAGTGGGTGCCGGCGCGCAGGTGATAACCGACATAGCCGCCGTGGAGCGAGGAGCCCGTGCGGGGAGTTCTGTTATCAACGCCGGGCAGGCCGTATATTTTTTCCCAAGCGGGGGAGGCGGCACGGCAGCTGAGGAATTCGTTTTCGGGGCATGCCCAGGAGTCGAGCTTTGCCGAGGCAACATAGACCCTTCTGGGCGCCATGAGCGCAAGCAGAAAATGCTGGTCAAAGGGGAGCTCTTCCTCCCTGTCTTTCCAGTTTGCATATTCCGGGCAGAACCAGAACGGGAAAACCTCGGTTATATTTCTGATTGTTTCACCGCCGGTCTGCCTGCATATTGAGGCACCGCTGCAGCCGGAATCGTTGGAGTAGGCAACGGCAAAGCGCTCATCAAGCGCACCGGTAACAAGGGCTGTTTTGCCGAGCCTGGAGTGACCCGCAACAATAAGCTTTTCGGGGTCGGTGAATTTCATTTTAAGAAGGCAGTCCGCAGCCCTCATTGCCGCCCACGCCCAAACCATTATTTTGCCGGGGGCGTCGGCCTCGGCTCTGTTTATGCCGAGAAGAGTGCACAGCGGGTCGCTGAAATCGTTGTTGTCGCCGGTAACATCCTTGTAAAAGAGGTTAAGAACAACAAAACCGCGGTCGTTAAGCTCCTCAACGGGGAGATATTTGTCGGGGAATTCCGCCCTGAAATTGATGCAGATTATTGCCGGGTGCTTTTTGCCGTCATTGGGTGCGGAAATGCTCACGGGGAATTCAAATGCGCCGCCGTTAATCTCGGTGCGGATTTTGCCGAGGATGATGGTATCCTTTGAAGCGCAGTATTTTTCATCCCTTGCGGTTTCGATAAATTCGGTTTTTTTCGGCTTCGGCAGCTCTCTGCCGTATTCGTATTTAAGCAGCAGTTCTTTTATTTCGGCTCTTCTTTTTTTCCATTGCGCGGGGGTCGAAGCGCCGCGGAGAAGCTCGGGTAATTCAATATTCTTTTTCATAAAAATACCGCCTTATTTTTTCCTATATAATATCATTTTTTACACGGTTCAACAAGCCCTTTTGGGTTATTTTAATTTTTCCGATATCATTACCGAGCTTGAAAAGCGAAAAACA
>JAZUJM010000075.1:0-4270 GCA_045642785.1 Acutalibacteraceae bacterium | reverse complement strand
AAAATTCACCCTCACCTTTGAGGATGATTTTGACGGTGAAACGCTTGATGAAACCAAGTGGGGCCGCTGGGGTCAGGGGCTTCGCAAGGGCGGATTCTGGGATAAGGAGCAGTCCTTTCTTCGTGACGGCTGCCTTGTAATCCGCAGCGAATACAAAGAAAGCGGAAAATACGGCAAGGGATTTTACACCGACCGTGTAGACACAATGCAGAAGTTTGAGCAGCGCTATGGCTATTTTGAGGCAAGGTGCAAGCTGCCCGCCTCCACCGGGCTGTGGTCTGCCTTCTGGCTTTTCACAAGGAACATAAAGGATTTTGTGCCCGGCAGGCAGGGCACCGAGATTGATGTTTTTGAATCTCCGCTTTATTACCGCGTTAAAAACGGGCGCGACACCGGGCTTGTAACCTCCAACATTCACTACGGCGGCTACTCCCTCGGTCACCGCTACAAAAATGTAGCCGTAACAAAGCCCGTTTCGCCCTATTCGGAGTTTAACACCTACGGTGTGGAGTGGAATAAGGACGGTTACATCTTTTATGTTAACGGCATTGAAACCGCGCGAAGCCGCTTTGGCGGTGTTTCCGAGGTGCCGCAGTATATGATTCTTTCAACCGAATTTGACGGGGTTAACGGCAAGCCGTTTTACGGCTGGTCGGGGAAAGCCACGGAAAACAGCCCCCTGCTGCCCGCTGAGTTTGAGATTGACTATGTAAGAGCTTATCAGTACACACAACTGCTCAACAAATAAGGGTGAACATAATATGAAAGCATTAAAAAAACTGCTCTCGGTTCTTTTGTGCCTTATAATGGCCGCGGCGATAATGCCCGCCGCAAGCGCCGAAGAGGATTATCCCGTTGTTTTTGTTGCGGGCTACACAAGCTCACAGATGTTTGTTAACCGCGGCACCGAAAATGAGGTTAAGGTGTGGAAGCAGGATGTTGCCGAAAAAGTGCTTGACGCCGTAAAAAGCGAAATTCCCGGCGTGCTTGCAGGTGCGGGGCTTGCCCTTGCGGGCATCAACTCACCGCTTTTCAAAACCCTTGACCCCTATGTTAACGACCTTATAGAATATATGAGGCTCAATGACGACGGCACCTCAAAATACGATGTTGAGCTTTATCCCCACGCGGTTGAGGATACAAGGCTCGATAAACTCAAAGAGATGAAATACTACCCCGACCACGATTCGCTTATCAATCTGGGCGAAAAGGCGGGGGATGAAAATGTTTACTGCTGCACTCTCGACTGGCGCCTGGGTCAGGTTGACAATGCAGCCGTGCTCAACGATTACATAAACGCTCTTCTTGAAGCAACGGGCAAAAGCAAGGTTAACCTTATGGGTGTCAGCTTCGGCGGTCAGGTGGTTGCAAGCTATCTTGCCGTTTACGGCGGCGAAAAGGCAAACAATGTTGTGCTCCATTGCCCGGCACTTGACGGCAGCACCATTGTTTCGGAGCTTTTAAAAGGCGATGTTACCGTGAAGTGGTCCGACGCGCTTGACCTTTATTGCTCCTATGACAAGGTGGAGCAGGAGTATTCGGTGATAACCGAGCTTATCAGCCTTTCATTCCTTGATGATTTCCTTATGGATTTTATCAACTGTGAGCTGCTTGATTTCTTCCTTAACTACGGCAGCGTTTGGGATTTGGTGCCGTTAAACGAATATGCCGCCCTGCGCGACAAGCTTCTTTCAGACGGCACTCACGCCGAAATAATAAAGAAAAGCGACTATTATCACTTTGAAATCGCCGCCAAAAGAGCCGAAACCTTTGAAAAGCTCAGAAACGAGGGCGTTGATATTTCCATTATCGCCGGCTACGGCTGTGAGCCGGTTGTTAGCTGCGGCACAAACTCCGACGGAGTAATTGACCTTGCTTCGGCCTCGGGAGCATTCTGCGCCGCGCCCGGTAAAACTCTTCCCGACGGTTATACACAAAAGAACTGTCCGGAGCACTGCCACATTTCGCCCGCCTTTACGGTTGATGCCTCAACCGGTTATCTGCCCGAAAATACATGGTTTGTTGAGGATATGTACCACGGGCTCGGGGTCAATGAAGCAAAGGTAAACGAGCTGATAATGACACTTGTCACAACAGAAGAGATAAAAGATGTTCATTCAAGCACGGCTTACCCGCAGTTTTTGACTTCGCAGAACAGATGCCGCGGCGTTTACTGCGCCTTTGAAAACTGCGCCGAGGGATTTTTCACCCCGTATTCAACAAAGCTCACCGTGAAGAATGTTTCCAAAAAAGACACGGTATATATTAATTCCGTAAGCTGTGAAGGCGCCGATATTGATTTCGGCTATAATATCTGCACCGAGCTCAACCCCGGCGAAAGCACGGTGATTGATGTTTCCGGCACCCTGCCCGCCGATATGAGCCTTTTTAAAATCAGAATTGATTTCACCGACCAAAAGGAGCATATAGCCGTTGGCAGAAGCAGGGTTCAAAGCTTCCGCTTCACCGACGGAGAGCTGCTTCAAGGCGTTCTTAATGAGGGAGTTAATGAGCAGTCACCGAGGGTTACGGATTCCCCCGCCGAAGTGAGCGGCAGGCTTACATTTAAAGCCTTTTTTGCAAATCTTTTCTATCGCCTGTATCTTGCAATAGTAAGAATTAAAGCAGCATTTTAAACTGTACACATAAAAGCAGACACCTGCATTTTCACCGCAGGTGTCTGTTATTTTATATATCAAATTCAACCGTAAACTCGTCATATGCCGAGCTTTCACGCGGGGATATTTTTACCTCTCCCCAGCCCTCCTCCGCCTCATAGGGCGGCTTTGGCGGATAATTCACGCCGTCGGCAAGGAACTGCTTATTCCTGCCGCCGACCTTTGTGACAACGGCATTTTCCGGCTTAACAACCCTGCAAACACAGCGGCTGCCGCCGTTTTCAAATATTATTGTTCCGCCGTTTATTATCGGTTCCTTCTGACAATGGATGTGAAAGGTCTTTTTATACTCCGCGCTTTTTGCCGTAACCTCATCTTTGACAGTGACCCTGCGTTCGGCGGCGTTATAGCTCATAATTCTTGTTACCCTTTCGCAGGAGTGCGAATAGGCCGGCGAAAGGTCGCCCGCAAGTTCGCAGCCCGTTTCGCTTTCGCGGTGATAAAGCACCCTTGCCATAAGGTATTTTTCCGAAATAAGCTCATCCACGCTGTCGGCTTCGTCGCCGTTTGCGGGGCGGCGTGTTCCGCCGTCATAGGCTATACCGTCCTCCCATTCGCCGAAAAGCGGCTTTTCGGGTATCTCCACCGTAAGGCAGTTATGCGCCGAGGTTTTTGTTAAATACTGCATTCTGTGGGGGCTGTGATAGCTGTCATAAACGCCGGAATCCGTAATCAGCGGAGCACCGCTGAAAATCTGAAAGCAGCCCGTGTCAAGGTGGTCGTGATTTGCGCCCCAGTATTCGCCGATTTTAAAAAGGATGTGGATGTTTTCATCCTTAAAAACCGTTTCGCCGACCGGGGAGCCGAAATAGCGGCATTTGGGCGAAGCATCGGTTTCTGCAGGCTTACTGAACCTGTCAAAAATCAGCAGACTGACCGCCGAAAACAGCCCTTCACCCCACGAGCTTTCGGAGTAAAAATCCATTCCGCGGTTAACGGGGAGCATATATTCACGGCATAGTCCTGCCCTGAAAAGGCGGCGCATATCCTCGCGCCCGGTAAGCGCGTAGCCGAAAAAGAACGGCACGGCAAACGGTGCGCGGCGGTTGTATTCGCCCTTGTTTTCGTTAAAATCATCGCCCAGGCGCACCTGAGCGCCATCGGGCCTTGTCATATAGAAAAGCCATTCGGCGGTGCTTTGCAGGCAGTTGAAAACGCCCTTGCCGCTCATTGCGCGGAAGATAAGCTCCGCCCACGCAAGGCTCACCCAGCGGTAACTGCCGTAGCTCGGGCCCTGATTGTGGGCCCCTTCGCCGAGCAGGCGGCGAACCGGCTCAATATATTCATCAATTATTCTGCCCGCGCAAAAATCATAAATATCCGGCCTTTCATCATAAACAGCAACCGAAAAGGCAAGCAAATCGCGCAAAAGCTGAGCCTCGGTGCCGTGGCCGGAAACGGGCGACTGCTTTGCGGGCGGATAGCCCATTTCAAAATACTTTTCGGCAATATCTTCACATTGCTCAATAATAAAGCTTTTCTGCGAATCGCTCAGGTAATCATAGCAGCGGTCATAAACCTGCGCTGCGGTAAAGATAAGGTGGTCGCCCCACCTTGCGCCCATATTGCCACCCTGCACCTTAAACGAGCCG
>JAZUJM010000074.1:0-2957 GCA_045642785.1 Acutalibacteraceae bacterium | reverse complement strand
CTTAAGGAAGAAGGAGTAAACCTTCCATATAAGCTGTAAAAATGCATTGTCGGAGTGGCACAGGCAGGAGCAATCCATTGAGGGGTACTGAGCTTCTTTTACTGTGCTTGAAATATTGACTCTCTGCACGGTGAAGGTTTTGTAAAGTCCCTCTTCACCGTATCTGAAGAATTTGATTGTGTCTGGGGTAAGCTGAATAACACCCATGGTGAATATGTTGGTTGAGGTTTCATTGAGGGCGTTTTTGCAGGTGCCGACATATCCGCAGTTGGTGTAGGTGAACTTAAGAGTTTCTTCGGTGTAGCAGTTTTCACCGGCTTTGTCGGGGGTGGGGATTCTGATTGTGTCACCGGGAGCCATAAAGTTTACGGAACCGCCGATATAATCATCATAATCGCCTGAGTGGTTGTGGCCGAAAAGGAAGATTATATCCATGCTTATTGCGTATTTGTTGAGCACATTGAATATGTAAGAGGAATACATATTATCACCGTAGCTGCCGCGATCGGTGTGGTGAAGCGGAACATGGGTTATAACAATAACGGGTCTTGTGTCGCCGGAGTTAAGCTTTTCGGCGAGCTTTGATTCAAGCAGCTCGGCAGTAGCCTTAACTTTGTTTTCTTTGCCGTTTTTCTGCTGCCAGGGGAAATTATCCTCGTTAATGGTGAAAAGGCAATAGGAGCCCATATCGTACATTCCGGTTTCGGCAAATTCATCCTTGCGGTTATCATGGTTGCCCTGAATGAAAACAGCTGATTCGGGCTTGAACTCGGGGTAAATGTCAAGCACACGGCTTCTGATTCTTGAAATACCGGGTATGGCGTTATCAAAAAGAAGAAGAGTGTAATCACCGCCGACAAGGAGCGAATTCGGTGTGGGCATACTATCGCTTTTGGCATTACTGAGTATTTTTGCAAAACGGTCATAAGCAACAGCACCGTCGTTCTGGAAATCGGAGGCGGTGATGATTGTTGCATATGCGTTCGGGTCAAACGGAGAATCGCCCGCAAGAGCGATGACGGCAATGCCGACGGTTAAAATGACCGCAAGCAGCAGGGAAAGCGATTTTTTAAACATATTTTTCATATAATCTCTCCTAAATGTTTTTTAACATTATATATTTGATTGAATAAAATTTCAAGTGTACAGATAAAGAAAAAGCACTTCTTACGAAGTGCTTTTTAATGGTGCGAGAGACGGGACTTGAACCCGTACATCGCTAGATACACGCCCCTCAAACGTGCGCGTCTGCCGATTCCGCCACTCTCGCATGTCTTGTTCGCTTGGAACGGTTGCTATTATAGCAAAGCACTTTCTAAAAGTCAAGCGTTTTTTTAAAATTTTTTTGATTTATTTTGTTTATTATAATTCGGAAAAATAGAACCGAAATCCCTGCCGCACGATTTTGCACGGCAGGGATAAGCACTTTATTCATTATTTTTTAAGGCAAAGTGAAATAAGGTCATTTACATCTGCAGTTGCCATACATTCAACGGTATCGGAAGCACCGTAATAAATCTTTACCTCGCCGCTGTCTTCAAGAATCATGCCGCCGGGGAAAATGACATCTTTTCTGAACCCGTCTTCAAGCTCATAATCCCTGTCGCAAACAATAAGCGGCTCGTCGCTTATACCGATAACCTTTGAAGGATCTTCAAGATCAAGGAGCATTATGCCGGCATAGTATTTTTTCTTCCAGCTTTTTTCCCAACCGTTTTTACCCATGGTTTCATCAAGCTCAACAGCGTGGAATGTTGCGAGCCAGCCTTTTTCTGTTTTCACGGGAGGTGCGGCGGGACCTATTTTGTTGTTGGCAAAAGGAACATCTTCAACACCCATAACAAGGCGGTAATCGCCCCAATATCTTAAATCGGGCGATTGGGCGCACCAGATATCAAATCTGTCATGACCTCCTCTTGAATAAACGGGCATCGGTCTTTCGAGAGTTGTGAAAAGACCGCCGATTTTTTCCGGGAAAAGTACAATGTTTCTGTTGTCGGGCGGAGTGAGGCTTAAGATATCAAAGTTGTGAAAATCATTTGTTTTTGCTATTCCGCCGCGCAGGCCGTGTTTTGTATCAGCCGCAAAGCACATATAACATTCGCCGTCAATTACCGTTAAGCGCGGGTCGTATCCTCTTAAAAATTCGCCGCCCTCAAGCACAAAACAGGGCTCTTTTTCGGCAACCCAGTTTATTCCGTCATCACTTGTTGCAAGCCCGACATTGGTGCCCTCAAGCTTATGAGCGCCAAAATCGCCGTAATCGTTGCGGAAAATCATAACATACTTTCCGTTGAATTTTGTAACTCCTGCGTTAAAAACAAGCGCGGCGTTATAAGGAATATCCGCTCTTGTCAAAACGGGTTTGTCGAGCTTTTTTAACACATCTGCCGATTTGTACATTTTTATTCTCCTTTCGGTGGCTTATCCGTCATAGTAAATTCAAGTGTTCCGCCTTTAAGAAGCTTTGAGGCGGGAATCATAAAATCGTTTATCTTTTCGGAATTGAAAAACACCTGCGAAACATATATGTTTTCATCAGAATTATTATTTACCGTAATATTAAGAACGTTTCCGTTAAACAGCTTTATTTCAGCTTTGTCAACAACGGGGGAGGAAAGAATAAACAAATCCTGACCCGCAACCGGGAAAAGACCAACTCCGGTCAAAACATAGTATGAGCTCATGGCCCCGGTGTCGTTGTTGCCGGGCAGGCCTCCGCGCCCGGTGGTGAACATATATTTTAATCCGCCGCGGATTATTTCGCAGGTTCTGTCGTGTCTGCCGGCATAAACATATGAAAACGGAGCCTCGGTGTCGGATTCATTGTTGAATCCCTCAAATCTTCCGAGTTCAATTCCCCTTTGGACCGGCTCATAATTAAACGGGTCGGTGGGCTGAACGGTATCCTCCGCTCCGTAGCCGAAAAATTTATCAAGCAGCTTAACAAATTTATC
>JAZUJM010000073.1:0-11227 GCA_045642785.1 Acutalibacteraceae bacterium | reverse complement strand
GGTCGCCCTCACCTGTTGCGGAATCGGCAACGGTGAACTCGAATTCGCAGAACCAGAGGTCATCGTCAACAACGCCGTCAACATTGCCTTCGGCATCATCAAAGATTATGGCGTTTTCCTTTTCGTTTTCGGCAAACTTGTAGCCGATCCAGAGGAAATCGTTCTGATTGATGAAATCTTCGGTAAGATAACCGTCTTCTACAAGCTCATCAATCTTGGCAACAGCGGAATCGGCGGTGTAGAACCAGCCGTTTACGCCCTTCTGATAAGTGAAGGAGTCGGTGTTGGTGTTAACAACAAGCTCCTGCTTATCGGCGCCGTAGCTCTGAGTGAAGAAATCGTTATCATAGAAGAAGAGGAGTTCGCCGGCGTTGGCATAATACTCGGTTGCAAGGTAAACCCTTGCCTTAACGGTATCGCCGCGCTTTACCTTTTCGGTGGGAACCCACTCGCCGTCAACCTGACGGAAGAACTTTGTGGTGATATCAACCTTGTTGTCGCTGCCTGCGGATTTTGCTTCCCAGATTGCGTAGTAGGTTGCACCTGTGCCGGCTTCGGGATAGGTGGCGGAAATTGCGGGCTGAGTTGCATCAGCAGTGGGAGCCCAGCCGATGAAGTTGCTGCCTATCTTTGTGGGAGCGGTGGGAGGAGTAAGTTCGCTTTCTGCCTCGCCGACAAGCTCAAGGGAGCTTTCATCGCCCCAGAAACCGCCGTTTGCGTCAAAGATAACGGAAACGGGGTTTTCCATAATCCTTACGAAGTCGTTTGAAAGGGTGAAGTTAACATCCATATCCCAGAGTACACAGTCAGCGCACTCGCTGAGAACCGCATTTTCAACGCCTCTGTTAACGATAAACAGGCCGCGCTGATTTGTGGGGGATGCGACTACCTCGGGATAAAGGTCAAAATAGCCTTCGCCTGAAGCTGTGTCAAGAACATTGAACTTAATCTCTGCGATGTAATCATCGGGGGTATACTGAGCAGCCTTGACGTTTGAGGAAAGGAGCTGAATCATTATCATTCCCTTGCCTTCAGCCTGAGCTTCGGTGATTACGCCCCTGTCAACAAGTCTTTTGAAATTGCCTTTTTCAGTATAATCGGTATAGTTGTAGATGTACGCGTCAAATTTGAAAGGAGCACTTGAATATGTGCTGCCTACGGAAACTTTTGTGCCGTCTTCATGACCGAGCTCAAAGAACTCTTTATCATAGAAGAAAATCAGCTGCGCGGAGGTTGAGCAGAAGTTTGACTCAAGATACACACGCATTGTAACTTCGTCACCGGGGTTAACATCGGTAACTTCCTGCCAGGTACCGTTGACTTCTTTTCCGAAAACGGATTTAACAGTCAACTTGTCTCCGAGGTCATCGGCCGCATAGCCGAGAACAGAGACCGTGCTTGCAATCATAAGAAATGCAAGCAGGATTGCAACTAACTTTTTAATGTTAGTCATGCCATTTCCTCCTTTTATATTGGAACTGCCTTTTGAGCAGTATGCGGGGGTAAATATATTAACACAAAGCGGATTCACAGCTTCCGTTTGTGATAATATCCGTTCTTTTTTCCTATCCTTACCGCGGGGGGATAACCCCCCGCGGTTTAAAGTTTCATCTGCTGCCGGTTATGGCTTAAAATCAGCCGATGGGAGCAGCGTAGGAGCTAAGATCGGGGCACTGGTCAATTTCATCAACAGTTGCAACATGCTCAAGGATGAGGTTGGTGTCACTGGTGGTGATAAAGCCGTCGTGGTTTGCATCAGCTGCGATTGCCTTAATGATATCATAATCCTCGGAAGCATCATAGCCCCATTCGGTGTTGCCGGCAACCTCGGTTGCAACTATGGAAACATCGGTGGAGGTTACTCTGCCGTCACCGTTGACATCACCGAATACGATGATGGTGAAGGATTCAACAAGCTCGCCTGTTACTCTGTCATAAACATCAACGGTTGAGCCTGTGCCGTAAAGGCCGATATTATTGTAGGTTTCAACAGGAGTGATTACCATATAACCGTCGCCTTCAACATCAAGGAACTCGTCAACAAGACGGTTGTAGGTAAGATAATCGTCAAGACCGTAGACAAGGTCAAGATCTCTGTCGATTATTGTGGAAGCTTCGGGAGTCTTGGGGATAAGCTTAACGGGAACTCTGTCATAGCAGACATAAACGGTAAGGTCGTTGTCAGGCATTGCTGCAACATAGCCGTTGAACTCTCTGAAGGTGTAGAAATCAACTTCGGGAGCATCAATGGCGGGAACATCTGCGCCGTAGTTTACATCAAACTCTGCAACAACGGAATCGTCGATATCGCTTACATATGTTACCTTCCAGGTGTTAAGTGTGAAGGAAGCATAGCGGACAAGATCCTCTGCAGGCATGGTTGCGGGAACAGCCTCATTCCAGCCGGAGAAGGTGTAGCCTTCCATAGTGGGAACATATTCCTCAATGGCTTCGCCGTATGCGTAGGAAGCGGTCTTTGCAGCCTCAAAGCCGGTGCCGTAATCAACAAAGTAGGTTACGGTGAACTTGCCCTCGGCGATTACCGAGTAGAGCTCAAGGTCTTCGGTTGCATAAACGGGAAGATCGGTGTCTGCTTCGGTTGCGCCTTCGGTCTTGCTCCAGCCGAGGAAGGTCTGGCCGGGCTCAACATCGGCTTCGGGGTAATCAATGGCTGCGCCGTGGTATACTGTGGTTTCCTCGCCGTCAAAGCTTACGGTGTAAGCATTGCGTGCATAGCAGATCTTAAGAACAAGGCTGCCGTCGGAAGCGATAACACCTGAGGGAACGCTGTTTGCTTCATCAAAGTAGAAGCCCTCGGGGATGTTGGTGGTGGTGTTAAGGGTTACGGTGCTGCCGGTTGTGCCCTGGTTGCCGGTGATGGAAGCGGTGGGATTCTCGAAGTATGTGCCGTCAGTATTCATCATGTAGATTTCAACTGTGTAGGGAGTGGTTGTGCCGTCGCTCCACTGTGCAACATAGGTGGTGTCGTCTGCGGGAACCTTGCCGGTGAAGGCGGGTGACCAGCCTGCAAACTCATAGCCCTGCTTGCTTACTACGGGAGCTGCAATTTCGGAACCGCATTCAACATCGGTATAAGATGTTACGGCACCTTCTGCAAATGTACCGCCGTTTGCATCGAAGGTGATGTCAAACTTCTCGGGAACATAAGTGATAACAACTTCTTCATCCTCGCCGATAACAACGGTTATGGGATCGGCGGGCTGACGGGTGTAGCCGGGGATTTCGGGGATAAGCTCGGGGTCAACGGTTACTTCTTCGCCGTATTCGCCGGTAACATCGATTTCGATAGGCTCATCCTTACCGGGAACCTCGATAACAAGAGTGGTCTTGCTGTCTTCGCCGGTGTAGGTTACGGTGATTTCCTTGCCGTTAACATCATCCATGGTGCCGGTTACGGTTGCATAGTCGGCAACATAGTTCTCGATTACGGGGGAATCAACGCTGTAGGTGCTGTCGAAAGCTGCTTCGCCTTCATAGTCTTCAGCAGCCTTGCTCTTATCAGCATACTGATAATGGATGATAAGAGGATAATTGTTTGCTGTATAAGTGATTTCAACCTTTTCATCCTCGCCGATGATAACGGTTATGGGATCAGCGGGCTGACGGGTGTAGCCGGGGATTTCGGGGATAAGTTCGGGGTCAACTGTTACTTCTTCGCCGTATTCGCCGGTAACATCGATTTCGGTGGGCTTATCCTGGCCGGGAATATCGATAACAAGAGTAGTCTTGCTGTCGGCGCCGGTGTAGGTTACGGTGATTTCCTTGCCGTTAACGTCATTCATGGTGCCGCTTACGGTTTTGATGTCGGCAACAAAGTTTTCGATTTCGGGTGAATCAACGCTGTAGGCGCTGTCAAAAGCTACTTTGCCGATATAGTCGTCAGCAGCCTTGCTTTCGTCAGCATACTGATAATGAATGGTAAGGTCGCAAAGTTCGGGTGCGTAGGTTACTGTGAAGGACTTGCCGCTTACGCTGTCCATGGTGCCTTCTACCTTTTCGATATCGGCCTTGTAACCTGTAATTGCGGGTGAATCAACGCTGAATGTGCTGTCAAAAGCAACGGTGGTGTTTACGGGGTCGGGAGTCTTGTCGCCTGCGCCCTTATAAACGATGGTAAGAGCACACTGTTTGGGAGTGTAGGTTACGGTTTCTTTAACGCCGTTTTCATCCATGGTGCCGGTGATGGCAGCGGGAGCAACGTCATAGCCTGTAATTGCGGGGGATGCAACATTATAGGTCTGGCCGTAAACTACGGTGTTCTCATACTTGTCGGGGGTCTTGTCGCCTGCGCCGGTGTATGTGATTTCAATAGCGTAGCTGTTGGCGGTGTAAGTTACGGTAACGCTCTTGCCGTCAACATCATCCATGGTGCCCTCAACTACCGCGGGAGTAGCGGTGTAGCCGGTAACATCGGGGCTCTTTACCTCATAAGGTTTAAGGTACTTAACCGTGCCTTCATACTTGTCAGGAGTCTTGCTGCCTGCACCTGTGTAGGTGATAACAAGAGGAAGATCAGCAGGATCCCAATCGGCAACATAGACAATCATGGAATCGTCTTCCTGATCAACTATTTCATTGGTCCAATCGGTTACGGGGGTTCTTTCTTCGCCTTCGAGGTCAAGCTTTAACCATCCCTTAAAAACATGGCCGGGCTTGGCGCCGGTAACATCGTAAGGAGTGATGGCATCGCCGAAGCTGTAATCAACATTTTCAACTACATCGTTATCTCTATCAACGACGAAGGAAACGATAACGGTCTTGGGTGCATAAATTGCATAAAGTTCGATATCTTCTGTGCCGAAGGTTGCAACAACATCCTCAACGGGAACGATTACGTCGCCGTCTGCGGTGAGTGACCAGCCGATTACATCATAGCCGAAGATATAAGCATCATCTGCGGAATCTTCAAGGTCATCAACCATAATCTTGTCGTTGATGTTGTAGCCGGGCCATGTGTCAAGCTCATCATAAGCGCCGTCAATGGCATCCTTGGCATAAAGGATTACGGAATACTCGATGGGAGTGGTTTCTGCTGTGAAGATGACTTCGTGATCGGGCATTGTTGTGCCGGTGTAATCCGTTACCCAATCGCTTACCGAATAGCCGGGAGCAGGGATGTAGGTGGGATTTCCGGGAAGTGCTGTGCCGAATTCAACAGTCTTTTCAAGGTCTTTCTGCTCAACACCGTCAACATAGTACTTAACCTTGTAGCCGTTTGCAACGGATGTTGCCTTGGCAACGATGTTGTAAGCGGGCATTGTGTCGGGCTTGCTTATCTCGTTTTCACCGTTGTAAAGAACCCAGTTGCCCATGGTCTTGCCGTCGGGATCAGCGGGCTTTGCTGCAAGGGTGAAGGAATCGCCGTAAGCAACTGTCTGTGAAAGCTCAGTCTTCTCTTCGCCGTCTACAAAGTAAGTAATGGTGTAGTTGTTCTTATCAAAGAGTGCCTCAATGGTAAGATCCTTTGCGGGCATGGTTGCGGGGATTTCGGTATCCCAGCCGGTGAAGGTGTAGCCCTCAACATCAGGATTGGAAGGAGTGGCTACATTTGCGCCGAAGGTGTAGGGTACTTTAACATCCTCTTTACCCTGAACCTTATAGGTGATGTAGTAGGTATTTATTGAATAAATAACTTCTTTCTCTACATTGGCTGTGCCCATGGTGCCGCTGACAACAGCGGGAGTTGGGGTGTAGCCTTCAACATCGGGGCTGTTTACTTCATAGGTTTTTCCGTATTCAAATTCGCCATTATACTGAGCGGGGGTATTTTCGCCTGCACCGAAGTAGGTTATGGTGAGGTTGTGGACATCATTTGCGAATACGGGGTAAAGGGTGGTAAGTGCAGCCTCTTCGCCGGTGAGAGTGTAAACATCGTCGGTGAAGAAATCGGTTGCGCCGTCTTTCTCGATTGCCCAGTGGTCAAGATGCTGGCCGGTGGGGGCAGTAACGGAAAGGTCGGTTTTGTTGAGAACTGCGTTATCACTGAAAACTACCGCTTTTGTTCCGCTAGCAGCATCGGTGAAGGTGTTATCGGTATAATACTTGAATCTGTAAGTCTTGGCAGCATAAACCGCGTAGTAGGTTGCGGGGGTGTTTTCATCAACATTGCCGAGTGTGACTGCGGCTGTTGCTGTTGAAGAATCAGCCCAGCCCTTGAAGGTGTAGCCGACTTTTTCGGCATCACCGGGGGCGGTAATCTTAGCACCGAAATCGAACTTTCTGGTTTCTACGCCGTCAAGAGTTTCGTCTTTCCATGTGCCGCCGTTGGGATCAAAGGAAATATCCTTTGCATTGTAGGTGAAGAGTGCAAAGAACTCTGCGGGAGTTGTGTCGTAGTTGCCGAAGCTTGTGGTTGCCTCGCCGTCAGCGCTGGTTGACCAGCCTGCAAAGCTCATTCCGGTGGGAGGAGTTGCATCTGCGGGGGCAGTAATAGCAGTACCGTAAAGGCCGGTAGTTGTTACGGGAGTTGTGCCTGCGGCACCGTTCCATGTTGCGGAGCAGGTGCTGCGCTTAAAGTAAACATTGAGAACTGTTGAACCGTCGGCAGCGATTGTGTCGGTGGTCTTTGACTTTGCGGTATCAAGCTCAAAGCCTGTGGGAACCGAATAGCCCTCAACAGCTGTTGCATCTGCGGTTGCGGCTGCAACACCGTAGCAGGTGGCGACGGAGGGGTTCTCCTCGTCATAGGTGCCGTCGGTTGCCATCTCAAAGGTGTTTACCGTGTAAGCAATGCCGGAAGCATTGTCATAAATTGCGTAGTAGACAGGTGCATTATCACCAATCTCATAACCGATAGGAGCCGTTGTTACGGCATCGGCATAATCGCAGTCCTGATTGGTTGACCACTTGACATTTGTGTTTGATTTGCCTGCGGGGGCTGTTGCAGTTGAAGTGGGAAGATTTGCTGTTGAACCGACAGTGCCGGTAGCGGAGGTGACGCCCTCGGGAAGTGTGCCGCCATTGGCATCGAGTTTAACACTATTAGTGGTGGAAAGAACTGCATCTTTGGTGGTTACATAAGGAAGATATGCATCAAACCACTGGCTTGTGCCAAGAGTTAAGCCGAACATAGGTGCATAGGATTCCGGGCTTAAATCATATTCTTTGTCATTGCAAAGACCGATATAATAACCTGTAAATGCATCTTCGACAACACCTGCAGCCATTTCGGTGCTTGTTGCATCATCTTTTACTTTAAGAGGAATCTCAAAAAGCCAAGTATCTTTGCTTAATACGCCTGTTGTTGTTGATGAGAAAAATACATATGCCCAGCTGTTTTCATACTTATCATGTATTTCTTCGCTGATATATGTATACTCCACATCATCATCATCGTAGTAATCTATATTTTCTGCGAGATAATCCCATGCTTCATATCCGCTGCTGTAAATTCTTGCTTTGGCTTCATATGTTTTTGTGAAACTATCATTGGAATTAACAGCAAAATCGACTTCGTCTGTATCGGTGGGAATTAAATCGGTGAACATGTCTGAATCCCAAACGATAATCATGTCACCTGCCTGGGTTACTTTTCCGCCGCTGTCAATAGCTACTCTTGCTCTGACTTCTTCACCGGGTTTTGCCACTTCGGTAGGAACCCAATCAGGTGCATCGGTCGTACCGGCGTTGCGGTAAATCGATACTTCATAAGTGATAGAAGCATCTGCTTCGCTTTCTTCCACTTCAGCAAAGTGGCCGCCGGTTATAGCAGAGCCGAGCGTTGTGAATGTTGATGACAACATAACTAACGCCAATGCCAAAGCAAGAACTTTTTTTGCTCTTTTCATTTGAAATGATTTCCTCCTATATTTTTATTAAATCAATTTTATTGATTTCTGAGGAATTATTTTCCCCACAGTTTTCCTGAGCAGTTACTCTGCTCAGGAAAACCCGTTAACGGGGAAGTGTTTATTTTGCTGTAGTAACGCCTGTAATCGGATTAAGAACAAGTTTTCCTGCAACAACCTGAACAAGATCATTATAATCGGCAACATTCACAAGGTAACGAGAGGAATTGTTTATGTTAGCTGCCATCATTTTGCACTGATCGTATGATTTGGATGTTGCCCATACTATATTGTTTATCTTCTGATAAGCGTTCTTGAGTTCATTTCTGTCCTGAACATTAACATAGGTATCGCCTGTTACATCGCCGTAAATAACAACATAGAATTCTTCAACGACTTCACCGGTAACATTATCTGTTACTATAATAAGTGAACCTGTACCGTAGCCGCCCTGGCCTGCTATTACAGTAAAGGAACCGTCGCCGTGTGTATCAAAATATGTATCGGTATAAGGATTGCTCCTTGAGTTTACTCTGAATCCGGGATTTACATGAACGAACCAGAGACCGTATTTTGATGCACTCTTATAGTTATCCACATCAAAGGTTTCCTCTGTGTAGAGGGAATTCCATGTGCCTATATCCTTGCCGTTTCTGTCGATGGAAGCGGTTCCTTCGGTTTTAACCACAAGGTAAACAAGCTCTCTTTCATAAACAGCATAGTAGGTTTTGCCGTTTTCAGGAATGGTTGCGGTGGGAATTACGATGTTTTCGGAAGCTTCATCGGCAACAAAGCCCGTGCAGGCATCGTCAGTCCAGCCAACGAAGGTGTAGTTTGCGATTGTGGGGGCTGTGGGAACCGTTACCGCCTTGCCGTACTCATCGCTGATGCTGCTGACCGTTGAGGCGTTGTTGTAATCAAGGTAACCCTTGTTTGTTGCTGCCGTAACAAGTGCGGGAGCAAGGAATTTGACCTCATAGGTACCGATTGTAAACTTTGCATAGATGTTTGCGGTATCGGTGGCAACCGCATCCTCTGCAAGCTCATTGCCCTCGGCAATGGAGTCTACATACCAGCCGCTGAAGGTGTAACCTTCCTTGGGGCTGATTTCGGGCGGTACGATGGGCTGACCGATATCAACCGCTGTTGTTTCGCCAACCTGAACGGGACCGTTGCCGTCGGCATAATCAACGAAGAAGCTGATATCAACAGCGTTGCGGGTGTAGGTTACGGTAACTGTTTTGCCGCCGATTACCATTGCACCCGTGACCTTTGCAATGTCGGGGGTGTAGCCCTCAACCTCGGGTGAAGCAACCTCGTATGTTGCCTTATAAGCTACCTTTGATTTGTACTGGTCGGGTGTTGCATCGCCTGCACCGGTGTAGTTGATTATAAGGTCATACTCGTTGGGGATGTAGGTAACGGTAACTGTTTTGCCGCCTACGGTGTCCATGGTGCCCTCAACCTTTTCCTGATCGGGGGTGTAACCGTCGATGTTGGGGGTTGCTACCGAATAGGTACTGTCAAATGCATAATCTTTGGTGTAATCATCCTGAGCGGGAGTTGTGTCGTCGCCCTGGAATCTGTACTTAACGGTAAGAGTGTACTCATTGGGGGTGTAGGTTACGGTTTCGGTTACATTATCCGCGGGCATTGTGCCGGAAACAAGAGCCTTGTCGGCGGTGTAGCCGTCGATTGCCGTGGTGGGAACATTATAAGCTTCGCCGTATTCAACTGTATCGGTGTAGGGTGTCGGGGTCTTGTCGCCTGCGCCGGTATAGTTAACCGTGAGGGTGTAGCTGTTGATTGTGAACTGAGCCTCAGCGGTCATATCGTATGCGGGGATTGTGGTGGGGGCTGCAACATCATTGTGGAGTGTGCCCTCATCATCGTAGTAGCTCCATTTCCAACCGGTGAAGGTGTAGCCTTCAAGTTCGGGATCTTCCTCAGGACCTACAACGGGAGCACCGAAGGGACCCTTGCAAACATGATACTCGGAGTCGGTTTCTGTTGAATAGGTAAGGGTGAATGCGTTGTCACCGAATCTTGCATAATAGGTCGCATCCGCTGTAACAATGCCGGTGGGAGTGTATCCTGTTTCGGCATCCTTATCGGTGTTCCAGCCGAGGAACTCGGAGCCTTCCCTGTAAGGATCGGCGGGAACTTCAATTTCGTCACCGCTGATGATTGAATATTCCTGATAAAGTACGTCGTCTACATAGTATTTAACAACATTGTCGTTTGCCTTCCATGTTGCGGTGAAGGTGGTATCTTCGGCAACATAGAGCTCACCGACTTCGGGAGTCCAGCCGAGGAACTCAAAGCCCTCATACACAGGATCATCGGGTGCTTCGATTTCGCCGCCGTAAACGGCTGTGGTGCTGTAAGTGTCGGTTTCATCGGCAAATGCACCGCCGTTTGCATCGAAGGTGACATCATAGGGGTGAAGAGTAGCGGTTGCGGTGATTGTGATATTCTCGCCGGGCATTGGGGTGTTATCCGCAAGCTTTTCGCCGTTGTAGATGTAATCGCTTACATCATAGCCGGTGCCGGGGATGATGATATCGGTGGGGATTGTTTCACCCATTTCAAGCTCGGCAACAAAGGTCTTTGTTGAGTTGTCGGGATAGGTGAGAACATAGGTTGCGTGGTAAATCATGGCCTCATAGTTTGCCTCGTAGGTGGTGTTCTCTGCGGGGAAAACTGAGGGAACAGCGGGCATAAATGCGCCGCTTGCAAGGTAGTAACCTTCGTGTGTGGGGGCTGTGGGGATAGTGTCGGTAATGGCATCGCCCGCATAGCCGGTGATTGTGCCGACGGTTTCGCCGGTAAGGTTATCAACGAAGGTCATTGTAACCTGCTTTGCCCAGATGGCGTAGTAGGTTTCACCTGTTTCGGCATAATACTGCGGGAAGGAGAATGAGCCCTGAGCAGAGGCGGAAGCGTTGGTTGACCAGCCTCTGAATATATAACCGGTGCGTGTGGCAGCGGTGGGGGTGATGTGCTCTTTGCCCCATTTGTAACCGGGGGTTACATCGTAGGGACCGTAAACAGCGCCTTCGTCATAGTTTTCGTTAAAGGTAAGCTCAACCTTGTCAATCCACTTTGCGGTAAGAACAAGATCTTCAAACTCATCATAAGCGGTGGGGCCTGCGGGGCCGAAATCAAGGGTTTCGGCATCGTCGGAATACCAACCTAAAAGGGTTTTGCCCTCGTTGGTGAGTGCAGGGGTTGTGAAGCTTTCGCCTGCTTTGCCGGAGAAAGTCTTGGCCTGAAGTGATTCGTCTGCCCATTTTCCGCCGTTGGGGTTAAGGGTAATCTTTGATTCGATTGTTACCGAATCAGAGCAGGTAACGGTTTCGGTGTTCCAAAGAGCCATATCGAAAACGGAAGTTTCATCGCCGTCTTCGGGGCCCATG
>JAZUJM010000072.1:0-9543 GCA_045642785.1 Acutalibacteraceae bacterium | reverse complement strand
ATTGAGGTTATCGCCGGCCACAAATGGGATGAAATGTGGATAGGCCGCCCGGAGCAGACCCGTGACCTTGAATCCATACTTTAATAAAAAGGAGAATACTGCTTTGGCTTCAAAGGATAAAATAAGAAATTTCTGCATTATCGCTCACATAGACCACGGCAAATCAACCCTTGCCGACCGTCTGCTTGAGCTTACAAAATCCGTGGCATTAAGGGATATGACCGAGCAGATACTTGACGATATGGAGCTTGAGCGTGAAAGAGGAATCACCATAAAGGCTCACGCCGTCAAGCTTGATTATACCGCCGAAGACGGCGAGGTTTATGAACTCAATCTGATTGACACCCCGGGCCATGTTGACTTTAACTATGAGGTTTCACGCTCACTTGCGGCGTGCGAGGGTGCAATTCTTGTGGTGGATTCCACCCAGGGCATTGAGGCTCAGACCCTTGCCAACACCTACCTTGCCCTTGACCACGACCTTGAAATAGTGCCCGTTATCAACAAGGTTGATTTGCCCTCCGCAATGCCGGAGCGCGTTGCCGCCGAAATTGAGGAGGTTATCGGCCTTGACTGTGAAAACGCCCCCAAGGTTTCGGCAAAGACCGGCCTCAATGTTGAACAGGTGCTTGAACGCATAGTTGCCGACATTCCCGCCCCCGCCGCACACGACGATGAACCTCTTCGCGCCCTTATTTTTGACTCGGTTTATGACAGCTACCGCGGAGTTATCGTTTATGTTCGTGTTATGGAGGGTAAAATCAAAGCCGGCGATACAATGAGAATGATGCAGACCGGCGCTGAATTTACCGTTGTTGATGTGGGCTATATGCGCGCCACATCAATGGAGAGCGCAAAGGAGCTTTCCTCCGGCGAGGTCGGCTATATCACCGCCTCCATCAAAACCGTTCGTGACGCCAAGGTGGGCGACACCGTAACCCTTGCCGACCGCCCTGCCGCCGAGGCTCTGCCCGGCTACCGCAAGGTGCTGCCGATGGTTTTCTGCGGCGTTTACCCCGCCGACGGTGCCGACTATGAGGCGCTTCGTGATGCACTCGAAAAGCTTCGCTTAAACGATGCCGCTCTGAGCTTTGAGCCCGAAACATCCGGTGCTCTCGGCTTCGGCTTCCGCTGCGGCTTTTTGGGTCTGCTTCACCTTGAAATCATTCAGGAGCGTCTTGAAAGGGAATATGACCTTGACCTTGTAACAACCATCCCGAGCGTTATTTATAAAATCCATATGAGTGACGGCTCGGTTATCGAGATTGACAACCCCACCCACTACCCCGACCCGGCAAACATTGATTACTGTGAAGAACCGTTCACCAATGCCCATATCTACTCCCCTGCGGAGTATGTGGGTGCAATAATGGACCTTTGTCAGGGCCGCCGCGGTGTCTTTAAAGGTATGGATTACATCACTAAGGACAGGGTGGATATAAGCTACGAGCTGCCGCTCAACGAAATAATCTATGACTTCTTTGATTCACTCAAATCAAGAACAAGGGGCTATGCCTCATTTGACTATGAGATAAGCGATTACCGCCGCTCCAACCTTGTTAAGCTTGATGTTCTGCTCAACGGTGAAATAATCGACGCACTCTCATTCATCATTCATTCCGACAACGCCTACCCCAAGGCAAGAAAGATTGCAGAAAAGCTTAAGGATAACATTCCGCGCCAGATGTTTGAAATCCCCGTTCAGGTGGCAATCGGCGGCAAGGTTATAGCACGCGAAACAATAAAGGCCATGCGCAAGGATGTGCTTGCCAAGTGCTACGGCGGCGATATTTCACGAAAGAAGAAGCTGCTTGAAAAGCAGAAAGAGGGCAAAAAGAGAATGCGCTCCTTCGGCTCGGTTGAGGTTCCGCAGGAGGCATTTATGGCCGTGCTTAAGCTTGATGACGGCAACTGATATGACTTGTAACAACACAAATCCGGGGCTTTATATTCATGTTCCGTTCTGCCGCGGAAAGTGCCCCTACTGTGATTTTTATTCGGTAGTGCCCACGGAGGAGCTTAAAAGCCGCTACACCTCGGCGCTTACCGAAAGACTTAAAAAATATGCGAATATGCGCTTTGGCACCGTGTATTTCGGCGGCGGAACCCCCTCCCTGCTCGGCGCCGAAAGCATTGCACGGATTCTGAGCAAAGTAAATTTTGCCGAAAATGCCGAGATAACCGTTGAGTGCAACCCCTCGGATTCCGGCACGGCTGACGGGTTTGATTTTTCCGCTGCGGCAAAGGCCGGAGTTAACCGCATATCGCTCGGATTACAATCTGCCGATGATAACGAAAGAAAGCTGCTCGGCAGGCGCGCCGGGGCCGATATGGCAAAGGCGGCAATGCAGAGGGCTTTCGCCGCGGGGATAACAAACATTTCACTTGATTTAATGCTTGGCGTAAGCGGGCAAACACCCGAAAGCCTTCACCGCTCGGTTGAATTCTGCCTTGATTCCGGCGCAAAGCACATAAGCGCATATATGCTAAAAATCGAACCCGGAACCTTTTTTCATAAAAAAAGGGATTCCCTGCTTCTGCCGTCGGAGGATGAAACCTGCGACCTTTATCTTCAATGCTGTGAGGAGCTTAAAGCAGGCGGAATGAACCACTATGAAATATCCAATTTTTCATTTCCCGGCTTTGAAAGCCGCCACAATTTAAAATACTGGCGGTGTGAGGAATATCTCGGCCTCGGCCCGGCAGCCCACTCATTTTTAAACGGCAGGCGCATTTATTATGAAAGGGATGTTGAGGCGTTCATAAACGGCGCCGAGCCGGCTGATGACGGCACAGGCGGAGATTTTAACGAATATCTTATGCTTGCGCTCCGGCTTTCGGAGGGCGTAATTTTCAAAAAAACAGAAGAGCGGTTCGGCTTTCCTTTCCCGGAAAAGATAAAGAAAAAAGCCCGTTTTCTTTCATCCCACTCATTGACGGAAATCAACGATGAAAGAATAAGGCTTACCGAAAAAGGTTTTCTTTTAAGCAACAGCATAATATCGGAATTGCTCGATTACAATTAATACATCTTATATATGTACAAACGGACTGCCGCTTTTATTTGCGGCAGTCCGTTTGTTTTTGTTTGAAAAGTTATCAGTTCTGAGCTTCATCATCGGGCACTTCTGCTGCGGCGGTATCTCTGAAAAGCAGCGACACGCACCAGATGCCGGCAAGGGCAACAAGGGTATAAACGATTCTGCTTATCACAGCACCCTGGCCGCCGAAAATCCAGGCAACAAGGTCAAACTGAAACAGTCCTATACTGCCCCAGTTCAAAGCGCCTATGATGACCAGCACCAATGAAATTTTGTCAAGCATTCGATTTCAACTCCTTACTTGCTTTTCGAACTTAGTATGAGCCGAAAAATCGCTTATTATGCTTTGATTCATTGGTAAATTTAGGAATTATTTTGTAATAGCCCGTGCAAGTTTTGCCGCCGCGGCGCGCAAATCCTCCTGCGCCGTGGGGAGCACTTCTTCAAAGGGCAAATGGCGGTAATTGGATTCAAATACTCCGCTGAGGCCGAATTTTTCAAAATCATCAAGCTTTGAAATACCCACAACGGCATAAACCTTTTTGCCTGCGCTTCTTGCTATTATGCCGTCAATCACCTTGCCCGAAAAGCTCTGCGAATCAAGTGAGCCCTCGCCGGTGATTATTGCATCGGCACTTTCGGCAAGGGAGTCAAACCCGGCAAGGTCAAGCACCGCATCAATCCCGCGTTTAAGCTTTGCGCCGAAAAATGCGGTGAGCCCGAAGCCCATACCGCCCGCCGCTCCCGCGCCGGGAATTTCCGCAAGCCGCCTGCCCTCTTCACCGAGAACCCCGGCAAGATGAGCCAGGCCGGAATCGAGCATTTTAACATCGTTTTCATCCGCGCCCTTTTGCGGAGCATAAACCTCTGCCGCTCCGTTTTTGCCGCACAGCGGATTTTTAACATCACACAAAACGGTGATATCCCTTTTTTCGGCGGGAATGATTTTGCAAATGCGGTGAAGCGTTTCGCCCACAGGAACAAACTCTTTGCCGTTTCCATCAAGGAAGCCCCCCCCGAGTGCGGAGCCAAAGCCCCAGCCGCCGTCATTGGTGGCGCTGCCGCCGATACCGAGCACAAATTTTTTCGCTCCGCGCTCCTCCGCCTTTTTCACAAGCTCACCCACACCGAATGTGGTGGTGGCCTTTGCGCTTTTCGGGTTTGCCAGCGGCAGACCCGCGGCGCAGGCCATTTCTATAAAAGCGGTATCACCGCAGAGCAGATACTCTGCGGTGACTTTTTTGAAATTAGGGCCCGTAACCTCGCATTTTACTCTTTCGCCGCCGAGGATTCCGGCAAAGCAATCCAGAGTGCCCTCGCCGCCGTCGGCAACGGGGATTTCGGTCACCTCCACACCGGGAACCTGCTTTTTAAGCTCTTCACCGATGATTGAGGCAGCCTTGACAGAGGATAATGAGCCTTTGAAGCTGTCGGGAATAACAATAATTTTCATAGCGTGTTTCAGTCAAGAACAACCTTAATGGTCTTGATTTCAAAGGGCTTGTAGGTAAGGGCAACCTTGCCGTTTTCAACGTTAAGCTTTTCATCCTTCTCTTCAAGAAGGTTGCACTCATAAACCTCTTTTGCATTAACGCCGAGGCTGATTTCGCAGGGCGTTTTGCGGTTCCAGGTTTCATAGGTGCGGATGATGAGGGCGTCGCTGTCCTCAGCCTTCTTGACAGTTTCGATTATAATGTTGCCCTTATTTGCCTTGACAAGTGAGAATTCGGAAACACCGCTGTCGTTTTTGCCAGCCTTCACGCAGTAAAGGGGAACATTAAGCGAATAGCCCTCTGTGCACACATCACTTTCAAATGCCGCGCCGGAGTGGGCAAGCATTGCATAGGTGAAGGTGTGGCGCTCTCTGTCCTGCAGGTGGTTGGGAGTGGTTGCGCTTCTGAGCAGGGTGGGCTTGATGTGGCCCTCCTTGACAGCCCAGCCGTACTTGCAGTCGTTGAGCACGGAGAAGCCGAAGCCGTTATCCGAAAGGTCGGCCCACTTGTGGCCGCAAACCTCAAACTGGGCATAATCCCAGGTGGTGTTGTTGTGGGTAGTTCTGCGAACATTGCCGAACTGAATGTCAAAGGTGGCCTCGTTTGCGTTAACATCAACGGGATAATCCGCCTTAAGGGCAATATTCTTTTCTTTCCAGTCCACATCATAGGCAACATCAATTCTTGCCGAATGGGGATAGAAGATGAAATACTGAGTGATAACGGAGGTGTTGAACGGGCGAACAACCTTGATAACCGTTCTCACCGTGCCGTCTTCAACCACATCACAGCTTGTTATGTCGTTAACATCCCAGCTCTTGCGGTCATAGTAGCACTTGATATCCCACGCCTCGTGGTTGTGAGCTCTGTCCTCATAGGCGATAAGGCGGTTGAGTGCCTCGCCCTCGGGGGCAACCGTTCTGCCGCTTTCCTTGTGATAAAGGGAGGCAACATTCATATTTTCATCAAAGGCGAGCTTATAGAACTTATTCTCGGCGCCCTTAAGTGAAACGGCGCACTTTTCGCCTGCCGCTTCGGCGTTAACAAGCTTAAATGCCTTGAAGCCCTTGGCGGGAACACCCTTTGCAAGGAAGGTGAATTTGCCGTCATAGGTTTTCTGAGCGGGCAAAACAGTGCCGTCGGAATCGGCAACGGCATTGAAGCCCTCGGGAATATCGGTAATAACAACATCGTCACGGTCAAAACCGAGGGTGTTGAAAACAACAAGGGAATCAGCTTCGGTTTTTACCTTTGAGGTAAGAGCCTTAAGTGAATCGGCAATTATATCTCTGCCAACCTTGCCGATAGCCTCATACTGCTGCTTTGAATCCTCATAAACCGCGGCTATTGAGGAACCGGGGATAATATCGTGGAACTGATTGAGAAGAATAATCTTCCAGCTTTCGAGAATATCCTTTGAGGGATAAGCTTTTCCGCTGAGGATATGAGCCATTTCGGAAAGAGTTTCGGCATCGTGATAAAGCAGCTCGCTCTTGCGGTTATACTTTTTGTTCCTTGCCTGGGCGGTAAGGGTTCCGCGGTGGAATTCAAGATAGAGCTCACCGCTCCACTTGGGCAGTCTGTCGCTGCCTCTTACCTCTTTGTCAAGACGTTCAAAGAAATCGCGGGCAAATTCCTGCTTTGTAACAGGGCAGCCGGGGATACCCTCTGCCATTCTTCTGCCGTTTTCAATCATTTCTCTGGTGGGACCGCCGCCGCCGTCTCCGAGGCCGTAGCTGCAAAGCACGTTGCGGTTCAGATCCTTGTTGGAATAACGCTTCCAGCCGCCCATAATCTGATTGGGGCGAAGGTCTGCGTTATAAGTTGTCTGATGGCCGGAGTTGTCAACATTGGTTGAGGGAATAAAATGAGAAAGAATCTCGGTGCCGTCAATACCCTTCCACATAAAGGTGTCAAACGGGAACTTGTTATACTCATTCCACGAAATCTTTGTGGTCATAAAGTAGTTGATATCGGCAAGCTTCATAATCTGAGGCAGAGCGCCGCTGTAACCGAAAACATCGGGCAGCCACATAATCTTGTTGTCAACGCCGAACTCGTGTTTAAAGAAGCGCTTGCCGACAAGGAACTGGCGCACAAGGGATTCACCGCTGATAACATTGGTGTCGGATTCGACCCACATGCTGCCCTCGGCTTCCCATCTGCCCTCTTTGATTTTCTGCTTGATTTCCTCATAAAGCTCGGGGTAATCCTGCTTGACATAATCGTAAAGCTGAGCCTGCGGGGACATGAATTTATACTCCGGGAACTCCTTCATAAGGTTGATAACGGTTGCAAAGGAGCGGCCCGCCTTATCCCTTGTCTGCCTTAATCTCCAAAGCCAGGCAACATCAATGTGGGTGTGGCCGATAACCGAGGTTGTAACCTCGCCCTTTTCACCGTAAAGGTTCTCGTGAAGATAGGCGGAAGCTTTGCGAACGGAATCAATGAACACCTCATAATCCGGGGTGCACAGCTCAAGAAGCGAAACAGCCTCATCAAGAGCCTTGATTATATCTATTCTTGCAAGTGATTCCTGGTCGTAATTGTGGGCAACCTCCCACGGAACGGAAAGGTCATAATAAAGGTCGTTGACTGCGGCATCAAGAATTTTAAGCTCCGCCTTAAGCTGAGCCGTACCGCGGAATTCCCAGTCATCACAGTAGGCGTTGAGAGCTATATCAAAGGTTTCGCCGCCCTCGGCTTTATCCGCAAGGCGGATATAGGTGTGCCACGGGTCAATGCCCTGCACCATTTTGCCGTTAACAAAAACTATGAACTGCTGAGCTCTGTTGCGCCAGCCCTCATAGGGATAGGGCTTAAGCTCGTAAACCACGGTTTCACCCTTGAATTCCTCGGGGATGGTGACTGTCTGTTTGAACCAGCAGTACTGCTCCTTGTAGCCCCAGTAATCGTTTTTGCCGAATGGGGTCCACTCGCCCTTGTCAAGGTCGCTGAGCTTGAACTGACCGTCACGGAAAAGGAAATCGCCCGCGTCAACAGCATCGCGGAATATTCTGCCCGAAAGCTGCTCGATTATTCTGTAAACACGCTGGGCATACATTTTTCGTTCGGAGTTTTTATCAACGAACGGAATATCGAAATGTGCCATCCTCTTTCTCCTTCCTCAAATCGGTATCAAAGAAGCGCAGCAGCAGCCTCGCCAATGAAAACTATAACATCATCGTGCTTCTGAAGGATTGAAGCGGGGCAATGAGGAGTAACTTCGCCCTTTATCATATCGTGAACAGCCTGAGCCTTTGAAGCGCCGGTGGCTATGAAGACTATCTTCTTTGCCTTCATAATGGAGCCTATGCCCATTGTCATTGCGTAGCGGGGCATGGGAACATCGTCAAAATAAATGGAGTTTGCCTCAATGGTGGAATCGGTGAGCTTGATTTTGTAAGCTTCGCCGGAGAATTCGTCGGCAGGCTCGTTGAAAGCTATATGACCGTTTCTGCCGATGCCGAGAAGCTGAACATCAATGCCGCCCTTGGCTTCAATGGCCTTTTCGTATCTTTTGCTCTCCTGCTCGGGGTCGGTGTTGCCGTCAAGAAAATCTATGTTTTCCGCCTTGATGTCAACCTTTGAGAAAAGGTTGTCCACCATAAAGGAATAAAAGCTGTTTTTGTGAGTTTTGGGCAGGTCGCAATATTCATCAAGGTTAAAGGTGGAAACGCCCTTGAAGCTCACCTTGCCCTCTTTGCACTGTTCGGCAATATACTCATAGGTGGGCACGGGTGTTGCGCCCGTTGCAAGGCCGAGAACACACTCGGGGTTCTCGTTAACATAGTCAACATAAAACTGACCTGCGGCCTTTCCTATTTCTTCCTCGTTTTTGAAAATCCTTACATCCATTTTTCTGTTCCTCCGTTTATCTTTCTATTACTATTTCCCTGTGCTGTTCAGAAGAATCATAGATTGCCTGCATGATTCTTGAGGTTTCAACAGCATAGTCAATATAAGCCTGATTGTGTTTGCCGGTCTTTATGCAGTCGATGAACGACTTGATTTCTTCCTCATAGAAATTGACCGAATTGTATTTTGTCGCCATTTCGGTAAGCATACCGTCTTTGACGCCCCAGTATTTGAAATCGCCGCAGTACTGAAGCCTGATGCCGCCCTTTGTGCCCATAAAATCGATAAAGCATTCGCTCTGATTGATATTCTGCGCCCATGCGCCGTTGAAGCTGATAACGGGGCCGTCTGTGCGGACAAGGCCCACCACGCTGTCATCAACATCATAAATACCGTCGGGGTTTCTTGTATCCTCTGCCCACATTCCGGTGTAAACATAATCCTTTATGTTTTTGCCGAGCTTGCAGAACGCTTCGCCGGAAGCGGTTATGGGCTTGGGCTCGCCGCAGCAATAAAGAAGAAGGTCGATGTAGTGAACGCCCCAGTCAATAAGGGCTCCGCCGCCGGAGGCAGCCTTGGTGGTGAAATCGCCGCCTATGCCGGGAATGGAACGGTAGGCACGGAAGGAGGCATAAACATGATAAACCTCGCCCAGCTCGCCGTCATCAATCATCTTTTTAACATGGTTAACATTGGTGCCGAAGCGGTTGCAGACACCGATATTGAGGATTCTGCCGGTTTCGTGGGCAACCTTCTGCATTTCGAGTGCCTCGGAAAGAATCCTTGCGGCAGGCTTTTCGCAAAGGACATCCTTGCCGGCCTTCATAAAATCTATTGCAATGATTGAGTGAAAATCATTGTGGGTGCAAACCGAAACAGCATTGAGCTCGGGGTCGTTCAGAATTTCGTGATAATCATATACCGCCTTGCCGCAGCCGTATTTTTCAACGCAGCCGTCTGCCCTTTCGGGGATGATGTCGCAAAAATACTTGATTTCAACATCATCGTTTTTGAGATACGCCGGGATGTGAGCGGAATTGGCAATGGTTCCGCAGCCGATAACGGCAACTTTGATTTTCTCCGCCATAATAAACCTCCGTCAAATCAATTCATCCGCAAAAAGCGGATGTTAATGTATTAATAATAACACA
>JAZUJM010000071.1:0-1766 GCA_045642785.1 Acutalibacteraceae bacterium | reverse complement strand
CCCTTCTTATTCTGACGAGCCTTCTTTAACATAACGGATAACCTCCTATGTTATAAAATTTTTTATATTTCATCCTTAAATCTTTCCCCTTACGGGACGGAGCATTCAACCCCCTTACCGTTTAATTCAACCGGTGCGATTGCTCTCCCGGAAGACTTAAGGCCTGAAACCGAATTGCTTTTGTTGTCTTCATTATACCGAATTAGCTGCAAAAGTCAATTACATCACAATTACAAAAATATTACAGAATGTTACAAATACGAATTACAGGTTATCGAGGCCTGTGTACATGCTCATCATGGGCGCCATAAGGGCAATTATGATTGTTCCGACAACACCGGCAAGCACAACAATTACCATGGGTTCAATGGCAGCGGTAACCTGCTCGGTTGCCTGCTGCACCTCTTCATCATAATAGTCTGCTGCACGGTCAAACATACCAACAAGGTTACCGGTTTCTTCACCTATTCTGACCATGTGCACAATCATCGGTGGGAAGAGTTTGGTTCGTTCCAGAGCCTCCGAAAACGGGGTGCCCTGGGCAACCTCAACCTTGGCATCAAGCAGGGCCTCTTTATAAAATACATTAGTCATTGTGTTTGCCGTTATTTCCATTGCGTCAAGCATTCCGATACCGGCAGCAAGAAGGGTTGCCATGGTTCTCATGGTGTTGGAGCAGGCCTGCTTAACGGTAAGATTGCCGAAGATGGGCACTTTCATTTTTAGCTGGTCCATAAAATGTGTGCCGAAGGTGGTTGCGGAAAAGCGCTTGATTGCAATAACAATACCGACAATAATCGGTATTATAATATAAAACCTTTTCATAACAAAACGGCTGGCGCCGACAACCGCCTTTGTGATTGCGGGCATTTCAGTGCCCATATCGCCGAGCATATCCTCAAACTTGGGAACCAGGAAAACAAGCATGAACACAACAACCGCCACGGCAATTATGCCAACTATCTTGGGGTAGGAGGTTGCCTTTTTAACAAGTGCTTTTGTTTTTTCATCCTTTTCAAAGCGGTCGCCCATTCTGGTGAAGGAGGTTTCAAGGTTGCCGGATTCCTCACCCGCGGCAATCATGGTTGAAAAGATGCCGCTCATACATTTATAATCCTGCATGGCGTCGTGGAAAGTTGAGCCGCCCTCAATCTTCATCCGGCAGCCCCTTATGGCATTTGCAAGCACTTTGTTTTCGGTTTGCTCGCCCAGCATTTCAAGTGCGGCGCCTATTCCTATGCCGGCGGTTAAAATTGAAACCATCTGGCGGCAGAAAACGGACATATCGCGGGCCTTGGGCTGCTTTTGAAGAAAACCGAACTCCATGCTTTTGTTAAGGGCGGTTGCCTCTTTAACATCCATGGGAGTTAAGTTCTTTTGTTTGATTTTTGTTAAAGCATCCTCACGGTTATCGGCTGTGATGTTGCCTTTAACTTCTTTACCGGTTGAGTTCAAAGCGGTATAGGTAAATTCCGCCATTGAATGTCACCTCCGTTAAAATAAATATCAGAATATTTTACGGCTCAAAGCTTCACGGTCAACCGCGAATGAAAGTGCGTTTTCACCGGAGATTTTGCCGCGGGTATACAAGTCATAAATTGAATCATCCATAAGGTGCATTCCCTGCCTTTTTGCGGTTTGCATTGTGGTGGGAATCTGGAAGGTTTTGCCCTCACGGATATGGTTGCGGATTGCAGAGTTTGCAAAAAGGAGCTCGGTTGCAACAGCTCTGCCTCCGCTTACCTTCGGAATAAGCTGCTGTGAAA
>JAZUJM010000070.1:0-1909 GCA_045642785.1 Acutalibacteraceae bacterium | reverse complement strand
ATCTAATTCTCAGAGCTTAATCGCTCTTGCCATTGCTGGCTTTATTTTTGGTTTCCCAAATTACTGTTTGTTCGAGTATTTCTCAAACTCAAATTTAATCTTCAAGGGTTTTTCAAATCGTTGTTTAATTTTCAAGGTGCGGCACCCGTCGTTTGGGGTGCTTGAGTAATATATCACAACCCTTTCGGAATGTCAACCCTATTTTTCAAATTTTTTCAAATTTTTTCACTAATTTTCTTTTCTTTCTTCCATCGAAAAAATCGGGCGCACTATATATAGATGTAATAAATACAACAGCCCCTACGGCTCACAGAGTTTAATCACCCTGCCCGCCGTAGGGGCTGTGAACACTTTAATAATTTCAGGCGTTGATGACCGAATCCATCGCGGCCTTTATTGCCTCATGGCGGGCTGCCGCTTCATCGGCTGAGTTGCCGCGAATTGAATAGTAGATTTTGAGCTTGGGTTCCGTGCCGGAGGGACGAATCGCCATCCACGAACCGTCTGTGAAAACATATTTTAAAACATTTTCCTTGGGCAGTCCGTCGATACCGGGGGCATAGTCCTTAATATCTTTAATATCATTGATTATTGTGGTGCCGTCTTTTCTGAAGATATCCATTATTTCTCGGATTCTCTGTGCGCCCTCCTTGCCCTTGAGCACATAGTTATCAAGGCAGTCAAGGTAGAAGCCGTGCTTTTTATAGATATTCTGAAGCACATCCCAAAGAGTGAGGCCTTTATTTTTGTAATAGGCCGCCATCTGAGCGATAAGCATGGAGGCAACAACGGCATCCTTATCCCTTGCGTGGGTTCCCGCAAGGTAGCCGTAGCTTTCCTCATAGCCGAAAACATATTCACGCTCGCCGGTTTCTTCATATTTGCAAATCTGCTCGCCGATATACTTGAATCCGGTAAGAGTTTCAACAACATCAAGGCCGTGGCTCTTTGCTATATTTGCACCGAGCTCGCTTGTAACGATGGTTTTAACAACGGTTGCATTTTTGCCGAAGCTCCCCTGCTTCATTGTGAGGATGAAATCCATAAGCAGAGCGCCGGTCTGATTACCGGTGAAAAGAGTAAACTCGCCGTCGTGCTTAACGCCGATGCCCACACGGTCACAGTCCGGGTCGGTGCCGATAACGATATCGGCATCCTCAGCCTCCGCCTGCTTTAAAGCAAGGGTGAGTGCATCCTTTTCCTCGGGGTTGGGAGAACGAACGGTGGAGAAATTGCCGTCGGGCAGCTCCTGCGCCTTTACTATAGAAACATTCATATTATTAAGGATTGTTCGCACGGGGATATTGCCGGTGCCGTGAAGCGGAGTGTAAACAATCTTAAGTGACGAAGGTTCATCATAAAGCGACTGCTTTTTGACCTCGGCAAGAAAAGCGTTGAGGGTGTTTTCGCCTATCATTTCAATAAGACCGCTCTTTACCGCCTCGTCGTGCTCCATGCAGGGAATGGCTTTAAGGTCGGTAACGGCATTAACGCACCCGATAACCTTATTCGCAAGGTCGGGAACAAGCTGGCAGCCCTTTGAATCATAAACCTTATAGCCGTTATACTCCTTGGGATTGTGGCTTGCGGTTACCACAACGCCGCCGCTGCACTTGTGATGGCGAACGGCAAAGGAAAGCACCGGAGTAGGCATAAGAGTTTCAAAAAGATATACTTTTATATTATTGGCGGCAAGAACGCCGGCTGTTCTGAATGCAAAATCGCGTGAGTTGTTGCGTGAATCATAGGCAACGGCAACGCTCTTTTCGCCGCAGACCTCGGCATTGAGATAATCGGCAAGGCCCTGAGTGGCTTTGCTGACGGTGTAGATATTCATACGGTTTGCACCGGCACCCATAATGCCGCGAAGGCCGCCTGTTCCGAATTCAAGGTCCTTATAGAATCTGTC
>JAZUJM010000069.1:0-6905 GCA_045642785.1 Acutalibacteraceae bacterium | reverse complement strand
GTGCTCGTTAAGCTTTTCATCCTCAGCTGCAACATAAATATCAACATCGGGATGAGCCTCTGTAAGAGCTTTTATGCCTTCGGGGGCAGCGATAAGGCCCATGAATTTAATTGATTTGGGATTTCTGAGCTTAATCTGAGTAATGGCATCAATCGCGGAACCGCCGGTAGCAAGCATCGGGTCAAGAACGATAACCTCACGCTCCTCAATATCAGCGGGCAGCTTGCAGTAATATTCAACAGGCTTAAGGGTTTCGGGGTCACGGTAAAGTCCGATGTGGCCGACCCTTGCCGAGGGAACAAGATTGAGAACACCTTCAACCATACCGAGACCTGCACGAAGAATCGGAACAAAGGCAAGTTTTTTGCCGGAAAGAACCTTTGTCTTTGCAAGGGCAACCGGGGTCTGAGTTTCAACCTCAGTAAGAGGAAGATCTCTTGTAGCCTCATAGCACATAAGCATTGCGATTTCGCTTACAAGCTCACGGAAATCCTTGGAAGAGGTTTTCTCATTCCTTAAAAAAGTGAGTTTGTGCTGAATAAGCGGATGATCAAGAACTGTAACTTTTCCCATTATTTATTCCTCCGATTTTATAGAAAATAATTAAAACCTGTTTTCAAGATCGGTAACAAGATCGATCCTTCTCTGATGCCTTTCATCACCGCTGAACGGAGTGGAAAGGAAGATGTCAACGAGCTCAATGCCTTTTTCAATGCTCACAACTCTGCCGCCGAGGCAAAGCATATTTGCATTGTTGTGCTGCCTTGTCATCTCTGCCGAGAAAGCATCGGAGCAGCAGCAGGCACGGATTCCGCGAACCTTGTTGGCAGCCATTGAAATGCCGACACCGGTGCCGCAGAACAGAAGGCCGAGCTCACATTCGCCGGAAACAACAGCCCTTGCAGCCTTTTCGGCGTAAACGGGATAATCAACCGATTCGGATGAATAGCAGCCGAAATCTTTAAATTCAATACCCTTTTCTTCAAGATGTTTAAGCACGGCGCATTTAAGCTCGTAACCGCCGTGATCGCAGCCAACAGCAATCATTTTAATTACTCTCCTTTTTCTTTTTAAGTTCACGCTCCGCCTGAGGCGGGCGAATATAGACGGGTGAAAGCTCCTGAGGCGGAGCAAATGCCGCTTCACCATTTTTAAGCGCCGCAAGCGCGGCACCGTAGGCGCGCTGATAACGAATTGACTCCCCCGCAAGCGAAGCATTTTTAATTTTCGCCCCGAATGAGTTAAAGCAGAGCTCTGCCCCGTCGCCGACAAAAAGAATCTTTTCATCGTATTTCAACAATATATTGTATAACTCATCAAGTGAAATTGCAATATCTTTTGTTAATCTTTTTATTTCTTTTTTTGAGCAGGAGAACAGAGCACAGTAAACCTGGCCACACCTTGCATCCATTGAGCAGCAGATTATGCCGTCAAAATCAGCCGCATTCATCGCCATTGCCTCAAGCGTGGAAACACCGGCGCAAGGCTTTTTTTGCGGATGAGCAAGCCCTTTAATCGCTGCAACGCCTATTCTTACACCCGTAAAAGATCCCGGCCCGACTGTAACGCAAAAGGAATCAACCTCGCTGATATCGGTTTTTGAATTTTTAAGAACGGAATCTATCATCGGCATAAGTGTTTCGCTGTGAGTGAGGCCGATATTGACAAAAGCCTCCGAAATAAGCTTTTCATCCTCACAAAGGGCAGCGCTTGCTGATTTTGCAGAGCTGTCAACAGCCAATATCTTCAAGCTTTTCACCCCTTCCGATTTTTATGATTCTTTCGTTTTCATTTTCACATTTTGTGATTTCCACTCTGATATAATCCTCCGGCAAAACGGATTCGATATTTTCACTCCACTCAATAACAAGCACGCTGCCGGATTCGAGGTAATCAAAGTAACCGGTGGAATATAAATCATCCCAGCCGTTTATGCGGTACATATCAAAGTGATAAAGGCATCGCCCGTTACCCTTGTATTCATTCACAAGCGCAAAGGTGGGGCTGCTGACATCCGAGTTGATGCCCATTCCGCGTGCAACGCCCCGGGTGAATGCGGTTTTGCCCGCGCCGAGGTCACCGAAAAGAGCAACAACGGAGTTATCTTTTATTATTTGGCCCACACGCTCACCGACCCTCTCAGTTTCGGCGGCGGAAAAGGAGTTGATAATTTCCATATCAGACCTCAGAAGTTAATAATCATTTCGATTTATTATAACACAAAAGTACCGAATATCAATAATTTTACTTGAATTTAAAAACAAAAAATAATATAATAATAAAATACATTACATTATAAAGTTGGTGAGAAAAACGAGAAGAAATTCAACCCTTAAATATATACTTAAAGAAACAGACTGGTTTCTGCTTATTGCCTGCATAATAACCTCAGCTTTCGGTGCTTTAATGGTATACAGCGCAACTTACCGCTCGATTCCCGAGGGTTCATTTATAGCAAAAGAATGTTTATCGACTATTCTCGGTTCACTAATAGGAATTTGCATCGGCTTTATCATTTCCAATTTTGAATATGAGCTGTTTTTAAGGCTTTCGCCGATTATAGCAATAGTCGGCATTATTCTGCTTGTGGGCTTGTTTAAATTCGGCTGGGCTCCTCCCGACCGCCCGGACTCAAAGTGCTGGTACGACCTTAAGGTAATATATTTCCAGCCGTCGGAGCTTGTTAAAATCGGATTTATCATAACATTTGCAACCCACCTTGACTCGGTTAAAGAAGAGCTTAATTCAATAAAGAATGTTGCTCTGCTCTGCCTTCACGGTCTTGTTCCCACCGGGCTTGTTATTCTAACCGGCGACCTCGGTTCCGCCCTTGTTTTCCTTGTTATTTTTGTGGGTATGATGTTTATGGCCGGGCTCAATCTTCGCTATTTTGCCGTTGCGGGTGTCGGGGCGATTGTTGCGGCACCGATACTGTGGATTAAATTCTTTGCCGAGCACCAAAAGAACAGATTTCTTGCAATTTATTATCCCTCGGCATTAACCGAGGAAAAATATAAATCGGTAATTTATCAGCAGGAAAGAGGGCTTCGCGCCATAGGTTCCGGAATGTTAAAGGGTGACGGTTTCCTCAAAGGCGCTTTAACCCAGTCAGGGTATGTACCGGTTAACGGCAGCGATATGATTTTTACCGTTATTGCAGAGGAACTCGGATTTTTCGGCTGTATCTTTCTGCTTGCGGCGCTCACCGTTATTGTTCTTCGCCTTTCATCCGACGGTAAAAAATCCGCTAATTTCAGCGGCAATCTTATCTGCACAGGTGTTGCGCTTATGATTGCTTCACAGTCAATAATCAACATCGGCATGTGCCTTGCGCTTTTACCCTGCATAGGCATTACACTTCCCTTTATCAGCAGCGGCGGTTCATCAAATATGTGCGTTTATCTCGGCATAGGGCTTGCTTTGAGTGTTTATCGCTTTAACTGTGACCGTGAGCCGGTCAGCTTCCGCGTTCGCAACATAAGCACCCCGTTCCGTGAAAATTAATAAAAATTGAGGAGAAATGATAATGAAAAAAATAATTGCGGTTTTTCTTTGCATTTTAATGGCAGTTCTCCCCTGCACCGTTGCGGTAAATGCCATTGACAGCTCAGTTGAAATAACCGAATACCCGGTTATTATGGTCGCGGGTTACACCTCTTCTGCACTTGCAAAAGTGAATGAAGACGGAACACAACAGCAGATTTGGGGCCTTGATTTTAATGAGGTTATCAAGCTTGTGCTTAAAAGAATAGTTCAGATAGGCATTGGAATCGGCGCACTTACGCAGGGCAATGCAAAGGTGCTTGCCGATGTTGTGGGCAAAGAGTTTGTTAACCTTACAAAGGATATGAAATGCAACCCCGACGGCACAAGCAAAGAGAATGTTCAGCTTATGTTCCCCACCGCCGAATCCTCAAACGCCAAGGTTATGTATGATAAATTCGGCGATATGTCCTATCAGTTTGAAACCGAAATAATGGGTGAAGCGGAAGAATATATCGGCATGGAGAAGGTTTACAACTTCAATGTTGATTTCCGCAGGGGCGCAGTTTACTGTGCGAATGAGCTTGATAATTTCATTCAGCAGGTCAAAGAGCGCGACAATGTTGAAAAGGTTAATATTCTTGCCGTCAGCCACGGCGGTCAGGTAACTGCAACATATCTTAATCTTTACGGCTACAAGCAGGATGTTGACAACGCCTGCCTCACCGTTCCCGCAATAGGCGGCGCCTGCCTGCTTTATGATATCCTTGCCGAGGATATTAATTTTGACGAGCTCAATCTTCTTAACTTCATTGAAAGCGGTATGATGTGGGAGGATGACTGGCACTGGCTTGTTGAGGCTCAGGAGCTCGGCTTCCTTGATGATGTTCTCAACAACCTTGTTCCCTATCTTTTCTCAATTACCGGCAACTGGGGAAGCGTTTGGGATTTCTGCCCCTCGGATATTTATGAAGAAATGAAAGCCAAATGGCTTGACCCTGTTGAAAACGCACAGCTTATCAAAGACAGCGACTATATGCACTACACCATTATGCCCTCAATGGGTGAAAAGCTCAGGCAGTGTATTGATGATTACGGAATGAATGTTTCCATCGTTGCCGGCACGGATATCAACAGCACCACCGGCAAGGCAATCAACGCCGACGGCGTTATTTTCACATCCAGCTCAACGGGTGCAACCTGCGCCGATTACGGCAAGCGTTTTCCCGACGGTTACACACAGATTAATGACTGCGGCGGAAAGAACAAGGTTTCACCCTCAATGACCGTTGATGCCTCCACCGCTTATCTGCCCGATAACACATGGTTTGTTTCCGGCCTTTTCCACGGTATGACCTTCAAGGATGATTACACCGAAGAGCTTATGATGCTCCTCACCCTCACAGACGAATTAACTGATGTTTACAGCAGCGCCGATTATCCTCAGTTCCACCAGTCCTCCAACCCCTCCTATGCCGTCTGGGCGGCTTTCGGCGAAAAGAAAGACGGCTTTGTATCATCCGATGATTCATATATCACCATTCGCAACCTTTCAAGGAACGACCGTGAGATAACGATTCTCGGCATCACCGCCGACGGAATGGACCTTGATTTTGACTTGAGCGGCGGCAGAAAAATTCCCGCCGGCGGAGAAATCAAAGTTCCGTTTACCGGCACAATTCCGCAGGTTTCCGGCGCAAAGGCCGCAATTAACATAGTTTACCGTGCAAGCGGCACAATTACACCCTATGGTCAAAGAACGCTTGATTTTACCGTGGTTAACGGCGAAAAGGCTGCTTCCGGTTCATCATCCGATTCCGCATTCACGGGAACGCCGATTGAATCCTCAATTTTCTCATTTGCGGTTGATTACCTTAAGCAAAACAACCTTTTCAATCTTTTCAGTCTTTTATATTCGCTCGTTTACTCGGTTTTCACAAGACTTTCAGCTTTATTCTGATAATCGGAGAATGATATTATGAAAAAATTACTTTCGCTTCTGCTTGCGGTTTTAATGCTTGCCTGCCCGCTTTGCCTTGCGGGTGCGGATAATGAAGCCGCCGAACTTAAATTCAATTCAGACGGAACCTTTAAAATTCTTCACATAACCGACTCTCAGGATGACCAGAACCCCGCATATGATATGCTCAACTTTGTAAAAAAATCAGTTGAATACGCAAAGCCCGACCTTATTGTTTTCACCGGTGATGTTGTTGAGGATAAAAGAATAGGTGATTTGGGCATTGATGATGAAAGCTTTCGCGAGGGAGTCTGCGTTTATGAAAAGGGCGAGATTCTTCACGATGAAACACTTGAAAACATAAAAACAGCCGTTGACGCCGTGCTTTCGATTCTTGAAGAAACGGGTGTTCCCTATGCCATAGCGCAAGGCAACAATGATTATAAATGCTCAATTTCAACAGCTGAATGGCTCGAAATATACTCCGCCTATCCCCATTGCCTTGCGGTGGATATGAGCAATGATTCCGAGGGCAGAATTGACTACAATCTGCTTATCAAGGGCGGCGACGGCAAAGCAAAGTTCAACCTTTGGCTTATGGATACCGGCAAGCACGAGGTTTGTGCCGAGCAGGTGGAATGGTACAAAGCAAAGGCCGCTTCCCTCGCAGAGGAAAACGGCGGTGAAATGATACCCTCATTTGCTTTTCAGCATGTAGAAGTGCCTGAGATAGGCAACCTTTTTGTTGAGTGTGCTCCGTGGGAAAGCGGCTCCAAGGCCTCCGGCGTAAAATTTTTCAGGCTTAACCCCGAAACCTCAACCGGCAAGAATGTTTTCACCTATGCCCCGGGCGGCGAAAGTGCCGAGTTTAAGGCGTGGAAAGAAACCGGTGATGTTGTGGGTGCATATTTCGGCCATGAGCATGTTGAAGGCTTTACAGGCGTTTATGACGGAATAGAGCTCGGCTTCACCTATGGCTGTGAATTTGCCAAAACAGGTCCCTACGGTTTTCGCCTTATCACCCTTCACGAGGATGATATATTAAATTATGACAACGAGCTTTATATCTATAAAGGCAGCGTAAAAAGAGGAAACGACAGATTTGAAAAGCAGGAGGGCAACTCCTACGATGAGAGCGACTCCCCGGTTTTAAAGCTTTTCAATTCAATAATCAATACCGTCGTCAGCTTCGTTTTTGTTATTGTAGACCTTTTCAGATAAGTTTTGCTTCCACAAACCAGCGACCTTCCTCTTCAAAAAGGAAGGTCTCTTTTCCGTTTATCTGAACGGTGTAACGCATATTTCCGCCGCCCACCTTTCGGGATTTGGCACAGCTTCGGTTCAAAAGGCGTTCAATGCAGTAAACCGTTCCGTCTTCCCAAAGTATTCTGAGCGGCCTGCTTTTGCCGTCTTTTCCCTGCAAAAGCACAACATCAACATAAACCTTGCGCGTCACCGTTTT
>JAZUJM010000068.1:0-5961 GCA_045642785.1 Acutalibacteraceae bacterium | reverse complement strand
ACCGAAAATGCGCTTGACAGCGGCGGAGTGGACAAAGGCGCGGCGGTGGTAATAAAAATCAGCAGCGGAGAAATCGCTGCCTGCGCCTCACGTCCCGCATTTAACCCGGAAAAGCCAGGCGAATCGTTAAGCAGGGACGATTCTCCGTTTTTAAACCGCGCTTTTTCCGCTTATCCGCTCGGGTCGGCATTCAAGCCCGTGATTGCCGCCGCCGCACTTGAAAACGGAATAGCCGAGGAGCTTTGCCTTGACTGCGGGGGAGAAACGGAAATAGGCAAAGTAAAGTTCCATTGTCACCTGCGTTCCGGGCACGGTATACTTGATATGCGGCAGGCAATGTGCCGTTCATGCAACATCTATTTTATCGGTTTATCTCAGCTTTTAGCCCGCCAAAGTATAGTTGACTGCGCCATAGCGCTCGGCTTCGGCAATGAAACGGTATTGGCACCGCGGTTAGTATCCTCAGGCGGAAATCTGCCGTCGGTAAACGAGCTTGACTCCCCTGCCGCAAAGGCTAATCTTTCATTCGGTCAGGGCACTCTGCTTGCAACGCCCGTTCAGGTTGCCGCAATGATGAGCTGCATTGCTTCAAACGGCATTTTTCGCACGCCGAGGCTGATTCTCGGAACAAGAAGCAGCGAAGGGGAATATAAGCCGTATGAACAGGAAACACCCGTTTACCGTGCCATAAGCGAGAATACAGCAAAAAAGCTGCGCTCTTTTCTTGAGGATGTTACGGAAAAAGGCACGGGCACAAGGGCGAGGCCTTCATTTGCCGTTGCCGGGAAAACCGCCACCGCGCAAACCGGGAAACGGGATGAAAGCGGCGAAATCTGTGATGCCTGGTTTGCGGGATATTTCCCGGCAGAAAATCCCGAATACGCAGTTTGCATTTTTAAAGAAAGCGGCGGCGAGGGTGCGGTTTCATGCGCACCGGTATTTAAAGAGATTGCCGAAAGAACTGTTAACGGCTGAAAAGGAAAATGCCGGATAAATCGGGATGATTTATCCGGCAGGATTAATTTTTAAAGATAATTTTTGATATCGTCAAGTGAATCAACGGTATAATTGGGAACAGTTTCACCGCTGAGAGCTTCCTTTGCAAAATTGAACCACAGGGTTTTCATCCCGTACTTTGCACCGCCTGCAATATCGGCGGTAAGAGAATCACCGATCATAACACAGTCTTCGGGTGAAACGCCGGGAAGCTGCGAAAAGCAGGCATCAAAGAATTCCTTTGACGGCTTTGGATAACCGATTTTTTCGGAGGTGAAAACCTTATTGATAAACGGCAGCATACCCGCACTTTTAAGGCGGTTAACCTGCTGACCCTCAGGCCCGTTGCTTGCAACACAAACCGTATATCTTCCGGAAAGATATTGCAAAGCACTATCAGCGCCATCCACCTTAACACAGCTTTGGTTAAGGAAGAATCTGAACCGTTCTTCAAATGCAGGGCCGTCAAAATCAAAGCCGAGCTTTTGAAAAATCATATTCCAGCGAACGGCGTGAAGCTGAGCCTTTGTCAGTTCACCCTTTTCGATTTTCAGCCAAAGGGAATCATTGATTATTTTAAACTCGCGGAACATATATTCCTCAAATACAACGCCCTTTTCTTTGTATGCCTCTGCCATGGAATAAGCGGCACAGCGGTTAAAATCAAGCAGAGTGTTATCAATATCAATAAAAACCGTGTTAATCATTAAAGAAGGTCCTTAAAAAGTTCAATATTCTTGTGCTCAAGCTTAAGCTCGCCTGCCTGCTCCTTTTTAATGACCTCAACTATTCTGTCATTAACCGGAGTGGGAACGCCGTACTTTTTGCCGAATTCACAAACAACGCCGTTGATTGCATCAATTTCGCAGGGTTTGCCTTTCTTAAGGTCCTGAAGCATAGATGGCTCAATGGCGCGGTGCTTCTTCATGGCGATGGGCAGAAGTATAATTGCAAATGCGCGTTTGATTGCAGTTTTGTAATAGAAAAGCTTGGTAATATCCTTGCCCTGAACGGGTGCAAAGGTAACACCGCTTGCACGGCCGACATCAATGCACTCTTTCATGCAGCGAACTGCAACGGGCTTAACATCCTTGCCCTCGGAAACATCGCCGAAAACGCCGCCGACAACAGTGCCGAGGCCGGAGAATGTTGCATTGATAAGAAGCTTTGACCAGCGGGCGCCGAGAAGATTTTCTTCAAAATGAACGGGGCACATCTTTTCAAGCAAATCCTTAACCATTTTAAACTGCTCGTCGGTAATGCCGTCCATTTTGCCCATATGGAATGAGAGGGAATCGGTATCACTTGTGAGTATGCACTCACCGGGGGCAGACATGGTTGCGCCCCACTCAACGGTGCAGCCCATAGTGTGCTCTTTGCCGACTATTTCGGCAATGCCGGGCTCGGGAATACCGTTTTGAAGAGTAACGATAACGCCCTTATCGGTTAAAAAGGGCTTTAAGAAAGTAACAACATCCTTGTTGAAAAGCTGCTTTGTCATAAGAAAGAAAACATCATATTTGCCTTCCATCTGGTCGGGAGTGATAGCTTTGACGGGAGTAGTGAAATCGACAGTTCCGGTGATATGGGCACCCTTGGCATTAAGGGCCTCAACATGAGCCTTGTTGCGGTTAACAAGCTCAACATCCACACCGTTTTTGGTCATATAAGCGCCGAGAACGGTACCGAGTGAGCCCGCTCCGTATATTGCACATTTCATAAAAATCAATCTTCCTTCCGATATATTTTATTAGTGAAAAGTATAACAAAATCATTAACGGTTGTCAACAAATCGGAGACATTTTCCTATTGACAAGCCGGAAGCAATGCGATATAATTCAATCAATATTCAAAACCGATGAGCGGGAGTAGTACTTCTTCACACCACTTCAAAGAGAGCAGCCGGCAGGTGAAATGGCGCAGGTAAGGCGAAGAACGAATGGACCCGCGAGGGCAGAGCGAAAGCAGAAATGCAAGTAGTATCTGACGGGGACTTCACCCGTTATCAGGGAAGGGCGTATGTTTGTACGCTGTAAAAGCGGGCGCGTTGATTCGCGTCAATTTGGGTGGTACCGCAGGAGAACAGGCTCTTGTCCCATTTCGGGGCAAGGGCTTTTTTGTTTGCTCTTTCTCCAAAAACCTGTAAAAAATAAAAGGAGAAAAATCATGAAAAACAAAACAGTTCCCTACAGAATCAATCTTCCGGAGGATATGATTCCGAAAAAATGGTACAATGTTCGCGCGGATATGAAAGAGCTGCCCGAGCCAATGCTTAACCCGGCAACCTTAAAGCCGATTTCGGATTACAGAGAATTGACGGGCATATTCTGTGACGAGCTTGCAAAGCAAGAGCTTGACAATGTTACAAGATACATTGACATTCCCGCCCCCGTGCTTGAATATTACCGCACCTGCCGCCCCTCACCGTTAATCCGTGCCTATAACCTTGAAAAGCAGCTCGGAACACCGGCAAAAATCTATTTTAAATTTGAGGGCAGCAATACCTCCGGCAGTCACAAGCTCAACTCTGCCATTGCACAGGCATATTACGCAAAGCAGCAGGGAATCACTCACCTTACAACCGAAACAGGTGCCGGGCAATGGGGAACCGCGCTTTCAATGGCCTGCGCTTATTTCGGAATTGATTTAACCGTTTATATGGTAAAGGGCAGCTATGAGCAAAAGCCGTTCAGGCGCAATATAATAGAAACCTTCGGTGCAAAGGTTATTCCGTCACCGAGCATGACAACCAATGCCGGCAGAAAGATTCTTGAAGCAATGCCCGATTGCACAGGTTCGCTCGGCTGTGCGATTTCGGAAGCGGTTGAAGCGGCTGCAAATACTGATTCCTGCCGTTATGTTCTTGGTTCGGTGCTCAACCAGGTGCTTCTTCACCAGACAATTATCGGCCTTGAAAGCAAAGCCGCAATGGAAATGATTGACGAATATCCAGATATTGTAATAGGCTGTGCGGGCGGCGGCTCCAACTTGGGCGGCCTTATTTCACCGTTTATGCAGGATAAGCTTAACGGAACAAAAAATCCTTATTTTATAGCGGTTGAGCCTGCCTCCTGCCCCACTTTAACAAGGGGCAAATACAATTATGACTACTGCGACACCGGCAAGGTTACACCGCTTGCAAAAATGTACACTCTCGGTTGTGAATACATTCCCGCATCTTCACACGCGGGCGGCCTGCGCTATCACGGAATGTCGCCGATTCTTTCAAAGCTTTTCAACGACGGGTATATAGACGAGGCCAGAAGTGCAAAGCAAACCGATGTTTTTAAAGCAGCAGTTGAATTTTCCCGCTGTGAGGGTATATTGCCCGCCCCCGAAAGTTCACACGCAATCAAGGCCGCAATCGATGAGGCGATTAAATGCCGTGAAAGCGGCGAAAGCAAAACCATCCTTTTCGGCTTGACCGGAACGGGTTATTTTGATATGACTGCTTATGACACATTTAATAACGGCAGAATGACAGATTATGTTCCGTGTGATGAAGAGCTTGCAAAAGCCTTTGATAAGCTTCCGGTAATAAAATAATAAGACCAACAAAATATCCCTGTGCGGAGTCTGATTTTCCGCACAGGGATAAACTATTTATATTATTATGCCGCCCAATACCTTGCCCACATTTTCACGGCTGAGAAAATCCGCTTTTTCATCCATAGGGGTTTTATCCCGGTTGATAAGCACAAGATTTTCGCCGCTGAAATAGCGGATAAAACCCGCCGCGGGGTACACGGTTAAGCTTGTGCCCGCGATAATCAGAGTATCGGCACGCATAATGTGCTCAATGGCACCGGAAACGGTACTGTCATCTAACCCTTCTTCATAGAGTACAACATCCGGCTTGATGATTCCGCCGCATTCACAGCGGGGAATCCCCCTGCTCTGCTTTACGGCCTCAACGCCGAAGAATTTTCCGCAATCGGTGCAGTAATTGCGAAGGGTCGAGCCGTGGAGCTCATAAACAGCCTTACTGCCAGCCGCCTGATGAAGTCCGTCGATATTCTGAGTAATAACCGCCTTAAGCTTACCCGCCCTTTCAAGCTCGGCAAGCTTTAAATGTGCGGCATTGGGTTTAACGCCTTCAATGAGCATTTTATCACGGTAAAAACGGTAAAACTCCTCGGGTTTTCTTTCAAAAAAAGTGTGGCTTAAAATCGTTTCAGGCGGATAATCGTATTTTTGATTATAGAGTCCGTCAACGGAGCGAAAATCGGGAATACCGCTCTCGGTAGATACTCCGGCGCCGCCGAAAAAAACTATGTATTTGCTTTCGTCAACTATCTGCTGAAGTGTTTTCATCTTCATTTACCACTCTCACATATTTAACGAATTTGAAGCCGAGGCCGTTGTGTTCAAGCTCTTCGCTCTCTTCTGCAACCTCAAACTCCGGCATTTGGTCAAGATTGGGGAAGAATTTTTCCGCCTCTTTATCACCCGCGTTAACCTTGGTAACAAGCACCTCAGAGCAAAACGGAAGCATTTGGGCATAAACCGAGGCACCGCCGCAGACATAAACCGTTTCGGGGTCAAATTTAGCCGCCTCTTCGCAAAGCTCATCAATAGAGGAGCAGACCGTAACACCCTCAGGGCGCCACTCGGGGTCATCGGAAAGGGCAAGGGTTGTTCTGTCCTTTAAGGGCTTTGCACCCGGCAAAGAAAGAACGGTTGCCATTCCCATAATAACAACATTGCCCACGGTGTGCTCTTTAAAAAATCTCATATCGGCGGGGATATGATAAAGCAAATCATTTTTGGAGCCTATGCCCCAGTTATTGTCAACACATACAATAGCTTTCATCTGATTTCTCCTTAACCGAGTGATGATAATCCGAACCCACCTTGAATCTGGCTATTTTTCCGTCTGACTGCGTCATCGTCATTGCAAGGCGCCAGCCTTGCTGCTTTCTCTTCCTTGTCATACGAAAAAATATCTCAAATTCAAGGCGAGTT
>JAZUJM010000067.1:0-4030 GCA_045642785.1 Acutalibacteraceae bacterium | reverse complement strand
ACCGAAACACTTTCCGAATGCGATATTGAAAAAATCGGCACTCCTTCTTTGATTACAAGGTGCACAAATGATGTTACAAGGATTCAGGAGCTGCTTTTAAGCGGCCTGGGTACCATTATCACCGCGCCCATAATGCTTATCGGCGGTGTGGTTATGGCGATTTTCCTTAATCCCAAGCTTTCGCTCACCATTGTTTTTGTTATTCCCATAATTGTACTCATTGCCGTTTGGTTCAAGAAAAAGGTCGTTCCGCTTTTTAAGGTGGAGCAAAAAAGAACCGATAAGCTTAACAAAGTGCTGCGTGAAAAGCTCTCCGGCATCCGTGTAATCCGTGCCTTTAACAAAACGGAGCATGAGGATGAACGCTTCCGTGAGGCAAATCTTTCCTTAACCGAAATCGCGCTTAAGATTAACCGCCTGTTTGCGCTTCTTATTCCCCTTGCCGTTATGCTTGTTTTCACCCTGCTTGTTATCATTATCGGCATGGGCGGTTCTCAGATTAACGCTATGGACCCGGTCACTCAGGCCAAAAACATTTCCGACCTTGTGGGCGATTTGCAGGCGTTTGTGCTCTATATGATAATGATAGTGTTCTCCGTTTCAATGGCGGCTGCAATGCTCATAATGCTGCCCCGCGCCGAGGTTTCGGCAAAAAGAATCAATGAGGTTCTTGAAATGGAAACTCTCATTAAGGAGCCCGAAAAATCCTCCGGCTTTGCCCCGGGAGTATACGGTGAGCTTGAATTCCGCAATGTTTCCTTCGGCTATCCCGGTGCGGAGGAAGCTGTGCTCAACGATATAAGCTTTTCTTCAAAAGCGGGGGAGGTTACCGCCATAATCGGCGGCACGGGCTGCGGAAAATCCACCCTTGTTAATCTTATTCCCCGTTTTTATGATGCCACGGTCGGCAGCGTTGTTATTGATTCAACCGACATCAGGCGTGTTACTTTAAAGGAGCTTCATTCCAAAATCGGGTTTGTGCCGCAAAAGGCCACGCTTTTCAGCGGTACCATTGCCGAAAATATCCGTTTCGGCAAGCCGGATGCCACCGATGAAGAAATAATTGATGCTCTTAAAACCGCCTGCGCCTATGATTTCGTTTCCGAGCTTGAAGAAGGGCTTGAAACCCGTGTTACCCAAAACGGAACCAACTTTTCCGGCGGCCAGAAGCAAAGGCTTGCCATTGCCCGTGCAATAATCAGCAAGGCAGAGATTTTTGTGTTTGACGACAGCTTCTCGGCCCTTGATTTTGCCACCGATGCAAAGGTAAGGCAGAATATCCGCCGTGACCTTAAGGATGCCAATGTAATAATCGTTGCCCAGCGTGTGGGCACCATAATGGATGCCGACAGAATAATCGTTCTCGATGAAGGCAGAGCAGTGGGAATGGGAACTCACGACGAGCTTATGCAAAGCTGCTCCGTTTACCGCGAGATAGTCGAATCCCAGCTTTCAAAGGAGGATTTGGCGAAATGAGCAAAAAAGATAAAAACAACGCAAAAGAAACTCAGAACAGAGTTCGTTCAAGATATCAGAACAGCACTCCGCGCGGCAAAAAGCCCGGTGAAAAGCCTGAAAATTTCGGCAAAGCAGCCAAAATGCTTCTTCACGAGCTTGCCGGTTACAAGGCGCTTATGCTCATTGTGCTTTTTGCGGGAATTTTCGCCACCGTGCTTTCCACCGTCGGCCCTCTGCTGCTTGGCGATGTGGTTGATGCCATCAATGAGCAGGTTAAAATGAAGCTTGCCGGCTCTCAGATTAATATGCGCTCGGTTGGTATGGCGCTTTTGAAGATTTTTGCCGTTTATCTCGGCAGCTCCCTGTTCTCCTATGTTCAGCAGTACACAATGGCGGGCGTCACCCAAAAGGTGGTTTGCTCCCTGCGTGAAAAGATTAATGCCAAAATTTCGGTTATGCCGTTCAGCGTGCTCGATTCCGAGGCCAAGGGCGAGCTTTTAAGCCGAATGATGAATGATGTTGATAACATAAGCCGCACCCTGCAGCATAACATCATTCAGATTATCACCTCTTTGATTTCATTTTTCGGTATTCTTGCCATTATGCTCACCGTCAGCTGGCAGTTGACCCTGCTTTCGGCAGCCGTGCTTCCGCCCGCGGGGGTGGTTGCTCTGCTGATTCTCAGAAAATCAAAGGTGTATTTCCGCCGCCAATGGCAGACAACCGGCGATATCAACGCTCATATTGAAGAAATGTTCTCCGGCCACAAGATAGTGCGCGTTTTCAATCACGAGGAAACCGCCATTGATGAGTTTAATAAAACCAATGAACGCCTGCGTGAAGAAAGCCGCAAGGCACAGTTCGTTTCCGGCATCCTTATGCCGTTTATCAACTTTATCAGCAACATCGGCTATGTTGTTATCTGCATAGCTGGCGGCCTGCTTGTTGTTTCGGCAAAGATGACCGTGGGTCAGATTACATCATTTATCGCTTACTCAAAAATGTTTATTTCCCCGGTTATTGACCTTTCAAATATCGCAAACCGTCTTCAATCCTCACTTGCCAGTGCGGAGCGTGTTTTTGCCCTGCTTCAGAATGAAGAGGAACCTGCCGACCGCGATGAGGCTGTTATTTCCGATTCACCCTCCAAGGTTCGTTTTAACCATGTCTGCTTCAGCTACAACAAGGATTCCAAGCTTATTGAGGATTTTGACCTTGAAGTTGAAAAGGGTCAGCTTGTGGCCATTGTCGGCCCCACCGGAGCGGGCAAAACCACCATGGTAAACCTGCTTATGCGTTTTTATGATGTTGATTCCGGCTCAATAGAGATTGACGGTGTTGATATAAGAACCATTCCGCGTGAAAAGTTGCGCAGCATTTTCGGTATGGTTTTGCAGGATACATGGCTGTTTAACGGCACCATTTCCGAAAACATAGCCTACGGGCGTGAAAATGCCACCGAGGAAGAAATCAAATCCGCCGCCAAATCCGCAAGGGTTCACCACTTTGTCAAAACCCTTGCCGACGGCTATGACACCGTGCTTGAAGAGGACGGCACCAACATTTCACTCGGCCAGCGCCAGCTTTTAACCATTGCCCGTTCTCTTATTGCCGACCCGGCCATTCTGATTCTTGATGAAGCCACAAGTTCAGTTGATACCAGAACCGAGGTTCAGATTCAGGAGGCCATGCAGAATCTTATGAAGGGCAGAACAAATTTCGTTATCGCCCACCGCCTTTCCACCATCTGCAAGGCGGATGTCATTCTTGTTATGAATCACGGCAAAATCGTTGAAAAGGGCACACACGAAAGTCTTATGGCGGCAAACGGATTCTATGCCTCGCTTTACAACAGCCAGTTTGCGGGCAATGTTATCTGATTTGCAATAAAATATTGAATTACATTATCCTTTGTAATATAATGCTGATTAATAACTGAATTTTCGGGAGGAATAAAAATGAAGCTCACTATGTCTCAGGCGCTCGTTAAGTTTCTCGATAACCAGTATGTTTGCTTCGACGGAGTTGAAACCAAGTTTGTTGACGGCATTTTCGGCATCTTCGGCCACGGCTGTGTTGTCGGCATCGGTCAGGCTCTGGAGCAGGGCGGCCACTCGTTAAAGTTCTATCAGGGCCACAACGAGCAGGGTATGGCTCACGCGGCAATGGCCTTTGCCAAGCAGAACATCCGCCGCAAAATTATTGCCTGCACCTCTTCAATAGGCCCCGGCGCGCTCAATATGGTAACTGCCGCCGGCACCGCCACGGCAAACAGAATCCCGCTTCTTCTTCTCCCCGGTGACACCTTCGCCTGCCGCCAGCCGGATCCCGTTTTGCAGCAGATAGAGCAGCCCACCGGCTATTCCACCACCGCAAACGATGCTTTTAAGGCTGTTTGCCGTTATTGGGATCGCGTTGTGCGCCCGGAGCAGCTTATGACTGCCTGCCTTAACGCCATGCGTGTGCTCACCGACCCTTCCGAAACCGGAGCCGTTTGCCTTGCAATGCCTCAGGATGTTGAGGGCGAGGCCTATGATTACCCCGAATATTTTCTTAAAAAGAGAGTTTGGTA
>JAZUJM010000066.1:0-1607 GCA_045642785.1 Acutalibacteraceae bacterium | reverse complement strand
AATGCCGTAGATAATGGGTGTGGCAATCTGAGCGGAGAAGGTGGCGGTGTAGTAGTAGCCGGTGAATGTGCCCACCTTGTCCATTCCGCCGATTTCAAGCACAAGGGGAAGGGTGTTGACGGTGATGAACATATTTGCAATGCCGCCCACGATAAGGGCAACCCAGATGAAGATTCCGCTGAGGGAGTCAATGCCGAGCTTGGCGGTGAGAAGATAAGCGCCGAAGGCAATTATGAAGATGAACAGACCGCCGAGAATGGTCTTTTTGCGGCCGTATTTTTTGCCGAGCCAGCCTGCGGGGATGGCGCCGATTGCCGAAGCGGCGGCAAAGGCGGTGGTCATAACGGTTGCCTGAGCGGTGGTTTTGCCGAGAATTTCAGCGGCAAACAGGGCAAAGAAGGTGGAAACGGCGTTGGTGCCGCAGAAGAGGAAGAACAGACCTGCGAGCATAAAGATAAGGCTCTTTCTTTCGGAGGAGCTGAGCTTTTCTGCCTTGCGCGCAGCCTTTTCGGCCTTTTTGGCTTCTTTTTCGGCGGCGGCCTTTGCGGCCTCATCAGCCGCGCGGTTGGCTTCGCCGACTATTTTTATTCTGCTGTCGGGCTCTTTAACAAAGAAAAGGATAACCAGCATACCGATTATCATAATAATGGCGCCGAGCAGGAAAACATAGGGGAAGGTAACGAATTCATCATAATCCGCAGCCTTTGAATCAACACCGGTAACGGCGCAGTAAATAACCGTTACTATTGTGCCGGCAACAAGACCGATGGCGCTGCCGAGGCCGCCCATAAGGTTGATAACGGCGTTGCCCTCGGAGCGAATCTCGCTGGGGGTAAGGTCGGGCATAAGGGCAACAACGGGTGCTCTCCACAGCGACATAACAAACACAAAGAGGATGATGAAGAGCATTGTGAGCGGCAGGGAGCCGGTTTTAACCGCAATAAGCGGGATTATGGCAAAAAGAAGAGCCGAAATCGGGGCGCCGTAGATAACATAGGGGCGGCGCTTGCCGAAGCGGGAGTGGGTGTTGTCGGAAAGCTTGCCGAAGGTGGGCTGGAAGATAACGCCGAATATGTTATCAAAGGTCATTATAATGCCGATGAAAAGCGGAACAAGGGTGATTCCGCCGGCGGCTGTGCCGACATTTTCGCCGTTTGCCTCGGCAAATTTTGCAAGCGCGGGGAACATCTCGTTGAGCTTGGTGCTCCAGGAGGTGATAAGCGGGCTTGCGTCAAGCAGACGGTTGAGGATTTTTGTGATATAGGGGTCGTAAATCGCCCATGCGATAGAGGATGCCAGGAAACCGAAGCCCGTTAAAATGGTGTGCGGATAGTGGAGCTTGCCGTTTTCCTTAGCGCAGTAATATTGATTCGCCATAATTATTCTCCTTTTTATAGAGTTATAATTATTTTATCATATAAATTCGATTTTGAAAAGTGGGTAACGCGGTTTTCGCGTGTAAAAACGAATAAAAAGATTAAGAAAGATTTCTTGTCTTCATGCGAATGATATATCGGTTTACGATATGATATACCTCGCTTTGCCCGAACTGCCCTCGGAGTTCAATCCCCCTTTTGAAAAAAACAACAGCCCACTTAAGTGGACTG
>JAZUJM010000065.1:0-8160 GCA_045642785.1 Acutalibacteraceae bacterium | reverse complement strand
GGGGGCACATTGCCGGGGTTGTATTGCTCTGCCGTCTGAGAGGCTCCGCAATAGGAGCAGAATTTTGCGGCGTCGTCAAGCTGTGCTCCGCAGTTGAAGCAGGTTTTCATAAATCACATACTTCCTTTCAGCAAAAATATTTCCATTATAATTATATTACGCCCGCGCCCAAATGTAAAGAAAAGAATTGATAACTTTTTCTTTTCTTTTTCGGCGAAATGTTGTAAATATTGCTGTATATTGACAAATAATTTTTCGCCCGAATAAAATAAAAAGGTGGTATTTTGAAAAATGATATGATATAATAAGGGAAAATTATAAATCAGACTCGATAAGATGGTGTAAACCGTGCTTTGCGGCGGCTTAATCCGTCTTAACGGTTTGAATACAGTAAAGTTTTCAGGAGGAACGGCTTATGCTTAAAAAAATCAGCAAGAATCCCTTTTCCGGCACTCCCGAGCAGGAAGCTCAGCTGAAGGCGGTTATTGAAGAGTGCAAGGACGACAAACACCTTCTTATGCACGTTATGCAGCAGGCTCAGTCAATTTACGGTTACCTTCCCTTTGAGGTTCAGGTGATGATAGCGGAGGGAATGGATGTTCCCCTCGAGAAAGTTTACGGTGTTTCAACTTTCTACGCTCAGTTTGCTCTTTCACCCAAGGGCAAATACAATGTTTCCGTCTGCCTCGGAACAGCCTGCTATGTCAAGGGCTCTCAGGATGTGCTTGACCGAATCTGCCTTGAGCTCGGCATTGAGCCCGGCGAATGCACCGCAGACGGCAAGTTCTCCATTGAGGAGTGCAGATGTGTCGGCGCCTGCGGCCTTGCTCCCGTGTTTATGGTTAACGAGGATGTTTACGGCAGGGTAACGCCCGACGAGGTTCCCAAAATCCTCAAAAAGTACGAATAATCTCAAAGGAGCTCTCAAATGAAAATTCAGTCCATCTGTTCACTGCTTTCGGCACAGGTCCTTTGCGGTGAAGAACAGCTCGACAAAGATGTTCTGTCAGCCTGCGGAAGCGATATGATGAGTGATGTTCTTGCCTATGTCAAGAATCAGGCCGTGCTTCTTACCGGCCTTGTCAATCCTCAGGTTATCCGCACCGCCTCCATGATGGATATGGTGTGCATAGTTTTCGTGCGCTCCAAGGTTCCGTCGGCAGAGATGATAAAGCTGGCCGAGGAGTTCGGCATTACCGTGCTTACAACCCCCATGCGTATGTATGAAGCCTGCGGTAAGCTCTACAATGCCGGCCTTCAGGGGAACGGTGAACTGTGATGTCGGAGCCGCTTAAATTTGTATTTAATGTTGACGGGGATGATTTTACCTCTGCCGGTCAGGCTTCCGCAGCGGTAAAAAAGAATCTCAGTCAGATTGGCTTTGCCCCCGATGTTATCCGCAGGGTTTCCATTGCAATGTATGAGGGCGAGATAAACATGGTTATTCACGCCAAGGGCGGAACTGCCACGGTAATCGTCAACGATGACTGTATCGAAATCATACTTGATGATAAAGGCCCCGGAATTGCGGATATCGAGCAGGCCATGCAGGAGGGCTTTTCCACCGCGCCCGACCAGGTCAGAAATCTGGGCTTCGGAGCGGGAATGGGTCTTCCGAATATGAAACGCTACACCGATGAAATGAAAATTACCTCAACCGTCGGTGTGGGAACAACCATTTTTATGAAGGTTGATTACTGATGAACTCATATATCCATTCGGTTTCACTTGACAGCGAAAAATGCAAGGGCTGCACAGCCTGCATGAAGCACTGCCCCACCGAGGCTATCAGAGTTTACAAGATGTGCGCTCATATTAATCCCGAGCGCTGTATCGACTGCGGAGAGTGCATAAGGGTCTGCCCGCACAATGCCAAAAAGGCAATATACAACAAGCTGGAGCAAATGGAGGGCAAAAAGTGGAAAATAGCATTGCCCGCGCCCGCTTTGTTTGCCCAGTTTGACGGGCTTGATGACCTTGACTATGTGCTTCAGGGCTTGCTTGATATAGGCTTTGACGATGTTTTTGAGGTTTCGAGAGCCGCCGAATATGTTACCGCCTATTCAAGGCAGTATCTTAAAACAGAGGGCGTTAAAAAGCCGGTAATAAGCTCGGCCTGCCCTGCTGTTGTAAGGCTTATCGGTCTGCGCTTCCCCTACCTTAAGGATAATATAATGCCCCTGCTCCCGCCCATTGAGGTTGCCGCCTCCATGGCAAGGGAAGAGGCGCTTGCCGCAAATCCGGATTTAAAGGATGAGGATATTGCAGTTTGCTTTATTTCTCCCTGCCCGGCAAAGGTAAGCTATGTTGAAAACGGCTTCGGCAACTACAAAAGCAAAATTGATTTTGTGGTGCCGATAAGCGAGGTTTACTTTAAACTCATTAATGTTATGAAGCGCGGCATAACCCCGTCGATAACCTCCAAAACCGGAGTTATCGGCATCAGCTGGGCTTCAAGCGGCGGCGAGGCCACCGGGCTGCTCAGCGACCGTATTCTTGCCACCGACGGAATCAATAATGTTATTGAGGTGCTTGATAAAATCGAAAACGGAAGCATTCCGAATGTTGATTTTGTTGAGCTTAACGCCTGCATAGGCGGGTGCGTGGGCGGAGTGCTCACCATTGAAAACCCGTTTATTGCGCGCAACCGTCTGCAGACTTTGCGCAGGTATCTTCCCGTTTCACGAAACACTCCTGCCGAAAAATATATTCCGGTAAACCGCTTCTTTAACGGTATGCCGTCATATAAGCCCCTCAGCCGGCTGAGCGACAGCCTGGGTGAGTCAATGAGGCTGATGGCAAAGATTCAGCAGATAAAAGCTGATTTGCCCGGCATAGACTGCGGCGCCTGCGGTTCACCGACCTGCAGGGCATTTGCCGAGGATGTTGTTATGGGATATGCCGACATCAACGACTGCGTGATTGCATTCAAAAGCATAATTAAGGATTATATAAAGAGAAAACAGGAAGCGGGGGAATCTTCAAATGACGGTTCGGGATTTGACGACGATGCTGAATTTTGAGGAGCTCTGCTGCCCTGAGCCCGACAGAGAGGTTACCGGAGGATACTGCGGTGATTTGCTGAGTTGGGTTATGGGCAGAGCCGGTGCCGGTGATGCGTGGATTACCATAATGTCCAACATCAATGTTGCGGCGGTTGCCGCCCTCACCGAAACCTCACTTGTTGTTTTTGCCGAGGGCGTCCGCCCGGAGCAGAATGTTATTGAGGTTGCCGCCTCAAAGGGCGTTAACCTTTTTACCACCGCTCTTTCCGCCTTTGATGCCGCCGTTACCGTTGGCAAATCACTCGGCGTATGAGCACATTATATTACGATTTTCATATTCATTCCTGCCTTTCACCGTGCGGCGATAACGATATGACCCCGAACAATATCGCCGGCATGGCAAAGCTCAACGGTCTTAATATCGTTGCCCTTACCGACCACAACTCCGTAAAAAACTGCCCCGCTTTCTTTAAGGCGGCAGAGCGCTACGGAATCACGGCCGTTGCGGGCGCTGAGCTAACAACAGCCGAGGATATTCACATCGTCTGCCTTTTTGAAACCCTTGAGGCAGCGCTCGGCTTCGGCGAGGCGGTGGATGAAAAAAGAATACCGATTCAGAACAGACCGGATATTTTCGGTGAACAGCTTATTCTTGACGAAGAAGATGAAATAACGGGGGAGGAAAAAAATCTTCTGCCCAACGCCACCGAAATAACGGTTGAACAGGCTCCGGCGCTTGTGAAAACATTCGGCGGAGTATGTTACCCGGCTCATGTTGACCGTGAGTCAAACGGCATAATTGCCACGCTCGGCGATTTTCCCGCAGAGCCGGCGTTTGATTTTGCCGAGTTTAATCTTGTGAAGAATATCCCCGAATACCGTGCTCTTTACCCCGCACTTGCGGAAAAAAAGCTTCTTGTTTCCTCCGATGCTCACTTCCTTGAAAATATGAGGGAGGCCGAAAATTCCTTTGAGCTTGCCGGTGAAAGCGATGAAGAGATAAGGGCGGAGCTGTTCGGATATTTAAGGAGCGGAATCGTTCCATGAAAGAGCTTTCATTAAATATACTCGATGTGGCGGAAAATTCCGTTAAAGCGGGTGCCGGAAACATTTCGGTGCTGATAGATGAAACAGCCGAAACACTCAGGATTACCATTGAGGATGACGGCTGCGGAATGACAGCCGAGCAAACCGAAAATGTTGTTGACCCGTTTTATACCACAAGAACCACCCGCAAGGTAGGGCTCGGGATTCCGTTTTTAAAGCTTGCCGCGGAGCAAACCGGCGGCAGTTTTGAGATTAGCTCCCGCCCCGCGGCGGAAAATCCCGAAAATCACGGAACAAAAACCACCGCATTTTTTTACAAAACAAGCATTGATTTTACCCCGCTCGGCGATGTTGTTTCCTCAATACTGACCCTTATTCAGGGTTCGCCGGATATTGACTGGCACTTTGTTCACCGATTCGGTGAAAATGAGGCAAGTATTGACACAAAGGAGCTGAGGGCTGTTCTCGGTGAGGGAATACCGCTTAACAGTTATGAGGTTATGGAGTGGATCAGAGCTTCTCTTAACGAGGAGTATGATTCGTTTAAATAATCAATTCAGGCAAATAATACAGAAGGGAATAGATGCAAAATGAAGTCATTGGCTGAACTCGCTGCAATCAAAGAAAAAATGAAGGACAAGGTAGTTCTTCGCGAAGGCACCGGAGAAATCCGTGTTGTAGTCGGAATGGCAACCTGCGGAATAGCGGCAGGCGCCCGCCCCGTTCTCAACGCTTTTGTTGAGGAAGTCAGCAAGCAGGAGCTTAACGACAAGGTAACGGTTTCACAGACCGGCTGCATCGGTGTGTGCCAGTTTGAGCCCGTAGTTGAGGTTTTTGAGGCGGGCAAAGAAAAGGTCACATATGTTAAGATGACCGCCGAAAAGGCAAAAGAGGTTGTTGAAAACCACCTTAAGAACGGTAATGTTGTTGAAAAGTATACAATAGGCGCTAACTTATAATCAGGAGGGAAAATGTTATGATTCGTGCTCAGGTTTTGATTTGCGGCGGCACAGGCTGCACATCATCCGGCAGCAAGGTGCTCATAAGCACCTTCGAGGAAGAGCTCGCGAAGCAGGGACTTACCGAGGAAGTTAAAATAGTAAGAACCGGCTGCTTCGGCCTTTGCTCACTCGGCCCCGTAGTTATTATTTACCCCGACGGAACCTTTTACAGCAGAGTTAAAAAAGAGGATGTTCCCGTTATTGTTGAAGAGCATCTGCTCAAGGGCCGCATAGTTGAAAGCCTTGTTTACAACGAGATAGCGGAAGACAAGAAGGAAGAAATCAGCAAAGCTGTTGATGTTTCCCTTAACGATACCGCTTTCTACAAGGCACAGAAGAGAGTTGCCCTTCGCAACTGCGGCGTTATTGACCCCGAAAGCATTGATGAATACATTGCAATGGACGGCTACGCCGCCCTCGGCAAGGTACTTACCGAAATGACCCCCGAGGATGTCATCAAGGTAGTTAAGGATTCCGGCCTTCGCGGCAGAGGCGGCGGCGGATTCCCCACCGGCCTTAAATGGAGCTTCACGGCTGCCAATGCTGCCGACCAGAAATATGTTGTCTGCAACGCCGACGAGGGCGACCCCGGTGCGTTCATGGACAGAAGTGTTCTTGAAGGCGACCCCCACGCCATAGTTGAAGCAATGGCAATCTGCGGCTACGCCACCGGCGCAACCGAGGGTTACATCTATGTTCGTGCGGAGTATCCGATAGCTGTTAAGCGCCTTCAGATAGCCATTGAGCAGGCCAAGGAATACGGCCTTCTCGGCAAAAACATATTTGACTCCGGCTTTGATTTTGACCTTCACATCCGTCTGGGCGCAGGCGCTTTTGTGTGCGGCGAAGAAACCGCTCTTATGACCTCAATCGAGGGCAACAGAGGTGAGCCCCGTCCCCGTCCTCCCTATCCGGCAGTTAAGGGACTTTTCGCAAAGCCCACCACCGAAAACAATGTTGAAACCTTTGCAAACATTCCTCAGATAATCCTTAAGGGCGCCGAATGGTTTGCCTCAATGGGTACCGAAAAGTCAAAGGGCACCAAGGTTTTCGCTCTCGGCGGCAAAATCAACAACACCGGCCTTGTTGAAATCCCGATGGGCACCACCCTTCGCGAGATAATCGAGGATATCGGCGGCGGAATCCCCAACGGCAAAAAGTTCAAGGCTGCTCAGACCGGCGGACCCTCCGGCGGCTGCATCCCCGCAAGCCTTATTGATACCGAGATTGATTATGACAACCTTACCAGCATCGGCTGTATGATGGGTTCAGGCGGTCTTATCGTTATGGATGAAGACACCTGCATGGTTGATATTGCAAAGTTCTTCCTCAACTTCACCGTTGATGAATCCTGCGGCAAGTGCTCACCCTGCCGAATCGGCACGATGAGAATGAAGGAGATACTTGAAAAGATTACCGAGGGCAAGGGAACTCTTGAAGACATAGATAAGCTTGAAGAGCTTGCCAACTACATTAAGCAGAACTCACTTTGCGGCCTCGGCCAGACTGCTCCCAACCCCGTGCTTGCAACTCTTCGCTTCTTCCGCGATGAGTACATTGCCCACGTGGTTGACAAAAAGTGCCCCGCCGGCGTCTGCAAAGCAATGCTTACCTTTAAGATTGACCCCGAAAAGTGCAAGGGCTGCACCCTTTGTGCAAGGAACTGCCCCGCCGGCGCAATCACCGGCAAGGTTAAGGAAGCACACACCATTGACCCCGAAAAGTGCCTTAAGTGCGGTGTTTGCCTTGATAACTGCAAATTCGGCGCAATAAGCAAATCATAAGGAGGAGGAAGGCAGAAATGGAAATGGTAAACATTAAAATAAACGGCACTCCTCTGAGTGTTCCGAAAGGTATTTCAATCCTTGAAGCTGCAAGATATGCCGGAATAGAAATTCCCACTCTTTGCTTCCTTAAGGATATGAACGAAATAGGCGCCTGCCGTATCTGTATGGTAGAGGTTAAGGGAGCCCGCTCCCTTGTTACCGCCTGCGTTTACCCCGTTAACGAGGGTATGGAAGTTTTCACCAACACCGAAAAGGTCAGAACAAGCCGCAAGCACACCCTTGAGCTTATTCTTTCCACCCACCGCAAAAACTGCCTTTCCTGCGTTCGCTCCGGCAACTGCGAGCTTCAGAAGCTCTGCAAGGAGTTCGGCGTTCAGGATGAGGATTACTTCAAGGGCAGAATGCCCGACTTCCAGTTTGACGATTCCGCCGCACATATGATAAGGGATAACAGCAAATGTATCCTTTGCCGCCGCTGCGTTGCCGCCTGCGAAAATCAGGCTGTTTCCGTTATCGGCGCAAATGCCAGAGGCTTTGATACCCACATCAGCTCCGCATTTGATAAGGACCTTGCAGATGTTTCCTGCGTTTCCTGCGGCCAGTGCATAGTCAACTGCCCCACCGGTGCCATCTATGAAAAGGATGACACCGCAAAGGTTCTTGAAGCCATCAATGACCCCTCAAAGTTTGTTGTTGTTCAGACCGCTCCCTCCATCCGCGTTACTCTCGGCGAAGCCTTCGGTATGCACCTTGGCACCAATGTTGAGGGCAAGATGGTTGCAGCGCTCAGAAGACTCGGCTTTGATAAGGTTTTTGATACCGATTTTGCAGCCGACCTCACCATTATGGAAGAGGCAACAGAGCTTGTTGAGAGAATCAAGAACGGCGGCACCCTGCCCATGATTACCTCCTGCTCCCCCGGCTGGATTAAATACTGCGAGCATTACTATCCCACCGAGCTTGACCACCTCTCCTCCTGCAAATCTCCCCAGCAGATGTTCGGTGCCGTCATCAAGACATGGTATGCACAGAAGATGAACCTTGACCCCGCCAACATCGTTGTGGTCAGCATTATGCCCTGCACCGCCAAGAAGTTTGAGACCGGCCGTGACAATCAGGCTGCCTCCGGCTACCCCGATGTGGACTATGCCCTTACCACCCGTGAGCTGGCACGCATGATTGAATCCGCAGGCATCTACTTCCCCCACCTGCCCGATGAAGAATTCGACAATCCTCTGGGCGAAGCCTCCGGCGCTGCCGTTATCTTCGGCGCTACCGGCGGTGTTATGGAAGCTGCCCTGCGTACTGCTGTTGAGAAGC
>JAZUJM010000064.1:0-1945 GCA_045642785.1 Acutalibacteraceae bacterium | reverse complement strand
TTTTCACGCCCGCAGGCATTTCACACGCCGCAGGCGTATTTCACATCCGCAGGATATTTCACAAATCCCGGCAGGGATTTATTTCGTTTTCGGCGCGTGATGAAAAAGCTTAAAAAACATCCTTATCAACACGCGCCGGATGCCCTCCCGGTTTTTTTGTTAATTATTCAAACTCCGACCCGTCAACCTCTTTCAAATCAATGCCGCTGGTTTCCTTAACCTTTGAGGTAAGAATCAGGAAATCTGCAAGCAGTCCGGGAACGGCAAGGGCAAATGCGATTATGCCGATTTTTGAATTGCCGAAAATCTGCTCAAGCGGCAATGAAACGCCGAAGGAAATTCCGATACCGAGCCCGAGGGGAAGATAAATTGCCGAAAGCATGGAGGAACGGATTCCCGTGGGCGTTGATTCACCCGCCATAAGGCTGATTGTGTCAATATTAGCCCAAAAAGTGCCCACGCTGCCGCCGCAGAGGAAGCCGACAAGCCGCGGGTCCATTCCGTGCTCCGCGCCGAGCCAGAAGCAAAGGAACAGCACCAATGCCGAGGCGGACATGCTGATGGCGGAAACACGCCTGCCCTTTTTGTCTGAGATAAAGCCGGGTATAAGCTGGCTGATTGCACAGCCGATGGGGTAAAAGAACAAAGCGGTTGTAACCTCGTTTACGCCGACGCTTTCGGTTGCTTCCTTAAGCGAAGCAAAAAGGCCGCTGTCAAGCGCCGTGTTTGCAAAGCCGTAGGTCATAATTGCCTGATAATCGTTGGTGAGGATAAAGCCCGTTTCGGAAAACAGCAGGGCAAGGAACAGCCACTTTATCTGCTTGTGGCTGAAGCCGTATTTAAGCGCCTTAATTATTCCGCCGTTTTCGGTTTCGCTCTTCTCCCCTGCACCGCCTTTAAGCATTTTTATTCTTTCAATGTTGAAGGCATCGGTTTCCTTGGCAAGGAAGGCCGCAATAATGCTCACCGCCATACCGATAAGGGCGGGGGCAAGGTAAACCCTTCTCCATTGAGAGGTGTTCTGGAGCAGCATTTTTCTCAGCAGAGGAATAAACAGAACCCCGAGCATTGCCACACATTTTATGGATGAATAAATCTTTGCCCGGTGCTTTGCCGGTGCGGATTCCATAATATACACAACCTGCATATCGTGGGTGATGAAGAACTGAGTAAGAATTGAGCCGATGATATACCCCGAAAGCGTATTTGTAAGGTAAATCACAAGCAGACCCATGCACATACCGAAGGTGTTAAGCACAAGAAAGGGCTTTCTGCCGAAACGGTCGGCAAGTGGCTTGTAAAGCACGCCGAGTGCCATAATGGGGAATGAAAGCACGGTGATAATATTCAGCTTGCCCACGGAAGCCTCACCGTATTTTGCCATTAAATCATTGGCGATTTCGGTTTTCATAAATGTGCCGATTGCCGAAGCGACCTCATCGGTGATGTAAATTATGCTGATGATAAAGAACAGATAGAAAAAATAAAATTTGCCGGAGCTTCTGTTAAGCTGCTTTTGTCTTCTTTCAATTTCCTTTTGGGCTTTTGCGGTGCTCATGGCATTACCTCCCGACTGTGTTTTTGTTTTATAATAATTCCCGAAGCTTTGAAAGGCGCCTTAAAGCCTCTGCAAGGGTTGATTCCTCCCTGGCAAAATGAAGGCGGATAAGATTATTTACATCCTCTTTGAAAAATGATGAACCCGGAACGGCGGCAACGCCGATGTTTTTAATCATCCATTCACAGAATTCAAGGTCGGTGTATCCCTTAAACTGCGGCAGGGCCATAAACTCCGATATATCAATCATAACAAAATATGTGCCCTGCGGTATGTTGTGCTTAAGGCCGATTTCATCAAGGCCGGAGAGCATAAAGTCCCTTTTTTTCGTGTAGAGCTCACGCAGCCCGGTATAGTATTCCCGGCCAAAGCAAAGCCCGGTAACGG
>JAZUJM010000063.1:0-4830 GCA_045642785.1 Acutalibacteraceae bacterium | reverse complement strand
ACTTCATTACAAACAAAGAAGCGGGCAGTCACTATTATGCAATAAACAGCTGGACCGGCTGCGATGCCGCCGAAAGCTGGCGCATAATTCACCCCATGGATATGGTGGGTTATTATGAAAACTGGGAAAGCAAGGGCGCCGAAATCTCCTTTGCCGGCGCCGATGCCTTCAGCGGAGAAAACGGAATGAATGTTTCCGCCCGTAAAAGAAGCTTTTCCGTTTCGCCGACGCTTACCTATAACCGCTATAACCGCGATTACATTATGACCGATTCGGAATGTGACTGGAGCGATTACGGCACTTTAACCTTCCGCGCGCGCAACAACGGAAATGAGGATGTTTCACTTTCCTCCCTGCGCTTTTACACCGACCCCGTGGTGTGGTATGCCGCAGCGGATGATGCGGGAAGCTTAAAGCAGGTTATCCCCGCCGATTCCGAATGGCACACCGTTACCCTGAACCTCAACAGCCTTCGCCTTTTCGGCAGGGAGCACAGCGCGGTTTACTCCAACGAAAAAATAAGCGATGTTATGTATATCAGGCTGTTTTTCAAGTGCTCCGGCAATGCGGATTTAAGCATTGACGCCTTTGAGGTATCATCCGACGGCGGCGATGAAGCCGGAACCGACTACAATATGTTTGTTGTTTTTGATAAGCTTGTTGAATTTGCGGCTTTGCTGATAAATAAAATTTATCATCTTATCTTTGATTAACGGGAGAAAAAGTATATGAAAAAAGTATTATCCGTTCTTCTTGCGGCGCTGGTCGCTTTTTCGGCGCTGTGCCTTGCCGCCTCGGCAGAAGAACCGCTCAATTATGTTGTGCTCGGAGATTCAATCGCCCGCGGCGCCGGGGTGTGGAACGCCGATGAAGCAAGCTTCGGCAGAATAATTGCCGACACCAACGGCTACAATTATGTTAACTACGGCATTGACGGGTTCAGAACCATAGACCTTATTGATTTGCTTGACCGTGAGGATGTTTCAGCCTCCGTTGCGGCGGCGGATATAATCAGCCTTTCAATCGGCGGCAACGATTATCTTCAGCAGAATCTGCCCAAAATCTTTGCTCAGGTTACGGTGGGCAACTACAAGATAGTTAACGATATTGAGAAGGATTTCAACGAGAATTTTGCCGTAATCATCGGCAAAATAAAGGCACTCAACCCCGGGGCAACTCTTATTGTGCAAACCCTTTATAACCCCCGCTTTGACCTGCTTCGCGGCTTTTATGATGAAGCGGTGGTAAGAATCAACCGCGGAGTTAATGCCTATCTTGAAGCCAACCCCGGCGCATATGAGATTCTTGATGTTCACGCCGAGTTTACCCCCGACCACTTTGAATATATCTCCGCCGACACCATTCACCCGAGCGCAATCGGCAACATAAGAATTGCCGAAATGCTGCTTCAAAAGCTCTGCGACCTCGGCCTCGGCACCGAAACCGAACCCGTAATCAACAAAATGGGCATTGATTCGGTTCCGTTCCTCTCTTACATTCTTAACGCGATAAAAAAAGTTTTTGATGCCGTTATTTCGGTGTTCGCATAATACAGACAAATAACACACGGGCTGCCGCAGTTTGGTTTGCGGCGGCCCGTCTTTTTTTCGAGTGAAAATTTGCTCGGTTTTTGTCATTTTTGGTTGTTGCCCGGGCGGTGAGGATGACATATAATAATCTGAATAAGAAATTTTCAACCGGGTGATTTAATGGTTTTTTCAAGCCTTTTATTTGTTTTTTTATTTCTGTCATTCAATCTGCTCTCTCAGGTTCTGCTGAAAAAAACAGGGCAGAAAAATATGGCAATGCTCGCCTTTTCAATCGTGTTTTACTGCTGGGGAGGCCCGGTTTTCTTTTTGATTCTTCTGTTTGACACCTTCGTTTGCTGGGGCTTTGCCCTGCTCACAGAGCGGTCGGAACAGCGCAAAAAGGGCTTTCTGCTTGCCTGCTGCACGGTGATTGTGCTTTCGGTGCTTGCGGTTTTCAAATACACGGGCTTCTTTTGCCGCAACACTCAGCTTCTGTTCGGCTTCCCCGAAAAAATACCGCAGATAACCCTGCCCATAGGCATAAGCTTTTACTCATTTCAGCTTATCAGCTATGCGGTTGATGTTTACCGCGGGCAGGTCAAAGCGCAAAAGAAATTCCGGCTGCTGCTCCTTTATGCCTGCCTTTTCCACCAGTGCATAGCGGGGCCGATAGTGCGCTACTCCGATGTTGAAAAGGATATTCTGACAAGAGAGGTTAAAATTTCGGAGATAAGCCGCGGAATAAGCCGCTTTACAGTCGGCCTTGCCAAAAAAGCGGTGCTTGCAAACTCCTGCGCCGCCGTGGCAGACACCTTCTTTGCAAAAAGCGCGGGCGAGCTGGCCTCGGTGCCCGCCGCGGGCTTGTGGCTGGGCGGTTTTGCCTTTATGCTGCAAATCTATCTTGATTTTTCGGCCTATTCCGATATGGCAATCGGCATGGGGCTTATGTGCGGCTTCCACTACCTTGAAAATTTCAACTATCCCTACATTGCGGATTCGGTAACGGATTTCTGGCGCAGGTGGCACATTTCGCTTTCCTCATTTTTCAGGGATTATGTTTATATTCCCCTCGGCGGCAACAGGAGGGGCACGGGCAGGCAGATATTCAACCTTTTTGTTGTGTGGGCGCTCACCGGCTTCTGGCACGGTGCAAGCTGGAATTACATAATATGGGGCCTTTATTTTCTTGTTTTTCTGCTCATTGAAAAATTTGTTATCGGTGAAAAAATCAATTCAATCCCCAAGCTCGTAAGGCATATTGCGGTGCTTGTAATAGTATATTTCTGCTGGATTATCTTCAAGTTTGAAGACCTTGCAAGCCTCGGCACCGTTCTTAAAGGCCTCTTCTGCCTTAACGGCAACACCTTTACCGGCATGAGCGCAGAGCTTGCGTTTTCCGGCAATGTGTTTTTGCTTGCCTTTTCGGCGCTTGCCTGCCTGCCGGTGTGCTCATGGCTTTTGAAGCTGATAAAAAAGGCAATGGCAAAAAGCGGCGCCGTTACCGCGGTATTCGGGGTGTGGAATGTCGTTCACCCCGTTATTCTGCTTTTGCTTTCGGCAATGGCACTTGCGGGTGACACCTACAATCCGTTCCTTTATTTCCAGTTCTGAGGGGTGAGAAAAAATGAACCGCAAAAAAATACGGAAAATTTCAATTATGGCAAAGCTTGCCGCGTTTGGCGTTACCCTGGCGGTAATGACCGTTATCGGGCTTATGTGGTTCCTCAGGCCGGAGGTTTCCGAAACGGAAAAAAGAAAGCTTACCCCGTTCCCCCGCCTTACGCTCTCCTCCTTCCTTGACGGCAGCTTTTTCTCCGATGTTGAGCTCTGGTATGCCGACACCTACCCCACCCGTGAGCTGCTTGTGAAGGGCAACGCCTCGGTAAAGGCTCTCTACGGCAAAAAATCGGAGCAGCTTGTGGGCGATGTTGACAAGCAGGCGGATGATATTCCTGTTAACGACAGTCAGCCGGTTGAGGCCACTCTTCCTCCGGCAGCTCAGACAGAAACAACCACCTCCGCTCCCGAGCCGGAAACAGCAAAAGACGGAACGGTTGACACCGCCGAAAAAATAAACGATATTTATGTTAACGGCGGCTCAGGCTACGCGCTCTACTTTTTCTTACAGGAAAACTCGGATTGGTATGCCGCGGTAATAAATGAGGCACAGAAGAAATTTGACGGAAAAGCCGAGGTTTACAGCGTGATAGCGCCCATAAACTCCGGAATAATGCTCAGCGATGAGCTGCAAAAGGAGCTTAACGCAAGCAATCAGCGCGAGGCGATTGAATACATCTACGGCAAGATGAACGACAAGGTTCACAAGGTAAGAATGTTTGACACGCTCAGAAACCATTGTGACGAATATATCTATTTCAGAACCGACCACCACTGGTCCGCCCTCGGCGCATATTACGGCTACACCTGCTTTGCAAAAGAAAAGGGCTTTACCCCGCACAGGCTTGATGATTATGAAAAGGTGAGCTATGACGGCTTCCTCGGAACCTTCTATTCAAGCACCCAATCAGCCAAAATGGAAGCGGAGCCCGACACGATAATCGCCTATAAGCCCGTTTCAACAAACAGAATGACCCTGAAAGCGCATAACGGCGAGGTTATGAACTGGAACATAATCGACGATGTGAGCAATTACGGCGCAAGCGTAAAATTCAGCTGCTTCGTGTGCGGCGATATGCCCATAAGCTGGGCAGAAAACCCGCAGATAACCGACGGGTCTGCCTGCGTTGTGATAAAGGACAGCTACGGCAACGCCTTTGTTCCCTTCCTTGTTGACCACTATCAGACGGTTTACTGGATTGATTACAGATACTATGACGAATCGTTTGAGCAGTTCGTTGAGGAAAAGGGAATAGACGATATAATCTTTTTGCAGAACATCTACAACACGGCCTATAAAACAGCCATAGGAAATATTCAGAATCTAATAGAAAGCTGATAAAATCCGGGGCTGATGCAAAACCTGCATCAGCCCCGGATTATTATTATGCTAATTATTAAAATCTATCAGATTTTGACTCAGGCTTTGCCCGTCAACAATAAAATCGGTGAGCACCGAATAATCCCTCCACACCCGGAATTCGGCAAAAACGCGGTGAGCACCGCCGTTAAATTCAAAAAAGCCGTCGGAATTTCTGTTAAAGCTGAAGAATAAATCCTCCCGGTCACTTGTCCGAACACCGAAAATCTTTCCCATATCGGGCGAAACACTATAGTACCACAGGGTGTTATTCTCGTTTATTTTCACCCCGCCGCCGCGCTTTTTTGAAAATTCGCCCACACG
>JAZUJM010000062.1:0-4233 GCA_045642785.1 Acutalibacteraceae bacterium | reverse complement strand
CGATCCGACTTGAGGAACTTATCAAAGACGAATCCGTCAAAGGTCTTTTCTGCACGCCCAAATATTCAAACCCCGAGGGAATCACCTTCTCCGATAACGTGGTTCGCCGCTTTGCAGCACTTAAGCCCGCCGCAAAGGATTTCCGCGTTATCTGGGATAACGCCTACTGCGTGCACGACCTTTACAAAGAGGGTGAAAACCTGCTGAACATCTTTGACGCATGCAAGGAGTATAACACCGCCGACCACTTTATTGAGGTTATTTCCACCTCAAAAATCACCTTCCCCGGCGCGGGAGTTGCCGCACTTGCCGCCTCGGAAGAAAACATTAAAGAAATCAAGCGCCGAATGACAATTCAGACCATCGGCCACGATAAAATAAATATGCTCCGCCACGCCCATTATTTCAAAAACGGTGACGGTGTACGCGCCCACATGGCCCGCCATGCGGAAATTATCCGCCCCAAGTTCCAGATGATACTTGAAGCGTTTGACAAATACCTCGGCGGCAAGGGAATTGCCGAATGGACCGACCCCAAAGGCGGCTATTTCATAAGCGTTAATGTGCTTGACGGCTGTGCAAAAGAGGTTGTTAGCCTTTGCAAAGAAGCCGGCGTAAAGCTTACCGACGCAGGTGCAACCTTCCCTTACGGCATTGACCCGAGGGACAGAAACATCCGCATTGCCCCCACCTACCCTTCGGTTGACGACCTTTCACTTGCAACCGAGATTCTTTGCGTGTGCATAAAAATCGCCTGCTACCGCAAGCTTATGGAAGAAAAGCTTGCGGCGGCAAAATAATGAACCAAAGCCCGCCGGATTTCAGCGGGCTTTGGTTCATTTATTTAAGCTTTTCAAAAAATTCGGCGGTGCCGATATTACCGCTGCGGTTAAATCTGCCCAGAGTCAGCAGCTCCCTGCACCCGCCGAAGGTTAAGCCGTTCACCTTTTCCTCACAGGTAAAGGCAGCCGAAAAGCCGAGTTCGCCGACTGTCTGCGCCGTGACTTTACCAAAGGAGCCGAACGGATAGGCAACGGCAGCAGGACTTTTACCCGTTGCCGCTTTTATTTTTTCGTTATTCTTTACAAGGTCTTCGGTGATAAGCTTTTTATATTTCGCCTCGCTTTCGCCGCTTTTCATCTTCATTCCGTCCCTGCCCGCCGTGTTGCTGTGCAGGTTATAGGTGTGATTCTGAACATTGACAAAGCCGGAATCGCTCATTTCCTTTATTTCATCCCATGTCAGGTATGAATAACTTAAGTTGTGGTCGTTTGCGGATGAATAAAAATCACATATGGAACCCACAACAAAGACCTCCGCCGTCATTGAATACTTTTTCAGCAAAGGAAAGGCATAGGCATAAACGCTCTCAAAACCGTCATCAAAGGTTATTATCACGGGCTTTTCGGGCAGCGTTCCCCTGCCTGCGGCATAATCGGCAGCCTGCCGTGCCGAAACGGTTTTGTACCCGTTTTCGGAAAGGAAAGCAAAATCTTTTTCCAGATCGTCAACGCTTATTACATATTTTGATTTTTTCCCCGGCTCGGCAGTTATGTGATGATACATAATAACGGGCAGTTTTACCCCGGCATTAACCGAGGTTTCAACCGCGATTTTCTTTGTTGCAATGCCGTAGGTCAAGCAAAGGCTGAGCACAATTACGGCAAAAACAATAAAGTGAAATCTGCTTAGTTTTATTATCATTTTGCGCACCCCCTGAAGAATTATATTAATATAATCCGCTGATAATTCGGGAATATCGCAAATCATAATTATATGACGGTTTTAACCCAAAACACTTTTTCAATTTTCTGTTAAACTTTTAATCCGTGCGCATTTTTTACTGCAAATTAATTGACATTACAAATTTTTTATATTAAATTAAAAGATAAGCTTTTATATTGGGGGAATAGAAATGTCAAAGGCAGAATACAGAAGTTCCATTCGTTCAAAGAACCTTATCAAAAGAGCCCTTGCAAAGCTGCTTCATGAAAAAGATATATCAAAAATAACCGTTACGGATGTTATCGGCGCCGCCGATATCAGCCGCGGCACATTTTACGCTCACTTTTCCGATATTTATTCCGTTCTTGACCAGATAGAAAACGAAGAGCTGTCCGCCTTGCTTGACCTTGTTTCGGCGCTCGGCGAGGATGCAATAATCAAGAATCCGCGCGCCTTTGTTTCAACCATCTGCAACTATATCGGCAACGATTTTGAATATTACAAAATGCTTATTCTTTCAAACCTTGTCACCAACAATTTTCTTGAGCGTTTGAGCCGGATATACAACGAAAAAGCGCTTGAAACCATTGAATCAATGCCCTACAACATTTCGCGCGATGAAGCAACCGCTTTTCTGAGCTTTATATGCGCAGGCGTTATTTCGGTTTTTACCGACTGGCTTAACGGCACACTTGATATGAAGCCCGACGAGGTTGCCAACACCATTTCAGACTTGATCATTTCGGCTCAGGGCTTTTTCCACAGCAAACTGGAAAAATAAAAAGCTAAAAAATGACCCGTGCGGTGCTTTGATAACAAGCCGCACGGGTTTTGTTGTTTTGTGTTCTGATTTTAAATAAACGCGCCGAGCAATCCGTAAGAGAATGCCGACATAATGAGGTTTGCGATAAGCACGCCGAGTGCGATTACGGGAAACGAGATTTTGATTCTCATATCCATAAGCGCCGCTATGAGTGCGCCCGTCCATCCGCCTGTGCCGGGAAGAGGAACCGCCACAAAAGTGAGCAGCCCGAGCCCCTTTCGGCGCATCGCCTTTTCGCTTTTTTTCTCCGAGCGTTTTTCGAGCTTTTCAATCAGGCCGGAAAAGCGCTTTTTTGTTTTAAGGAAAGCAAAAATCCGCCTGATAAAAAGCAGGATAAACGGAATCGGGATAATGTTGCCGATATAGCATATCACAAAGGCGGAAAGGAATTTAACCCCGAGCAGCTTTGCCGCTATCATTCCGCCCCTCAATTCAATTATCGGGAGCATTGAAACAAAAAATATAATAAGCTCCGGGGGAATCTTATCTCTGAAAAAATCAACAACGGCGCTGATTATTCCCTCCATATTCCGCCCCCTTTTCAACAAAATCAGTTCAGGCCGTTTTGCCTGATAAAGCTATTGGCATTTCGCAGAATATTGCGGTCATTGATAAACCGCAGGGTCTCCATTGCCTTTTCGTAGTTAAGCCAGATGTAGTCTTCAATCTCTTCTTTTTGGATAATGGTTTGCGTGTCATCGGTTCTGGCGAGATAAATAATAACCGATTTCTCGACCTTGCCCTGAATCGTATATTCGGATTTTGATGCAAACTGCGGGATTATTTTAATATGAATCCCGGTTTCCTCAAGTACCTCACGCGCAGCGGTCTGCTCGGAGGTTTCGCCCCTTTCAACATGGCCCTTCGGGAATCCCCAGTGGGTGCTTCTGCGGTTTTTAATGAGCAGAAAGCGCATTTCACCGTTGATTATACGGTAAACAACCGCGCCGCAGGAGCGCTCATAAAGACATTCAAGCTTGTGCTCACGGCCACCCTCGGCAAAAGCCACGGCGTCCTCAATCTGGTGCTCGATGAACCTCATGTTTTTTGGGGAAACAATAAAGACGGGGGGAGAGCCGTCTGCCCGTTTGATAACGGCAACCACCCTTCCGTCAAAGGTGCGAACGGGATGATTAACACCTATTATGTAGGCGCCCGCCGCCCCGGCGTCATAACGCTTTTTGCCCTCGATAACGCCGAAATTGAGCTGATAGGTAAATCCAAATTGTCTGTTCAGGGAATGAACGGGATTTGTAACACGCACTCTGACATATTTGCCGAGCATTGTTCATTCCGCCTTTCAAAAGGCCGGCGAGGGAGTGCCGCAGGCACCTTGTCGGAAATAGGCCGGATGAAAAAATTTTAATTTACTGCCCAAACCGAAAAGCACAGGCAAAAAGCAAACAAAAACATAGCCACCCGGTCAGCCGCGCCGACCCAAGATAAATACATAACTATTATAATGAATAATTTTGCCAAAAACAAGCCCTTTTTTTGTTTTTTTGCCCATTCAAAATCAAATAATCACTTGAATGAATGAAAAGCTTGTGTTATTATATAATTTATAAAATAGGTTATTGTGCCTGAATTTCAGCGAAAGGCGGTGCTGCAGGTGAAAAAAATACTGATAGCGGATGATGAAGCCCTTATAAGAAGACTTGTTTGCGATTTTCTTCACAAGAGCG
>JAZUJM010000061.1:0-8859 GCA_045642785.1 Acutalibacteraceae bacterium | reverse complement strand
AGGACATTGCCAAAACGGGTTGCGCTGCACTTAACCTTTCCGTTGGTGGTGAAAGCATTGCTGATAAACTCGCACATTCTCTTGGTTGCGCCCATAACATTGGTGGGGTTAACCGCTTTATCGGTGGAGATAAGAACCATTGCCTCGGCGCCGAATTCATCCGCGGCCTTTGCCACATTAAGGGTGCCGAGCACATTATTTTTGATTGCTTCGTTGGGGCTGTCCTCCATAAGGGGCACATGCTTGTGAGCCGCCGCGTGATAGATGATATCGGGGTGATAGGTTTCAAACACGTTGCGAACCCTGATTTCATCCCTCACCGAGCCTATCAGCACCTCAAGGTCGGGGCAGTTTTCGCCTTCAATAAGCTCGTGCTGAATCTCATAGGCGTTGTTTTCGTAGATATCAAAAATAATAAGCTTTTTGGGTGATTGCTTTGCTATCTGACGGCACAGCTCGCTGCCGATTGAGCCGCCGCCGCCCGTAACAAGCACGGTTTTGCCGCTGACATAGCCGGCAATTTCATCAAGATTAACCTTAACCGAATCGCGCCCGAGAAGGTCTTCAACCTCAACATTGCGGATTTCCTGAATACAAACATCGCCGTTTGCAAGCTGATAAACCGCCGGCACGATTCTTAAGCGGCAGCCGGTTTCCTGGCAAACCTCAAGGTGTTCCCTTTTCTTTTGGGCGGTGGCGTGGGGCAGCGCAAGGATTATTTCGCGCACGCGGTATTTTTTAACCGCTTCTTTTATGCACTCGGTGCCGCCCACTATTTTAACACCGTTTATGTATTTGCCCCAAAGGGCGGGGTTGTCATCAACAAAGCACACGGTTTTGTTTGCAGAGTGCGGATTGTTCTGAAGCTCACGCAGAGCCATGGCACCTGTTTGCCCGGCGCCGACAATAAGCGTGCGCACGGTGCGCTTGGCAAGCTTTGCCTTAATATCGCGCAGCATACGGTAGGAAAGGCGGAAGGCAACCTCAAGCGCCGTTAAAAACAGCACATGAAGCACAACATAGCTTCTCGGCAAAGGGTTGCGGAATAAATACATTAATATAAATTGCGCACCCGTGGCAACAACAACCGCGCCGCCGATGTGATAACATTCCTCTATTCCCGCATATTGCCACAGGCTTGAATAAAGCTTGAAGATGTAAAAAATTATTACGGTGGCAAGCGTGTTGAGCGGTGAATAGTAAATCAGCGTTTTAAGGAAGCCGGAGGCCATCAGAATTTCAAAGCGGAATTCAAAGCGAAGCCACAGGGAAAGAAAACCCGCCAGATTAATCAGAAAGGCATCAATGACAATCAAAAGCAAGGTTCGCAGAAACTTGCTTTTGTTAAAGCCGCCGGAGAGCTTTTTTACCTTTACGGACAAAAATAACACCTCCTCATAATATAACAAACATTTTCGACATAATAACTCAATTTAATTACAGTAACTATATCACATCTGTCCGGGGTTTGCAACCAAATAACAGTTACAAATTTTGTCATTCTTTTGTCATATCTTGCTCCTGCCGTGAAATTCCGGTAAAGCCAACGGCTGCTGTTTATACAGCCTCCCTTGGGGGGCGAAGCGCCGAAGCGCCGCCGGTGGCGGATGAAGCGAGGCGGTGAGGTGAGCAAACACAGAGCGATGCCGACGCTGCAAGGAAGGCAACGCGACAATGTTTGCGAGGGGATTATGACTACAGGTGACGGTGGGGGTTTGATTTTTACCCCCTCAGTCTGCTTCGCAGACAGCTCCCCGTTGGGGCGCCTGATATACAGCCTCCCCCTGGGGGAGGTGGCAAAATCTTTGATTTTGACGGTGGGGGTTACATTTTTACCCCCTCAGTCTGCTTCGCAGACAGCTCCCCGTTGGGGCGCCTGATTAAGGCAAGCAAAGCCCACACCGTAGGGGATGGCGCACCACGAAAAAATAATCACATAACCACCGGCTTCCCTCTCCCGTAGGGCAGGGGCTTGCTCCTGCCGTTAAATTCCGGCAATACTATCGTCTGTTTTCTTCCTGCTTCAAAAGGGACAAATTTACCATATTCAGGAAAAAGCGGTGAAATCGGCGGTTTGAAGGGCAAAAATAATTCCAAATCAGAACAAATCAGTTAAAGTAAAGTATATCAGCTTTACAAAATGCCCTTATTTTGCCGTTTTCAAGAAAAAGTTCATAAATTGTTTACATTTACACCACAACTCCGTCTATATCTCAAAGCTCGTTTAACAAGATTTTAACATCCCTTTCGTATTATTTTGAACAGATGGAATAGTATACCCGTGTGAGCGCGCGGGCAGATTCATTCCACACAGGCACGGCGGGGCAAAAGCTTCCCCGATGCCCGATTTTTTGGAGGTGTTATTATGAGAAAACGCTCAACAAGGATTCTTGCCTTGCTTCTCTCGGTGGTAATGATTATTTCCGGTTCCTATGTTACTGCCTTTGCGTGGACGGATACTTCAAAACCGTTAACCGATGAGAACGGTAAATTCTATTTCACTCCCGCCCAGGGCACAACCTGGCTGATGGATACCCTTGAAGACCTTATTTCAACTATTAACAACGGTGAACCGCTTGTTGATGTTGATACGGCCGGTATCGTTATCAAGGTTGACTTAAGAAGCTTTGACAGCCTTTGCTCATCGCTTACCGCCACTTGGGATACACTTACATCAGGTCTGGTAGGCGCAGCTGTTAGAGCGTTGGCCGGCAATGTTACCGACCTTGACCTTTCCGCTATTGAGAATGCTCCCAAAAGAAGCATTCCCACTACCGATGACCGTGAATGTCTTCATGCTCTTGTTAAGTTCCTTTTCCTCAACAGAGATGTTCTTCAGAAGCTTGTTAACAGCACCTTCGACTGGGGCGCCCTTGAGGAACTGAGCATTTTAGGTATTCATATTTTCAGTATTTTTGATGAAGTTCCTCAGCTTGAAAACCTTTCCCGTTTCCTCAGACAGACCGTTTACGGCCTTCTTGAAGGCCTCACCGGCAGAGAAGAAGGCGCCGAAGGCAGCGCAAAAACCGACACAACCTATCCGGTTGACGGCGAAAATGTTGATGAATCCCTTCAGGACCTTGTAACCTGGCTGTTCAAGGATCAGCTTGAGCTTCCCGTAAACCCCGAAGACATCAACCTTGAGAACTCCTTCTATGACATTATCAATAATGTAATAATGGCGCTTCTCAACAATATGGTTGTTCCTCTTCTTAAGGATGTTCTTATGGAAGCCTTCGACATTGAGGTTTCCGATGCTTTCCCCAACGGCCCCGCAAGCGAGCTCAACAATGAAACCCTTATTATGGTATTCGGTATAATTGAGGGCCTGTTCAGCGAAGCAACAACCCAGCCCGATTACAGCTGGTGCCAGTACCCCGGCGAAAAGATTGAAGAGCTCCTCAACTGGTTCTTCATCAGAGGCGGTATGGGCCAGTTCATAGTTATCGATTCCGACGGTATTGCTCTTACCGATGCTTTCAAAGATCTTCTTAACAAGCTCGTCCGCCTTGCAATTCCCCTTGTTTTCAATCTTATCGGCGATGATATCACCATCCCCAAGAGCCTTCTTTACACAACCGAGCAGCTCAACATTGAAGAAGGTCAGCCCGGCTACATCACCAACAGCGCCTGCTATGCTCAGCTTATTGAAATGGTGCTTTCAATGATAACCCGCGGCTACTTCATCAACCCCAAGGCCGGCAGCATTGCAGAGGTCGGTTCCTATGCTCTTGCTTCACTTCTTGCCAGAATCTGCCCCGAGTGCGATTACCTTGATTTCCTTGAGGCACAGTACCTTGAAGACGGCGAAAGCCTTACCACGGCAGACGGCCATGTTATCACCAAGGCTTATGCCGAGCAGGCTCTTCCCTTCCTTGCAAAGTACGATGCAGTCGGTCAGGTCAGCACCTCCTCCGGCTGGCAGGAGGTTGCCAGAAGCTATGATGTTCCCATGGCCTGCATCGATATGGGCGTCACCGTAGGTAAATTCTTCCTTAGCGGCCTTGTAACCGCTGACTTTGACGCGGTTCCCGATTCGGTTGCCAATCTTAATTCCGCAAATACCGCAATGCCCATCGAGCGCTTTGAGATATTCTTAAAGACCCTTGCAGACTGGGCAGTTGACAAGTATCTTCCCATTTTCAACACCACTTATTCACTTAAGACCAGATACACAACTCCTTCCTCAGTCTGGAAAGAGCTTGATGAGGTTCTCTTCGGCCTTATTCCTTCAAACTGGATGCCCGAATACATCGTTGATAAAACCATGACCGATGAAGACAGCACCCACGGCTTCAACGGCAGCGAAAATATCCCGATGGATACCACCCTTGACCTTATCTGCGGCTGGCTTCTCGGTTCGGTTCTTGACCTTGACCTTCAGCAGCTTATAAGCCTTCTTCAGAGAAATAAGACCCCCGAAGCCGAGTTCAACAAGCCCATAGTTTCTGTTGTTCTCAGCCTGCTTGACCGTGTATTCTATGTAATCTTCGGCAAATATGTAATTCTCCCCGACATCAATGTAAACGGCCAGAGAAGAGACGCTTACAAAAACGCCACTTCATTAAACAGCCTTGCAACAGGCTCCAACCCCGGTGCAAACTGCCTGCTTAACGGCAACAACCTCGGCATATTCATTTACAACCTTTGCCTTGCCCTCGGCGGAAAGGTTGATAACGACAACTCCTTCAACGCCGCTGTTCTTACAGACCCCATTCTTGACACGGTTCTTCCCCTTGTAATGGGTCTTCAATATGTTAAGCCCTTCCGTGACATCAACGGCAGCGCAGGCACCGCCGGCGGCACAATGACCATGGGTCAGGTTACCTTAGGTGACCTTGAAAATCTTGTTAACAGCTTCACCAAGTTAAACAAGGTTATAATTGACTATGTTCCCGCAACACCCACGGCAACATCAGTCGGCAGCTATGCAATCGTTGAAATCGAAGGCGACCAGGTCAGCGTAACAGAGGTTTACCTTGACGGCACAAACTTTGATGAAACCGCAAACTATTTTAAGAAGGCATACAAAGTTGACGGCAGCGTTGACAGATACACAAAGAGCGATGCCGCCCACAAGTATTACACCAAGACCGATGTTTATGAACCTGTTACTCTTGACGGTTCTAACTTTGACGGCAGCGCAAGATACTTTGAGGTTGGCTTTGAGCCCGCAGAGGTTGATGCAACCACCAACGGCAACTACTACACCTCAATGAGCGAAAACAGCAAGGTTTCACTTCCCGAAAACTTCAATGCAACCGCAACCTATTACAAGCACCCCGAGGTTGTTCTCGGCGGAGCTGACACAGGCAGCTATCTTCAGCTTGTTGAAACCTTTGCCGAGGTTACACTTTCCGGTGCTGCCGGCACAGCTTACATTCCCGGCAAGGATTATTATGTAACCGAGCAGACCGTTATTGACAAGTCCTATATCGACACCCTTAACGGCTCCAACACTTATTTTGCATACGGTGTTTACCATGCCGGTGATGCTGCCAGCATGGGCAACGGAAGTTATGAAAGCTCCATTCCCGGAAATGACTACTTCATTTACCGTGAGCAGGAAGATTTCCCCAAAGCCATTTATGCTCATTACAATTTCAATAACTTCATTGAGGATGCCGAGGACTTCATCAGCGATTACAAGAACTTTGTAAACAATGATGTTCCCGAAGCAGCTGCAAAATGGAGAGCGTATTTCGCCGGCACAGGAAAACTTCCGGAGGATGAAATTTATCCCTGGTACCTTGCAGACGGCAGCTACGATTCAAGACTTACCGGCGACTATAAGCTTACAACCGGCATCAATAACCTTCAGGTTATAAAGGATGTTCTCGCCTCCGCAGGCACAAACGGATTTGTTGTTCCCGGTATTACCAACGGCACAGGCGAATCCCTTGTTCCTGCTCTTACACTCAGCAACAGCAACTCTGACACCAAGATTGCCGTTTACTCGGGCTACAAAGAGTGGAACGAGCTTCTTACCGAGTATTCCAACAACCTTAACAACTACTATGACGGCATCAACTATTATCTTACCGCGGCAGAGTCCAACAGAACTGCTTACAACGAAGTAAATCCCGCTCAGGTTGTCTGGATGCTTAATTACTGCGCCGATGCTTATAACGGCGGTATTAACCCCACCGAGAACGGCCAGAATGTTTACTCAGCCAAGAGCTACAATGCTTTTGCAGATGCTTATGTTGCAGCAACAAACTTTGTAAACCAGGTTAACCTCAGAAGCAGAACCTACCCCACCACTCAGTCAATGTGCACATACATCCGTGAAGGCCTTCTCAATGCTTTCTATGCCCTTGTAAAGGCAGGCGAGCTTGCCGACCTTACTCAGCTTAACGCTTACATCGTTGCTGCCCGCCGCATTAAAGCCGCAGAGCAGCCCGTAACCGGCACCGACGATGCAATCTACACCAACGATTCCTTCGCAACTCTTCTTTCCACTCTTGCAGCTTCCGAGGCTCTTGCAGATTCAATCCCCGGTGCAGATGAGCAGGAAGAAGTCGGCAGGCAGGCTGCAAGGCTTAACGCAGCCATCAATGCACTTGCATTCCGTCTTGCTCCCGGCCTTGCACTCAACGAGGACTATGTTCCCGAAGAGGGTGAACTGCCGATAGAGTTCAGCAACACCTGGGTTACATCAGGCATTCAGTTTGCTTATATCTTCGGTATCCCCGAGATTCTCGGATTTGTTTACAATGGTGCAAATGATTCCAGAATCAATATTCAGGGCATAAGACCCGAAAACATTGAATACAATGCTGCTCAGTACGGTAACGGAACCGGTTCCGAAATTTCCGGTAAAGGCGCCGACGGCTTAACCAAGTTCACATATACTGCGGTTATGTTCGGCGATATCAACGGTGATGCAAGAATCGACGGCACCGACAAGAGCGCCATCATCGCCAACAGCATCAATGCAGCAGGCAGCGGCCTTGAGGATTATCAGGAGCTTGCAGCTGATGTAAACGGCGACGGTCAGATTGATGCAACCGATGCACTTGCAATCGGTCAGGTCGTTAATTATGAGGCTTCAATCAACCAGGCAGCCAATGTTACCGGCACAAGAGTTGTTACAAACGCATAATTAAAAGCAACACAAAAATGTTTTTCGCCCCTTTGGGTTACCAAAGGGGCGATGAATTTAATTGAGATTAACGGAGATTATATGAAAAAAACAGTATCTGTATTTACGGCTGCGGCGCTTTTGGCAGGGCTTATGTTTCTTTTTTCATCCTGCGGAATGAAGAAGGATTTAAAGCAGGCGCAGGAAATACTGCAGTCAACGCCTTTTTCCGATGCCGATGTTGAAAATTTCAGCCGCTTAAGCTTTGAGAACGGCAACGGCAGCGGCGATAATATTCTTTATAATGATGAAGAAGGCCGCCACGGCTATGTTGTTAACAGCAAACATTCCTCTGCCGATGAAACACATCACCCGATAGCAGATGCACTTTTCTGCAATATGCTGGGCGATGATGAGGAAGAGGTTTTAACTGTTGAAAAAGATGAAAAGAACAATCGCACAATAGTAACCCTTTATGCCTACTGCGATGCCATTGCAACCGGTGAAACAAAGATGTATAATGTTTCCGAGTGCAGGTTCAGCGGAATTAAAAACCTCGGCTTCAAGCTTGTTGACGGCAAGCCCTGCCTTATTGAAAAAAAGGATGACGGAACCGTTGAAGAGCTGGGCAAGATAACAGTTAACGGCCCTCTGCTTGAAACTGAGGGTAATTCCATTGCCGATGCAAAATCAACCGGCAAAGAAAAATGCTGGACAAACAAGGAAAGCAGAACACAAACAGTTAACGGCAAAGAATTTAAGATAAATTACGATTTTTCCCTTAAGCTGTTTGATGATGAACTTTTCCCGTACTTTTGCTGCGAGGAATTTGAAAAAATGTACGGGGTAAAAAGGAAATCCTTCGATGAAACCGTTGACAAAATCAGCATTGTAAAGGCATACGGAAAAGAATATATTAATTCTTTGCTTGTTACACAATATTATGATGTCACCATTCAGAAAAATGAGAAAACCGGTGAAATGGAGTACGTTGTCAATAAATAAAACGCTTTCACCCCATTACTAATAGCAAAGGAATTTTGAATTGTGAAATTTAACAGCGATGAACAGTTGACCATGGGCGCAAAAAGAACCCTGCTCATTCTGCGCGCCTCAATGGCACGGCTTTTGAAAAAGAAAAATTTCAATTCAATAAAAACAAGTGAGCTGTGCGCGGAAAGCCTTATACCGAAATCAACCTTTTATAACTATTTTGAGGATAAGTACGATTTTCTTGATTATTTTATTGAGTTTACCCTCATGGAAATAGGCAAGGAGATAGATTCCCGGTTGAGCTACGGAAATCAGGTTAAGGATTATCTCACCTCAATGTTTAAAGTGCTTAACAATTACCGTGAGTATATTCTTAAAATAATGGAAAAGAATCCCAAAGAGGATTACCTTTGCAGAAGATTCGGTGAATTATTTATTGATATGGTTGTTAAGGCAACCGTGAATATGGGCGTTTACACCGAAAGTAATGTGCCGGTGAATATTATCGCAAGGATGAATGCCACGGCGATACTGACGGTAATGATGTGGAGCCTAATCGACGGCACTTGCACCGACCCCGAAACGCTTGTTGAATATTCTTTTATTCTGTTTCAAAAATGAAGAATCCCCGTGAAGCTGAGGCTACGGGTGGATAAGGATGTTTTTTGGTTTTGTACAGTAAAATCAGATATAAGAGATATTGACAAATCAGAATTTGAAAAACCGAAACACGGAAGCTGAATCCGATAATCCGTAGGGGCGAACTGTGTTCGCCCAAAAAT
>JAZUJM010000060.1:0-21280 GCA_045642785.1 Acutalibacteraceae bacterium | reverse complement strand
TGGCCTCCGACTTCACGCATGGTGGGGTCGCCGTCGCTTGCGTTGGTGTGGGTGTGAAGAGCGGCCTTGTAGGTATTAACGCTGTCAAAATCCACATTGGCATAAGGGTTTGTGATAACGATTCCGTCATTCGTTCCCGCCGCACCGACTGCGGGCATAACCGCCGCAGTTACAAACAGCAGGGTTAAAACAAGGGCCAAAGCTTTGCTTATTTTTCTCATTCTTTTTTCTCCTTTGCCGTTTTTTATTATTCTACTATATTGTTTATTGTTTTTCAAATGCTTTTTTCATCAACATTCTTTTTTATCGGCAGCCACCAGGTGAAGCCGAAGCAAAGGCAGTTTGCAAATGCGGTTAACATATCAATTTTATTCTGCTTTGCCACTTTTATTGCAACCGCAAAAAACTCGGTTAAGTGCATTACGACAAGCAGCGCAAGCGGAATCCATATTCCCCTTGCCGCAAGTGCGGCAAAGGCGGCATAAAGAATCACGCACAGCGGCTTGCCGAATTTTGCAGTGAGTTTAATCACAATAAGCCCGCCTTTCTCAGAATCTTGATTTATCCGCAATAACCGTGTATGTGCCGGCCTTAAGAGGAGTTACGCAGCTGTAATGCAGCTTGCCGCGAGCCCTTTCGGGGTCGGAGAAAACATAGCCCTTCGGCAGCCTGATATAGCCATTTGCCTTATCCGGGCAGGTAATTTCAAGTGTAATATCCTCACCGTTTTTACTCCATTTCACATCCGCCCTGCCGCAGGGAAGGGTGCAGTAGCCCGCCGCGCTGTTAAGTGACGGAATAAAATCGGGGGTAATATCAAGTGAATCGGCGTTGTTGTTTTTTGGGTTAACGCAAAGACCGACAACGCGCTGAATAAACCAGTTTGAAATATCGCCGAAGAAATGGTGGTTAAGTGAGGCCGGGGAATCCGTTTCATCCTCCGGGATAAAGTTTTCCGGCAGGGAGGTGTAGCCCTGGTCAATAAACAGACCGAATGAGGGGAAATCCCTGCGGGTTATCATCTTAAACGCAAGCTCGCCCTGACCGCAGGCTGAAAGGGTGTGGAAAACGGTGCGAAGACCGATAAGGCCGCAGTCAACATGGTCGTTCTTTTCGTGAATAAGGTCAACAAGCACATCGCAGGCGCGGGCCTTTTCACCCTGTTCAAATATTCCGTAATAAATGCAGATAGCCTGAGCGGTCTGGCACCTTGACGAAACGGTCATTGTGCTGAAATCAATAAGATTATCTCTTATTGCCTTTTTGACCGAGTTTTTAAGCTCGCAGGCAAAATCGCGGTGCATGGTCAGGCCGAGAGCCTCAAAGAGCTTTTCGGATTTTTCCGCAATATAAACCACCATAACCGAATCGGTGAGTTCAAGCGGCGCGGTGGGGTCACCCGCCCCTCTGAGAGGCTGAAGCCAGTCGCCGAGGCCAATGGCAATAAGCCCGTCTTCTCTTCTTCTCTGTGACACATAGGAAAGGTAGCGGAGCATAGCCTCGCTGCTCTCCTTTGCCGGGGTAAGGTCACCGTAAATACGGTAAATCTGCCAGCAGAGTTCGGTTAAAATATTATCCCATGCGGGGCCGTTGCCCCACTCAAAGCCCCAGCCGCCCGTGGGCACAATTCCGGGCAGGCTTCCGTTATCCGCCTGAGCCTTGCGGATGTTGCGGAGCCATTCCTCAAAGGTAGCTTTGCAGTCAAGGCTTATAAGGAATCTTTCAGCCGAAGCGGCGGCGTCGCCGGTCCAGCCGTTCTTTTCACGGTGAGGGCAATCGGTGGGGAAATAGTAGAAGTTTGCAAGGTCGCTTGTTCTTACCATTTTGCCCAGGGTATTCATTGTTTCATTGGAGCAGGTGAAATTCGCCCTTTCGGCGTGGTCGGAGGAGCAGACAAGGAAGGTAAGAAATTCATCATTTGCCTGACCCTCTTTAAGCCCGTAAACCACGGCATATCTCATACCAAAGTAGCAAAACGGGGTTACAAATTCATCCTCGTCGCCGCTGCAGATAAAACGAACCGTCTGTGCGTAGCCGTCGGGGTAAAAATCAATGTTCTGATATGAGGGCTCGCCCTTGCTGTTAACAAACTCGCAGGCCTGAATGAACAGCATCTGACCCTTTTCGCCCTTTATCTTTATTTTCAGCACTCCCGCGGTGTTTTCGCCGAAATCATACAGCTTTGCGGTTTCATCCTTAAAATCAAACTTATAGGGCGTGTTGAGCCTCATATTTTCGCGGTTATTGTATCTTTTGCAGATTTTTGTGTCGGTTATGCACTTTGCTTTAAGCTCTTTAAAAGCCTTTATCGGTGAGGCGGTGCAGATTTTATATTCTCCCCTCGGCTTTTCAACCTTAAAAACATTGCACCAGGCGGAATCATCAAATCCGGGTGTACTCCAACCCTTCTGTTCCGCTCCGGCGTCAACAATGACGCCGCTTCTTAAATCGTCAAAAAGAATCTGCGACGGCGCTGTTTTAAAGCTTTCGTCGGCATCTATTGTTACCGTTTCGCCGTTTTCAAGGGTATAGGTTATGCACATTGCAAAGCGGGGCACGGAACGGAAGCGGGCAATATCAAAATCCCACACCCTGCCGCCGTGGCAATTCTGCATTCCGTTGCCGAGAATCAGACCAACGGCGTTTTTGCCGTTTTGAAGAATATCGGTAACATCATATTTGTCATAATAAACCATATCATCCGGGTTGGAGATGTACGGGGCAAGAAAGCCCTTTGTTATCTCTTTGCCGTTAATAAAAAGCTGATAAAAGCCGAGGCCGCAAACCGTTATTTCAGCCTTTTTGCAGGGCTTTGCCTCAAAGGTTTTTCTGATACACGGGGCGGGAACATGGTTTTCATAGGTGTTGTATTCCTTTGTTGCGGCAAAAAAGTTTTCGGGAAAATACTGTTCGCTCATAGTAATCCTCCTCCGATTTCAGCTCCTGAGAGCATTTCTTGTATTTTATCACAATAACGCGCAAAAGTAAACCTAATTGCGAAGCGTTCTTATTGAATTGAGCACCGCAAGCACGGTTACGCCCACATCGGCAAACACGGCCAGCCCCATCGGCACGGTGCCGAGCGCCGCAAATATCAGAACAGCCGCTTTAACCGCAAATGCAAAAATGATATTCTGCTTTGCTATGCGAAGCGTTCTTCGACAAAGCTTCACCGCCTGTATGAGCTTGCCAATATTATCATCCATCAGCACAACATCGGCTGCCTCAATCGCCGCGTCGGAGCCGAGGCCGCCCATGGCGATTCCCACATCCGCAAGTGCAAGCACCGGGGCATCGTTTACCCCGTCACCCACAAAGGCCACCTTTTCATTTTTGCCGGAGCTTTTGATAATGGCGGCAAGCGCATCCGCCTTTCCCTGCGGCAGCAGCTCGGCGTGATACTCCGTAATGCCGAGCTTTTCGGAAACAGCCGCCGCGGTGCGTTCATTATCCCCGGTGAGCATAACGATTTTGCTTATTCCGAGAGAAGCAAGCTCTTTTATTGTTTTTTTGCTTTCGTTCCTTATTTTGTCTGCAATCTCTATGCTGCCCAGGTATTCACCGTTTTCGGAAATATGAACCACAGTTCCGTCATATTCCGACTGCGGAGCATTTTCAACAAGCTTTGCGCTGCCTGCAAGCACGGTTTTACCGTTCACCTTTGCCGTAACCCCCTTGCCGGCAAGCTCGGAATAATCGGAAACAACGCAGTTTTTGTCACACTCGCCGCTTTTTCTTCTTATTGCTTCCGAAATCGGATGATTTGAAAAGCTTTCGGCATGGGCGGCAAGGTGAAGAAGTTCGCTTTCGGTTACTTTTTCGGAATTTACGCGTGTAACCTCAAACACTCCCTCAGTCAGAGTGCCGGTTTTATCAAATGCAACACTCTTAACCCCTGCAAGTGCCTCAACAAAGGCCGAACCTTTTATCAGTATTCCTTTTTTTCCTGCGCCGCCGATTCCGCCGAAGAATGCAAGCGGCACCGAAATAACAAGTGCACACGGGCACGAAACAGTTAAAAAGGTCAGCGCACGGTAAAGCCACGGTGCAAAATTCTGTTTAAAGGAGCCGGAAACAAGCGGAGGCACAATGGCAAGCATCACCGCAAGCACAACAACGGCAGGGGTATATACCCTTGCGAATTTTGTGATAAAGGCTTCATTTTTTGATTTGTTTTGCTGCGCATTCTCCACAAGCTCAAGTATTCTTTCCGCCGTGGATTCCCCTGCCCTTTTTGTAACCTTTATTTTTATTAAACCGTTTATGTTAACACAACCGCTGAAAACGGAATCACCCGGCTTCACCGTGCGCGGCAGACTTTCACCGGTTAACGCCGATGTATTAAGGCTTGATGTGCCTTCAATTATTACGCCATCAAGCGGAATCCGCTCACCCGGCTTTATAATAATTATTTCACCCGGCTCAACCTCATCGGGCGAAACGGTTTTTGCTTCGCCGCCGGAAATAATAACGGCGCTGTCGGGTCTTAAATCCATAAGTGCGGAAACAGATTTTCGGCTTTTGCCCTCGGCAATCTCTTCAAAGAGCTCACCGATTTTGAAAAAGAGCATAACAAAAACCGCCTCTGCAAACTGAGGCTCTGCGCCCGGCAAAAAACCGATTGCAAGTGCGCCGAGGGTTGCAATGCTCATAAGCAGCTCTTCGCCGAAAATTTCACCCTCACCGATTCCGCGAACTGCTTCAAGAAGCACCTCACCGCCCGCGATTAAATAGGGCACAAGATAAATCAGCAGAAGCACCGCAAGCGGCAGGCGGAAGAAATGCTCAACAGCCATTGCCGAAAGAAGCAGAACCGCGCTGATTATTATTGTGATTAAATCTTTTCTGTTCTCTTTCTCCAATCCGCTCACTCCTTTGCGTGCTCAATCCCGGCCTCAAGCATCATTTTAACATGGTCGTCGGCGACGGAATAAAAAACCTCTTTGCCGGCTCTTCTTGCATTCACAAGCTGCGCCCGGCGCAAATATGAAAGCTGGTGCGACACCGCCGATTGAGTCATGCCCAAAAATTCTGTTAAATCACATACGCAAAGTTCGGATTCATTGAGTGCAAGCAAAATCCGTGCCCGCGTTTCATCCCCCATTGCTTTGAAAAAGGCAGAAACGCCCTTCACCGTTTCATCATCCGGAAAGCACTCGCCGAGCTTCTGAATTACTCCGCTGTGAGGATTTCTTGTATCGCAAACATTCTTTTCTTTCATATTATTGTATCCTCCGAAAACATATGAATGATTTCTCATATGTATTATATATGAATGTTTGCTCATATGTCAAGCTGTATTTTCTTTTTTGTGCAGATTTGCAATAGCACAAGGAAAGCAAGCAGGGACAATACTCAAAGTTTATCCCTGCTGACTTTGCTCCGGAATTCTGTTTCTGTTTTTCGTGCAGATTCGGCGAAGTACAAGGAAAGCGGGCAGGGACAATACTTAAAGTTTATCCCTGCTCACTTTGCCCCATAATTCTGTTTCTGTTTTTCGTGCAGATTCGGCGAAGCACAAAGGAAAGCGAGCAGGGACAATACTTAAAGTATGTCCCTGCCCGCTTGACGAAGTAATTCACCGAATATGCACGAAAAAAAGGGTGGTTCGATGAACCACCCTTCTTCTTTTAATACTTAGGTTATATCAGTTAAATCTTGCGTTATTTAACTTAGGCAACCTTTTTCTTTGTGCAAACAAAAGCTGCAGCAGCTGCTACGGTAACAGCGGCGAAGGCAGCGATGCCGGCAGTAGCGGAGGAACCGGTTACGGGAACATCGATGGGCTCTTCGGGCTCTTCAGGGATATCGATGTCGCCGGGGTTAACCATGTACCAATCCTTGATGGTTTCTTTAAGGTCGTTGAACTTGTCCTTAAGAGTGTTGCTGGAGGTGTCGATGCCGACATTCTCAAGAGCATCACGGAAACCGTCGATTGTCTTAGCAACGATACCGGAGTCGATAGCGGTGAAATCGAAGTTGGAAACTGCAGTGATGAAGTTAACAGCTGCGTCTTCAATGGTCTTGAAGAGATCATCGTTGGAAGCAACATCCTCAGCAAAAGCAACAACATCGTTAACAGCGCTGACTACTTCTTCCTCAACAGCGTCTACATCATCAGCAAATGCCATTGTTGAAAGGGAAAGTGCAAAAACAAGAGCAAGTACGAGTGCGAGTGCCTTTTTCATAGTGGACCAATCCTTTCGTATTTTTATTGCAAGAGCAACAATTGTTACCTTATCTTACCACGCCTCATTAATTATGTCAATATTTTTTTTATAAAATCAGATGTAAAATTAAGGTTTTACATTTTTACCAAAAATACTGCATATTGTGTAGGCGCATTGATTATTTTGACTTTTTCATCAATCTTCCTTGCCGCTGTGGACGGTTGCGGGGGCTGTTTTGTTATCCTTTTCGGAAGCTTTTTCGGACTGCCTTGCGCTTATGTTGTCAACATAAGTTTTTGCAATAACCGACTTCCATCTGAGGTATACATCAGCACCGCTCTGGAAGATGCTGTCGTTTGCAAGATTGCTGTTTGATGCCGCTGAGCTGAAGCCGGAGTTCTTCATACCCTTGGTGAAGAGGGTAGCCATTCTTTCTGACTTGAAGGTAATGCGGGCGTTCATAATGAGCTCGGTGATGGGGGAGGAGAATCTGTTGCAGGTGCCGAACTTGAAGCCTGTGCACCACCAATACTTGCCGTATTCTCTGGAGAATATTCTGGTGTAGTCGCCGTCTCTGTCATCATCCCAGAAAACATCCATGCTCATGTTGAGCCAATCGCTCTGAGCAGCGCAGTTGTAGTGGTTGATGTCGTTGGGGTTGACATCTGCGGTGGAATCAAAGTCGCCGGTGTAAACACCGATTTCGGCGCCGACGAATACCCAGCCGTACTGGCCCTTCCAAAGCTCTATCATCCAGGGCTTATCTTCATAGTCAAAGCGGATACGGAGCTGGTCAATCCACATGCAGCCGAAAGCCGCAGCCTGGTCATAAACCTCGTTGTAGCCGAAGCCGACCTGCCAGCAATCCTTGTCATCGGTGTAGAAATAATCGCCTTCGCTGTTGTAGGCATAGCCGAGAACAGCCTGCTTTTCCATGCTGTTAAGGCCTCTGCCGAGGGCATCAACATACCAGATGCCGGTATCGCTGTAATCGGCGTAAGTCTGCTTTTCATCCTTGTTGCCGCTGTTCTTTTTGGTAGTTCTTGTGCTGTTGTCCTTTTTGTTGGCGGAGGTTTTGTTGCCGGAGCCGGAACCGTTTCCGCTGCCGGAATCGCCGCTGCCGCCGTTTGAAGCTGCTTTGGTGACTATTCTTGTGATGTTTTTGATTGAAGTGATAACATTGCCGCCCTCATCAACAACAGCCTTGCCGGCGTTGTCGGTTACGGTTTCAATCTCGGTAACGTGCTGAATTTCGGTAACGGGCTCTTCGTAAATCTCGGTTGAAGCCTCACCGGAAATCTGAGTGGAGGATTCCTCGGGAACCTCACTCTTCATATTTTTGATCATCGGAACGGCGACAGCCGTGCCGCCGACAACGACAACCGCGGCAATAATTATCGCCATAAGTTTTGATTTAGCCATGTTGTTCATCCTCCGTTTCGGAATTGGAGATAGGTGCTTTTAAAAATACACTTGTGACAGTATATCAAAAAAGCATTGCCTTCGTCAAGCAAAAAGTATTAAATCTTTCTTAAAATATAGATTTTCAGCAAAAATCCCTGCTTTTTGCCTGAATTAATCTCTCGCATCCTGCCAGCAGAAAATAACATCGCACAGATACTGCTTGAAGGTATCTTTGCGCAGATTGAAGGTGGAAACCTCGCTGAAGCCGACATTTGCAAGGCTTTCGGCGAATTTATCGGCCATAACATTATCCTTGAAAGTTATTCTGCCGAGGACTCTGAGGCAGGTGGTATCCTTAACATTTCTGAGCTGACCGTCTACAAAGCCGGTGGGCCACCAGTAATAGGTGTAATTCCTTGTGAACTGAGCCTTGAAGTTGCCGTCATAGTTTTCATCCCAGAGAAGGGTCATCTCCATGGGAAGCCAGTCGGGCTCTTCGGCGCAGGCATAGTGGTCAACAAGGCCGCCGGATTTGCCGTGCTTTCTGTTGTAAAGACCGATTTCGCAGCCTACGGTGCCTATATCGCCGGTTATGTAGGTGCCTTTCCAGAACTGAATCATCCAGTCCCTGCCGTCATAATCGTTAATCTTCATTCGGCAGGTGTCAATGTGGAAATCAAGAAGGCCGGCCGCCTTATCGTAAAAGCGGTTGTAGCCGAAGGCTGACTGGGCGCAGTCTTTATCATTATTATAGATGTATTTCTTTCTGCCGAAGGTGTCATAACCCTGCTTGTAAAGGCCTGCAAGGGTCATATCCTTGGGAAGATCGCCGGATGATGTGATAACAGTTGCCTGGCCGAGGTTCAAATCGTCTTCCTTTGCAACCTGCTCAATGGATTTTGTTGTTTCGGGCTTGGTTGTTGCCGCCTTGGTGGTGCCGGTTCTGCCGGTTGTTGCCGCATTGTCGTTATCCTTAAGGGTAACATCCTGCTCAACATAAATGATTTTTACCGATGTGCCGGGCTTCTGAGAATCGCCGTCGGGCTCAACATGAACAACGCTTGTAACCGTTTCAACGATTTTACCGATTGTTTCGGTAACATTTTCGCCCTTTGCAGAGTTTTCACCGGCGTTGTTTTCGGCAACGGTTGCGGGTTCTTCGGTGGAAACCGCGGTGGGAACCGTGCTTGTTTTGCCGAGGTTGCCGGAGTGCACCAGAGTCACCATTCCGGCGCAGGCCGCAACGGCGACAGCGGCGGAAAGTGCAACCGTAACTATCTTCTTTTTCATTTCGTTTCCCCCTTAAAAAAGGCTTGGTTATTATATATAACTCCTCAGCGGAGCTTTTTATTGGTGGAGATGGCGGTAATCGAAACCGCGTCCGAAAAACCCTCCTCGGGACTTTCTACGAGCGTATATCGTCTTTTAAGATTCCCTCCGGGCAGCGCCGGCGATCAGGCTCTGCTCATCGGTAGCCGGGTTATGCATGACGGGTTACCCTGCGCTCCCCCGTTCACGTTCACTGCTGTGTGACGCCCCTTTCCGGGCCGCAGTCCTCCCGGAAGAGACGGCTGCTTTAGTTAAGCAGCGGCTCTAACTGTGTTAGTGTCGTTTAATTTAAAGTTTTGCGGCTTTTATAGCGGTTCCGCGCCGCTGCTCGCTTATCCGGATTCAGATTCCCCGTCGAAATCCTTTCATCCCCATATATCGATTAATCGCAGTTAAAATTTAATGCTGCGTTCAATCTTTCTTTGAGCCTCCTTGCGGGCAGCGTCATCACGCTTATCATAAAGCTTTTTGCCCTTGCAAAGCCCGATTTCAAGCTTTGCCCTGCCCTTAAGGAAGTAAACGCTGAGCGGAATCAGCGCAAGTCCCTCCTGCTTAACCTGGCCGAAAAGACGGTTAATCTCCCGCTTGTGCATAAGTAATCGGCGCACCCTTACCGGGTCACGGTTGAAAATATTGCCCTGCTCATATGGGCTTATATGCATTCCGTTAACGAAAATTTCGCCGTCTTTGATTGAGCACCAGGCATCCTTAAGGTTGATTTTGCCCTGACGGATTGATTTGACCTCGGTGCCGAAAAGCTCAATGCCCGCCTCGAATTTTTCAAGAACGAAATAATCGTGATATGCCTTTTTATTCTGCGCCACGGGTTTTATCTGAGTGTTTTTATCCATTGTTTAACCTCGTGAAGATGTATTATAACACAGAAAATGAAAATATCAATTAAAATTTTATTAATTCGAAAATTATTTACCCGAAGGAGCGCGGCGTTTGTAATCCCTTCTGTTCTTTTCTTTCGCCTGCTCAATGCGCTTTTTTCTGTCTTCGGCGGCTTTTTTTGCCTTGACCCTTGAAAGAGGCTTTGACTGAACCTTCTTTTTCGGCTTTTTGGCCTCCTCACGCAAAGCGGGATTTTCTTTATAAAGAACAATCGTGCCGCCTATAAGCTGAACGACCTCGCTGCCGGTGGCTTCTGCAAGCTTATCGGCGGTTTCTCTCGGTGCCTCGGGTGCGCTTTCAAGCAGCATTTTAACCTTGATAAGCTCCCTTGCCCTGAGTGCATCGGCAGTCTGCTCAATAACGGAATCCGATATGCCGCCCTTGCCTATCTGAAAAAGAGGGTCAAGTGAATTTGCCTGCGCCCTGAGCGCGGCTCTCTCTTTACTTGTCATCTGCTCTCCCCCTCAAGTATTCTTGCAAGCTCACGTGATGATTTTCCGCGGTGGCTGATGGCATCCTTCTGCTCCGGGGTAAGCTGAGCCATGGTTAACCTGCCCTCATACTCATCCGGCAGAAAAAGCGGGTCGTAGCCGAAGCCGCCTTCGCCTGTAAGACCGTGGGCGATTTTGCCCCTGCACTCACCGCGAACGGTTATTTGCCTGCCGTCGGGAAAAACACAGCAGATGCAGCTTACAAAGGCCGCTCCCCTTTTTTCATCGGGAACTCCTTCAAGAGCCTTAAGAAGCTTTTCATTGTTGGCGTCATCATCGCCGTGAACGCCGGAATACCTTGCCGAATAAACGCCGGGCGCACCGTCAAGATAATCAACCGCAAGGCCGGAATCATCGGCAACGCAGGGCATACCGCTTTCACGGCAGCCGCTTTCGGCCTTAATAAACGCATTCTCCTCAAAAGTGGTGCCGGTTTCCTCGGCATCGGTGAGGGTAACGCCGGCCTCTTCGGCAAAAAGAACCCTTATGCCGAGGGGGCTGAGGATTCGCTGAAGCTCATCCCTTTTCTTTATGTTATGCGAAGCAATTATATAATCCATACTATACCTTTTAATATTACCTTTCTCAGTCGTCGCCGTCGGGGTCCTTATCCTCTTCAAAAAGTCCCTCGGCAAATGCGGCGGGGTTGAACGGACGAAGGTCGTTTATGCCCTCGCCCACGCCGATGAATTTAACCGGAATTTTAAGCTCATTTCTGATTGCAAGCACAACGCCGCCCTTTGCCGTGCCGTCAAGCTTGGTAAGGATGATTCCGGTAAGCTCACAGATGTTGCCGAATTCCTTGGCCTGACTTATGGCATTCTGACCCGTGGTGGCATCAAGCACAAGAAGAATCTCGGTGTCGGCATAGGGAAGCTCACGGTCAATGACCTTGTATATTTTGGAAAGCTCGTCCATAAGGTTCTTTTTGTTGTGAAGCCTGCCCGCGGTGTCGCAGATAACAACATCCGCATTTCTCGCCTTTGCGGCGCTTATGGTATCATAAACCACAGCTGCGGGGTCGGCGCCCTCTTTGTGCTTTACAATGTCAACATCCGCCCTGTCGGCCCAGATTTCAAGCTGGTCAATGGCGGCGGCGCGGAAGGTGTCGGCGGCGCCGAGAATAACCTTTTTGCCCTCCGATTTGAAATAGGCGGCCATTTTGCCTATCGAGGTCGTTTTGCCCACGCCGTTAACGCCGATAACAAGCAGCACCGACGGAATTGTTACAAGGTCCATTTCTTCGCCGCCGGAAAGCTTTGCGGCAACGATTCTCTGAATCTCTTTTTTAACCTGGTCGGCGCGGTGAAGCTTTTTCTCCCACACGGCGTCCTTAAGCTCGGCAACAATCTCTTCGGCGGTGGTCATACCCACATCGCCCATTATCAGAATTTCTTCAAGGTCATCATAAAACTCATCATCTATTTCATTTTTGCCGTAAAGTGCAGAGTTTATTGCACCCGACATACTGTCACGAGTCTTTTTTAACCCTTTGTTAAGCTTTTTGAAAAGTCCCATTTTGATTTATACCGCCTCGGCGGATTTCCTCCCATCGGTTATTCGCTTACATTTTTCTCAATATCTTCAATCATCGCACGCAGCGCGGAATCGGTTTCCATTCTTTTTTGCACCACCTCAATGGAGTGGAGCACGGTGCTGTGGTCGCGGCCGCCGAATTCCAGACCGATATCGGTGCTTGAAAGATTCGTGAGCTTCCTTGCCACATAAATTGCAATCTGCCTCATGGAAGCGGTTTTGGAATCCTTTTTCTTTGAACGGATATCCTCGGGGTTTGCACCGTGAGTTCTCGCAACCTCGTTGATAATTTTCTCAACCGTAACGGGTGCGGGTGCGCTGTCGGTAAGAATATCCTTAATGGCGGTCTGTGCGGTGGAAATATCGATTGCCGAGCCGTGGATTGTGGAAAAGGCCTTGAGCTTTTTCACCGCACCCTCAAGCTGGCGAACATTGTTCCTTATATTTTCGGCTATGTAAAGCACCACATCATTGGGCAGCTCTATGTCAAGCCTCTGCGCCTTGCGGTGGATAATCGCCATTCTTGTTTCAAGGTCGGGCGGCTGAATGTCGGCAAGCAGACCCCATTCAAACCTTGTTCTGAGCCTTTCGTCAAGAATTTTAATCTCCTTGGGCGGGCGGTCGGAGGTGAGCACTATCTGTTTGTTATCGTTGATAAGTGCATCAAAGGTGTGGAAAAACTCCTCCTGTGTGGAATCCTTGCCGCCGATAAACTGAATATCATCCACAAGCAGAACATCCGCATTTCTGTATTTGTCGTGGATGGCCTGCATCTGATGATCTCTGATTCCGCTTATGATAAGGTTAACGAAATCCTCACCCCTTGTGGTGATTATGCTGGCATCGGGGTTATTTTTCTGAATTTCGTGGCCGATAGCCCTCAGCAAATGGGTTTTGCCCAAACCGGAATTGCCGTAGATGAAAAGAGGGTTGTAATTTGCGGTTGCACCGGGCTTTTCGGCAACGGCAACCGCCGCCGCATGGGCAAAACGGTTGGAGGAACCGACAACAAAGGTTTCAAATGTGTTCTGATCCTCATCTTCCGTATCATATTCAACCGTTTTTTTAACGGTTTCCTCCGCCTCGGGCTGAGCCTCAACAAATTCAATTTCAACATCAAAGCCGGTAACCTTTTCAAAAGCGCTTTTGATGTTTTCCATAAACTTCTGCTTGATTATTTTCATTCTGAAGCCGTCGGTTGTAACGGTTGCGACCGTGCCGTCAAAGCTGTAAAGCTCCAGGCTGCTGAGCCACACCTCATAAAGGACTTCCGATACATTGTTTTTTATTTCATCCTGAACCAGAGTCCATAAATCATTTATTGAATCCATATCCTTGCCTCTTTCTCGGATTTTGGTGAACAGTTGCCTTATTTTAATCATACAGATACATAATGTATTTTACCATACGGATTCGCAAATTTCAACATATGACTTCACCTTATTTTATCACGCACCCGGAGTATTTTTTGTAGAAACATATATTTTTAAGAGAAAACGGAAATTTTGCTTGACAACTAAGGTTCAATCTGCTATTCTTTGTTTAAAATTGAAGAGAAGGGGTCAAACCCTCACAATAAAGGCTGTGAAGAGAAGGAGTAAATGCGCTGATTGCCTATAGAGAGAAGCGGGCGGTGGAAGCGCTTCGGTAAATGTGCATTGAAGTAGTCTCGGAGCCGCGGAAGGAACGGGGAGCCATTCCCTCAGTAAAATCCGCCGGAACATCCCGCCGTATAATGGGGAAACGGCATAGCTAATCCGTGCCGACTGAGGTGCAAAGCCAGTAACTTTGCATGAAATTAGGTGGTAACACGAGTCATTCGTCCTAATAAAAAAGCGGGCGGATGTCTTTTTTTATTGTCTATCCGCGCAGAAAAGAGGAGAAAGAATGGAAATCATCAATGACTATCTTCCGAGAACGGAATTTGAAAGCTATCAGGATTTCAAAGATAATTTTAAAATCGAAGTTCCGAAAAACTTCGATTTTGCACGCGATGTTGTTGATAAATGGGCGCGTTATGAGCCGTACAAGCTTGCGGTGCTTTACTGCAACGACTCCGGCGAAAGCAGGCAGATAACCTTCAGCGAGGTTTCGGAGCTTTCAAAGCGTGCCGCCACATATTTTCTGAGCCTCGGCATCTCCAAGGGCGACAGAGTGCTCACCCTGCTGCGCAGGCGCTGGGAATACTGGATAACCGCCGTTGCCCTTCACAGAATCGGTGCGGTTGTCGTTCCCGCCTCCATTCAGATGAACGAAAAGGATATCTCCTACCGCGTTAACGCGGCAAATGTTAAGGCTGTTGTTGCCATTAATGACAGCTATGTTTACAATCAGATTCATAACCTTCGCGAAAAGTGCCCTACCCTCAAGGAGCTGATTCTTGTCGGCGAGGGTGAGCTTCCCTCCGGCTGCCGCGATTTTTCGGTTTTTGAATCCTTCCCCACCCACGAAAGCTACAGCGGCCTTTCAAACGACGATGAAATGGTTATCTATTTCACCTCCGGCACATCGGGTTACCCCAAAATGGCCGTTCACGACAGAACCTATCCCCTCGGCCACATCGTGACCGCAAAATATATGCAGTGCGTTCAGAACAACGGCCTTCACCTCACCCAGGCCGACAGCGGCTGGGCAAAGTTCGGCTGGGGCAACATCTACGGCCAGTGGATTTGCGGCAGCGCGATTCTTGCCTATGACCCCATCCGCTTCAGCTCCGAGGGTCTTCTTAACGCCATGGGCAAATACAAGCCCACATCCCTCTGCATTCCGCCAACAATGTACCGCTTCCTGCTTCACGACGGGCTCACAAAGGACCATGTTGAATCCATAAAATGGTATTCAACAGCCGGCGAGGCTCTTTCGGGTGAAGTTAACAAGGAATTTTTCGATATAACCGGTCACTACATCCACGAAGGCTACGGCCAGAGTGAGGGCACCCCGATAACCTGCGGCTTCCAATGGCTTGCGGTTCGTCCCTCATCAATGGGCAAGCCCTCCCCCCTCTACAAAACAAAGATTGTGCGCCGCGACGGCACCCCCTGCAACCGCGGTGAAGAGGGCGAGGTTGTTATCCACGCCGGCAGCCGCAAGCTGCTCGGCCTGCTTCGCTGGTACGGCGATGAAAACGGTGAAAAGCACAATCCGGTTGAAAACGGCATTTACCACACCGGCGACACCGCCTATGAGGATGAAGACGGCTACTACTGGTATGTCGGCAGAACCGACGATATGATAAAGTGCTCCGGCTACCGCATAGGGCCCTTTGAGATTGAAAGCGTGCTCAACACTCACCCTGCGGTTAAGGAAAGCGCCATTGTCGGTTATCCCGATGAAATCAGAGGTCAGATTGTCTGCGCCGCAATAGTGCTTAAAGAAGGCTTCACCGGCAGCGATGAGCTTGTTAAGGAGCTTCAGACTTATGTTAAGAAAAACACGGCTCCCTACAAATACCCCAGAATAGTCAAATTCATCGACGAAATGCCCAAAACCACCTCCGGCAAGATAATCCGCAAGGATGTTAAAGGCCTTATTAAGCCGTAATAAGCAAAAAAACATAAAGATTTTCGCACAAACAAAAAAAATTGTTGACATAGCAGGCTATACTGTTATATAATACTGTTCTGTCGGGGTCTGCCCGGCACCTGAATTCAATCAACTGCAACTCCTGTTTTTTATTTCAGTGATGTTTGTTGTGATTAATATTTGAAACGGAGGTTTAAAAAATGAAAAGAACTTACCAGCCCAAAAAGCGTCATCGCAAGATGGAACATGGCTTCCGCAAAAGAATGTCCGACAGAAACGGCCGCAAGGTTCTTGCCCGCCGCAGAGCAAAGGGCAGAAAGCAGCTCTCCTACTGATTAACTGAGAGCAGAGGCTGATTGCATTGGCTGAAATTGTTTCCTTAAAACAGAACACGGACTTTCATCGCGCCTATGCGCGTGGAAAGGTCAAAAACGATCCTGCGCTGGTTACTTATGTTGTTAAAAACCGCGCAGGTATTTGCCGTGTAGGGATTACGACGAGCAAAAAGATAGGCTGTGCCGTTGAGCGCAACCGCTGCCGCCGAATCATCCGCGCGGCTTTTGCCTGTGTTGCGGGGGAATGCTCCGGCTCCTATGACATTGTTTTTGTGGCAAGGTTCAAAACCAAAAAGCTCAAAAGCACCGATATTCTGCCCGTAATGAGAAGCCAGCTGACCAAGCTCGGCGTTATTGCCGGTGAAAAAAACATATGAAAAAGTTTTTGATCGGTCTTATTCGTTTTTACCGAAAACGGATTTCTCCGCTTCTGCCGCCGATGTGCAGGTACTACCCCACCTGTTCACAGTATGCCATTGACGCCATAAATATTCACGGCGCGTTCAAGGGCACTCTTCTTGCAATCGGCAGGCTGATGAGATGCAATATCCTTTTCCCCGGAGGTTATGACCCGGTTCCCCCGGCGAAAAAGAAAAAATAGCCTTAATGTAAACCACTTTTTTCTAACGGAGGGCAATCAATGTCAATTATCAACACATTGTATAATGTGCTGGGTATCCCGTTCGGATATGTTATCCGTGCGATTTATTCCGTGATACCCAACTACACTATCTCCCTTATTCTCTTTACTCTCTTTGCCCGCCTGCTGATGGTTCCCTCAACCATTTCACAGCAAAAGGGTCAGGTTAAGACCCAAAGAATTCAGCCCAAAATTCGCAGAATAAACGAAAAATACAAGGGCGATCAGAAAAAAATTCAGGAAGAGACTCAGGCGCTCTATCAGCGTGAGGGCTACAACCCCATGAGTGCCGGCTGCGCTCCTCTTCTTATCCAGCTCCCCATCATCTACGGCCTTATCGGTGTTATTTATCACCCGCTTAAATTCGTTCTCAGAATACCTTCCGATGTTCTCACCAACCTCACCGCAATAGCGGAAAAGGCCGTTTCCAACAAAAACTTTTCCGAGCTTTATGTTATTCAGCACATAGGCGAAGCGGATTATGCCGCCGCCGCGGGAAAGTATCTTGAAAAAATCCAGAACTTCCCCTTCGATATTTTCGGAGTGTCACTCGGCGAGGTTCCCAAGGGCAGCGCTGAAAAGCTTGTGTGGATAGTTCCCGTGCTCTCCTTCCTTGCCTCTCTTTTATCGGGCGTTTATTCACTTATCCGCTCCAAGAGGCAGAACCCCGAGGCCGCCAACAATCCCACCATGGGCTGTATGACCCTCGGTATGCCCCTGCTTTCACTTGTTTTCACTTTCAGCTTCCCCATAGGCATCGGCATTTACTGGATTGCTTCAAGCCTTTTCGCATTCATAACCACTCTTATTGTTAACCAGACCCACTCGCCTTCAAAGCTTATTGCAAAAGATATGGTGGATGAAACGGTTATCCGCCGTTCAAAAGAAAACAGCGTAAAAAAACGCATTGAACTCAAAAATCAAAGCGAGCAGTGAGCTCGCCTCAAATAATTCAGGTGGTGAATTTTTTTGTTAAAAGAAGCAACCGCATCGGCAGCAACACTCGCTGAGGCAACCGATGCAGCCATAGCAAAGCTCGCCGCTCCCGCAGATGCGGAAGTTAACACCGAGCTTATTGAAAGGGTAGAAGAAAAGAAAAAGGTTCTCGGCCTTTTCGGCGGCGCACCCGCTAAATACACAGTCAGAGCTTATTATGAGGCTTCCCCCTTCGGCAAGGCCGAGGATTACCTTAAAATGATTCTTTCAAGCCTCGGAATCGAGAACCCCGGCGTAACCTTTGAGGATGCCGACGAAGAGCTTAAGGTCACCCTTGACTGCGGCGAAGATTACGGCTCAGTCATCGGCCGCCGCGGCGAAACCCTTGACGCCATTCAGTATCTCACCCGCCTTGTTGTTAACAGAGGCAACGACGGCTACAAAAGAGTATCACTCAACATCGGCGATTACCGCGAAAAGAGAGAAAGCACACTTCGCGCCCTTGCCCGCAAAAACGCGGCAAGAGTTAAGAAGTACGGCAGAAACGTTGTGCTTGACCCGATGAATCCCTATGAGCGCAGAATAATCCACACTACCATTCAGGAAATTGAGGGCGTTACCTCCCATTCAGTCGGCAGCGACGGCGACCGCAAGGTTGTTATTTCACTTGAAGAAGGCTTCAAGCCCACCAACGCCGGCTATGACAGAGGCCGCAGAGATAACGGAAGAGGCCGTTACAACAAGGGCGGCAGACCTCAGAAATCCGAATACAAGCCCGAAGCGGCTTCAAGACCTCCCCGTTCGGATTCCTCTTCCGCTTCACTTTACGGCAAAATCGAAGTTAATAAAGACTGATTCTTCAAAATCCCGTTTCGTGTTCAAGCGAAGCGGGATTTTTTCCTTCTCCATTTTTTACATATAATTATTATTTTGTTCACACTTTCGGTATATGATATAAATAATATAAAAAATATCTTTTTTCTTGCTATTCGGTGTTTATTTTTCCGAATCAGCGTGTTATAATATTCAAATATAATTGAAAGAATAATCTGTGAACAGAATAATTAACCGTTCTCACGGTCAATCACTTTTTCCGGATTTGAGGGTGATTAAATTGAAAAAGAACGAAAATGGAATTCAGAAATTTGAAGATATTTCAAGCAGCAGCGCTCCCGACAATTTCAAGGGCAAAATGGGCAGCTTTATGAAGCTTCGCTTCAAGCCTTTTTTCCTTCGCAATCACAAAAGGAATCTTAAGGCCACAATAGCCCTGCTTTCTGTTTTTGTTGTTGCCCTCGGTGCTGCGGCAATGATTCATTTCCATATTCCCGGCCTTATCAAAAACTTCTTCTTCGGTATTGATTACAGCGATGAATTCAAGGGCAATGCAGATGCCACCTTTGATGATTTTGAAGAGAATGTCAGCTATCAGTCGATGTATGATATCTCCGATGCCGACGGTTTAAACGACCTTATCAAGCAATGGGCTTTAAACGGCGGCGAAAAGATGAAGAGCAAAAATGTTATCAATGTGCTCCTTATCGGTCAGGACGATATGCGCTCCGACTCAATGATGCTCGTTTCCGTTAACAGAAAAACAAAAAAAATAATTTTAACCTCATTCCTTCGCGACTCCTACACCTATATGGATATTGACGGCAGCGAAAGATTTGATAAAACAAACCATTCCTATGCCTGGGGCGGCGCATCCGCTCTTATCACAACCCTTGAAAACAACTACAAAATCAAAATAGACCGCTATGTAACCGTTAATTTCAAATCATTTGTTACGGCCATTGACGCGGTGGGCGGAGTATCGGTTCCCATAACCGAATCCGAGGCCGCCTATATGAACCGGACCACCCACTATGACGATTTCAAGAGCGGTTCCTCCGTTTTGCTTGACGGCTCCCATGCTCTTATCTACAGCCGAATCAGAAAGTTAGACAGCGAAGCTGACCGAACCGACCGCCAGAAAAAGGTTATCACCGCCCTTATACGCAAGGCTCAGGGCGCAACAATGGGCCAGCTTACAAACCTTGTTAACAAGGTTATGCCCTACCTTACCACCAATTACGGCAAAACTCAGATTCTTGCGCTTGCAAAGCAGGCACTTTCCGAAAAGTGGATGGATTTCAACATCACAATGCAGACCGAGCCGGAGGAAAGCCTTCGTCAGGAGGTGCAAATGCGCACCTACTCCTACCCCAATCTTTTTGTGTGGATTGTTGACTATCCCATGGCGGCGCAGAATCTTCAGAATTCCATTTTCGGCACATCAAACATTCAGATTAACCCGGCAACCCACAAATCAGCGCTTGATATGCTGAATTCACCCAACGGCAGCGGTGATTCTCAGGGCAGCGACAGCAGCTACGATAACAACGATTACGATTATAACAACGATTATGATTATAATTATGACCGTGACTACGATTATGATTATGATTATGACTACGATAATGACAACACCACCGAAAAGCAGACCCGCCAGCGCTGGAGCATTAACTGGACAAGGAACAAACCCACTCAGGATGAAGAGCCCGACACCGAGCAGGATTATAACAACGATGAGCCCACCGAAAACTATGAGCCCGTAAGCGAGCAATATGAAGAGCCGGCTGATAATCCCGATGAGGGCAACGAGGAAGAGTATTAATTAAACAAATCATAAAAGATTAAGCCGCCGCAATTTTGAATTGCGGCGGCTCATTGTTTTGTTGCTGTCAGATGTTTTTCATAAGGGGACCAACGCCCTTAAGTGCCTTGGGAATATCCGAAAGAATCATCTTTAAGCCCTTGCCTGCCTCATCGTCGTTAAGAATCTTAAGCAGGCCTTCGGCCATTTTGTCGCTGAACACTCCGCCGGACATACTGATAAAATCACGAATCGGAGTCTGTGTGGCAATGCCCATGGCAAAGCCCGCTCCCGGTCCCTTGACAAACAGCGGAATCATCTTGCACACGGTATTGTTGATTCTGCCGCCCCATTTGGTGTGAGCCGCGTTTTCAAAGTTATCCTCGATGGTGAGGGGCTGAGTTTTATCCTTTTCGGTGGGGGGAATCTCTCTGCCCAGAACAACCTTAAACTGCTCATCGGGAACCGACTGCACATCGCCCGAATAATAGGCGGGGGCGCTCTGCCTGAAATCTGCCATTTCGGCAGCGGCGGCGGTAACATTGAGCGAAGCGGAAAGCCTTATATCGGCACTTGAAGCGCCCACATAGATATCGAATTTTCCGCTTTCAACACACCAGTCGTTGGTGAGAATGTTCCAGAACGCAAAGGCTCTTCTGCAAAGCTCAATTTTGATTTCCTTTTCTTCGCCGGGTTCAAGCCAAACTTTCTTAAAGCCCTTAAGCTCCTTAACCGGGCGGTAAACGGTGCTCTCCGGGTCGCCGACATAAAGCTGGGCGGTTTCATAACCTGCCACGCTGCCGGTATTCTTAACCTTAAACGAAACGGTGAGGGTATCGTTTTCATCCATTTCGCTCTTGTCAAGCTTAATATCGGAGTATTCAAAGGTGGTGTAGGAAAGGCCGAAGCCGAAGGGATATCTGACGGTCTTGTTCACCTTTTCATAGTATCTGTAACCGATGTAAATGCTTTCGCGGTATTCAACCGTTGCACGGTTGCCGGGGAAGTTGTTGACGCTCGGTGTGCACTTTATGCACATCGGATAGGTTTCGGCAAGCTTACCGCTCGGATTAACCTTGCCGGTGAGAATATCGGCAACTGCGCCTGCGCCCGCCTGTCCGCCGAGATAGGAGTGAAGAATGGCACGAACCTTATCATCCCAGTCAAACTGCACCGGAGCGCCGCCTGCAAGCACGATAATTATGTTTTTATTAACTGCCGCCACGGCGTTAACAAGGTCGTTGTGAGCGTCGGGGAGCATCATATGCGGGCGGTCAAAGCCCTCTGATTCATAATCCTCGGTAAGGCCGATGAACAAAATGGCAATATCGCTCTTTTTGGCAAGCTCAACCGCCTCGGCAATGTGGGCGGGATTCTTTTTG
>JAZUJM010000059.1:0-6946 GCA_045642785.1 Acutalibacteraceae bacterium | reverse complement strand
TCATAAATAGCTTTGATTTTCTTTTTTCTTTCTGTTAATATTCCGCGTTCTGAGTCAAATGTGTCAATTTTCCCGACAAGATTATACTTTGAAGAATAAACGGATATTCCCTGCAGAATACTCTTTTTTGAAGAGTATTCTGCAGTATCACATTTTTCGTGCGAGGCAGTTCCGTTTAGCTGAAATGAATCCTGCGCAATCAGATTATCTGTGTTTTCATCAAGCAAATGGAAATATATTGAAACAGGGCAGAAAATAAAATCATTCAGATTTGTAATTATTATCGGCTCTTCACTCATTGCTTTTGCGCATATTCAAGCCATTGCGCGTTGGTTACTTTCATCTTTTCGTTTGTTCCTTTGGCGGAAAGCTCGGAATAATCCGTCTCTTTTAAAATCTTGGAAGCCATAAGGGCTTTTCTTGCGATGTTATATGCTCCGTTGGCATCGGCATCAACAGGCAGTTCGGCTTTGCTGCCGCGGTAATTGCGGCTGTCGTAAAAAGCTCCGCTGCTATCCTTTACCGGGGAAATGATGTAATCAATATCCGTTTTGCCTGTTATGCTGTTTCTCAGCTGAAGAGTTAATGCGAGAGCTTTTGTAAGCTTTTCAAAAAATTCTTTGCTGCTTTGTGAAAGAATCTGCTGCTTCAGATTTTTTGAATAGTCTATTTTGTGCTCTTCAAAAATCTCTTTAAATCTGCTTGTGAGCAAAACAGTACGGTTATCCCATTCGTTATTGATTTCGGAATTGCGGAATGTTTCAATTCTTTCGCCGTTGGTGTAAACCGACCATTCCTTTCGGAAGCTTGTTATTCCGCCGTCAAAATCGGAATAGTCAAAATCAAAGCGGAACATATCTTCATTTTTATCAAAGCAGATGTTTTTGAATTTTTCAAAGAATTTAACCGAATCATCAACGCTTTTATATTTCGGCCTGAGCAGGTCAACAAAGCCGGTAACCGGGTCAATCTTACTGGTGCACCATGCGGGCACATAGAATATTATTCCGTTCTGGCTGCTTCTGTTAACCCCGTCAAACATGTTTGTAAGCTGATAGGCGTTAAGAATACCGCCGGGCGCATCGGGGCTGCCGGATTTATCCGTAACAAGGTAATTCAACTTTGAAATAAGCATGTTTTCAAATTTTTGATAAACCTGCTTTTCAAACTTGAATCTGCCTTTTTTGAAGCCGAAATTAAGGTTTTCCATTGCAATAACGGCATCATATTTCACAACAAGTTCGCAGATTTTGTGAACCGCCTGGCTCAGATAGCCCTCTTTAAGCTCTTTTATATTTTCTACCGAAGTCCAGTTTTTGCGTGCTTTATCTCTTTCGCTCTCCTTGCGGCCAAGAAGCTCCTGATAATCCACCTTGTAGCCTTTGTCGCTTTCAATGATGTTAAGCGATGATTGCTCAACAATTTCCCCTTTACTGTTTATGACGGAAATATCAAGCAGATTTCTTTCGCCGCGGTCAATGCCGATAATGTGAAGATTATCATTCTCCTTTATCGCTTGTCGAACCTTTTCATTTATTGATGTGTTTCCGTCAGATTTGTAATTGATTGTGATAGGAATATGAATTGAAAATTGCCGGGTGGTGTATCGCCTGTCTTTTATCAAATCATAGCTGAAAATGCTTTCGGCTTTTTTATTTTCGGGATTTTTGTTCTTGATGGGTTCATTTGCAGGGTGAATAGTTTTTTCAGAATCTTTAATGCTTGATTCGCGGTAGAACATTTCTGATTCACCGTTGAGTTTAAAGACAACATCGGAAAGATTGCGCTCATCAAACAACATTCTGAAATACAAAGTGTGAAGATTGGGCTTGCCTTTGGAATACTCCGAAAAATCTTTATTGTGAGTTTTAAAAAGATATAATTTCCCGGATTCTATATTTTGGTTAATGAATGATTCCGGAACCTGAGTGAAAGAAATCTTGTAGCCTTGATTGCTGATTTCTTTGTAAAATTCACTTATATCTTTATATGACTGAGTGTCAGAAAATGTAAATCCGAAATTTGACCAATCGGGATGTTTATTAATGGATTCTTTGTAATAATCTATCAGCTTTCTGCAATCATCCAAATTAAAAGTATCACCTTTTTTAAAGGATTCTTTTTTTCTGATTTCAAGAATTTCATTTGAAGGCTTGAATAATTCGGCATTTGATGCAGCAAAAAAGACTTTCGGCAACATCTTGTTCGGGCCGGGTAACAATTTATACTCCATTTTTTCATATGAGTTTTCATTGTTAATCTTCGGAATATTCATGAATAATTTGCTGTTGCTTTTGTCCATAATTGCAAGATAATATATACCGTTTTTTCTCAGAAGAACAGTTCTATAATCTCTCTCTTTATTTTTATCCCAACCTCCGAGAAATTGAGGGTTTTCAAAATTCAGCTTAATTTTATCCTCAGAATACGGCTTTTGGGTAAGGTAATTCCTGACCTTATCATAAAGCTTATCAAAAACGGCAAGCTGTTCAAACAGCGGTGTAAAAATGCCATAGAAAACTTCATCCTTGTTTTCTTCTTTGCCGCTGCCGCACAAGGGCTTGATTAATGCTTCAAGTGCTTTAACGGAGTCAAGCAGATTCTTGATAAGCTCGGTGGCCTCGACATCGGCACAAAGCTTTTTATCTGTTTTTCTGCTTCCGCTCAGTAATTCTGCGGCATTTGCACAGCTTTCCGAAATCAGGGCAGCCGAAGATTCAACATTGGTCTTGAAATATTCAACCGTGTCTTTATATTTGGGCTCTGCCGCGTTTTCTCCGTATTTTTCAATTTCGGCAAGAGAGAATGAACTGATTTTCTTGTATTCTTTCTGCCTGTTTTCAATATATTTTTCGGTAATGATTCCCTTTTTCGGCGGATTATTTTTTGTGTAATTCTCAATCCAACCATCGGGAATAACGCTCCAGCTGCCGTAAACGGAGTTTGAAATATCGGTGATATTTGAGCCCTTCGCAGAAATGAAAATTCCGTTTTTATTAAATTCCGAAAGTCCGCTGAATAATTTATTTATCTCTGAAATTACATATGCAATTCCGTCTTTTTCTTCTTTTCCGTTGTATGCCAGATTAACCGTGTCAAGCAGCTCTTTATCCGAATTGAATTTTTCGGGAATAAATGAAACAGACTGCCTGTCACTGAGAATCTGTTTGAACAGCACCTTCATAAACGGCAGACGCTTGCTTTTATCTCCTTTGGCAACCTGCTGGTTATAGAGGTTAATATACTGATTTAGTCCTATAATTTCTAATCCGGCAGCATCGTTTTTTATTCCGCCGATTATTTCATTGTATATGTTAATGCCTCTTTGCGAAAGAACAAAGCTGAAATAATCAACGCTGAAAATATCTTCGGCATAGATATTATAAAGCTCAAAAAACGCCTTGTTGAGTTCTTCTGTTTTCTCTTTGGGCAGGGCGGATTTAACCTTTTTGAAAGAGGCGCAGTTGTCAAGAAATTTGGGCAGATTATCATTAATGCAGCGATAAGCGATTGCAGTTGATTTTTCTTCATCTGAATACATATTCATGCGGTTTTTATTGAAGCCGCTGAAATAAGTTGTGAAACCGTGAAAACTGTTGATTGCTTCTTTTTCTTCTTCATCGGTGAGGTAGGCGGGAAGAATGTTTTCAATTAAATCTTTGCTGAAAAGGCTGTTATAATTTTCATTTTTGGTCAGCGCTTTTGAAATTGCTTTTCTCATGTCGGCTTCTGCTTTTTTCATTGCGGCAAGCTCTTTTTCGGCTTTTGAAGCTTTGTAATATAATTCGGCATAGTCATTAACGCCGTCAATAAAAAGGCCGGAGAGAACGGAATCAATAAACTGCTGATGATATTTGTCAATTATCTTTTTGGCGTTTTCATAATTCTTTGCCCTGATTTTGTCATCTTCAAGCAAATGAGCCTTGTGAAAATTTTCTTCGGTTTTTTCCACGGGTATAAGCGAAAAACGCAGGGTTTTGGGGATGGAATAAATTTTGGTGAATTGTTCAAGCATTAATAAACGCCTCCTTTTATGGGATAATTATAACAATCCGAATTTGATATATCAAGTGAATTAATTGTGAATTCGGAAAATGAGTCACAAATAAGGTACTTAATTAATTTGCCGCAAAATATTGACATCCTTTTCCCCGGCATTATAATTAAAATCGGAAAAAAGCATAATTTCACATAATCCGGGGGAGAGAAATGGAAAAAATCAATCTGCTTATCACTCTGCCTTTCCGTGCGGAGCACGCCGGAAGGCTTTACAACACCGAAAAATACAACGCGGTTTATTCCGCCTGCCCGTCGGATTCCGAGCTTGCGGCGGCGGAGGTAATAATCGGCATGCCAAAGGCGCCTCAGCTTGCAAAGGCGAAGTCGCTCAAATGGGTTCAGATTTCAAGCGCGGGCAACGATGAATATGTCAATATGCCGGAGTTCCCGAAAAACGCGGTGCTCACCAATCTTTCCGGCGCGTTCGGGCGTTCAATGTCGGAGTTTGCGTTAACAATGACCCTGTGCCTTTACAAGCATATGCACCTTTACCGCGACAATCAGAACATCCCCGTGTGGCGCGATGAGGGCAGGCAGCTTTCTCCGCGCGGCAAAAAGGTTCTGCTGCTCGGCGCGGGCAACATTGCGGGCGAAACGGCGGAGCTTTTCAAGGCCTTTGACTGCGAGATAACGGCTTTAAGGCGCCATGCGAAAATAAAACCCGCCTTTCCGTTTGACCGCTTTATAAGCATATCGGAGCTTGAGGCTGAGTTGGCAAAGGCGGATATTGTGATTTGCGCCCTGCCGAACACCCCCGAAACCCGCGGATTGCTCAACCGCGAAAGGCTTATGCTGTTAAAAAGCAGCGCGGTGCTGATTAACCTCGGGCGCGGCACACTGATTGATACCGACGCGCTTGCGGATATCCTTGCCGAGGGGCGTATTCTCGGCGCGGCAGTTGATGTTACTTACCCCGAGCCGCTGCCGTTGGAGCATCCGCTTTGGAAATGCAAAAACGCGATTATCACCCCTCACATTACCGGCGGCAGTCTGGGGCATCTGGATGAAACCGAAAAGCGGCTTTTCGATATCTGCAGCGAAAATCTTCTTCGCTATGCCGAGGGCGGTCAGCTGCTTAATGTGGTGGATTTTGAAGCTGGTTACCGCGAAACCGAAAACAGATATTGAGTTTTGCAAAGGGGAACGGGAAAAATGAAAACCGAAAAATTGCTTGCCTCGCGCGTGTCCGGCGAAAACACCACGGCAAAGGAGAAAATACTCGGTTATCTTATCGGGCCCTCCGGCTGCCTTGTGGTTAATGCCGTGCTTGCCGCCTATTTGAATCTGTACTATACCGATGTTTTAAAGCTCACCGGTGCTTTCCTTGTGGTGCTGCCCATTGTTTCAAGAATCATTGATGCGGCAACGAATTTTGTAATGGGCATTATTCTTGATAAAACAAAAAAACGGCCCGCAGCACACCAAGGCGGTTATGATACGCACAAGGGACTACAAATATGTGCTGCGGCTTTATGAACAGGATGAATTTTACGATTTATCCGGGGGCGAAGAGCACAATCTGATTGATGAGCCGGAATATAAGGGCATTATTGAGGATTTGCGCGGCAAATTGCTTCAATGGCTGTTTGAAACCAGCGATATTGTGCCCTTTGATAAAGACCACCGCCTGCCGGATGATTTTTATCTTGAAACGATAGCCACGAGATACTCGAACCCTATATGCCTTAAAATGCGAACTTCACGCACACTCCGGCGTTTTTCTCCTTGAAATACGATAAACGCATATCTGAAATTCAGAATTTCTCCGCTGATAAAGGGTGCGATGAAAGTGACACGCAGTGATTTTCAGACGCTTGCCCAAAAGGGAATAAAGCTTTTTAAAATTGACACAAACAGATTTTATAAGAAATAAGGCAAAGCAGGAGGAAAAGCATATGAAATTTGATGTTCCCGTGCCGTGTTTTTTCGTCAGGGATGATTTTTGCGAGGCAATAAAAAAGATAGGTGCCCTCGGCTTTGAGGCGGCGGAAACCTACAACTGGAAAGGCCTTGATTTTAAAAAGGTGAAAGAGGCCTGCCGCGAAAGCGGAGTTAAGCTTATAAGTATGTGCACCACCTGCTTTGATATGACCGACCCGGAGCGCAGAGCCGACTGGCTTGCCGGCCTTGAAGAAAGCTGCCGGGCGGCAAACGAAATGGGTGTGCCCATGCTGATAACTCAGGTGGGCGCCGACACGGGAAAAGAGCGCGCCTTTCAGCACGAAAGCATAGTCAACGCCATAAAAGCCGCCGCACCCGTGCTTGATTCAAGCGGCGTTACGCTGCTTATTGAGCCGCTGAATATTCTTGTTGACCACAAGGGTTATTATCTGCCCACATCCGCCGAGGCGTTTGATATTCTGCGCGAGGCGGACTGCAAAAACGCTAAGGTGGTTTTTGACATCTATCACCAGCAGATTTCGGAGGGCAACATAATCCCGAATGTTACGAATAACCTTGATTTGATTGCACATCTTCATTGCGCTGGGCACCCCGGCAGGCACGATTTGCAGTTTGGCGAAAACGATTACAGGGTGATTTTCAGCGCGATAGACAAAGCCGGATACAACGGATATTGCGGGCTTGAATATTCACCGCTTTCCACCGCCGAAGAAAGCCTTAACGAATTTAAAAGAATATATACATAAATGAAAAATCCCGGCTGAAAGGCGGTGCAAATTAGGTAAAAATCGTCTGAAAACGCATCTTTCAGCGGATAACTGCTTCAAAAGCGAGCAACATACGACAGTATGCCGCTCGCTTTTTCATTGTTCTTCATCTGGAATCTGTTGTTTTCAGATACATAGTAGTTTTGAATGTGATAGAATCAGACTTAAACGCCGCTGATAAAACCGCAGGAATACTTTGTGTATTCCGAGGTTTTTCA
>JAZUJM010000058.1:0-3309 GCA_045642785.1 Acutalibacteraceae bacterium | reverse complement strand
GCAGAGAAGCTTGCCGAGCTTTTCAAAATTAAGGCTGTTGATTTTTGCACCGATTTTGGGCAGGATTTTTCTTAAGGGTTCAACCTGAGATTTTTCAACGCTTATTCCGCCGAGAGAGGAAGCGAACTCGTCAAAATCATTCTCCATGGAATCAAAGATTTTGTTGAGCATTGAATCAAAGCGCGAGCCCATATATTCCTCAATGGTTTTGCCGCCCATATCCCAATCGAAGCTTTTAAGGCGCTCGGTGAGCACGGTCATATTTTCATCATCCACCGTAACGGCGCGAATCGGCGCGGGATAACCGGGCAGAGCACCGGTGTTGATATCATAAATGCGGTTGCCCGCCGGGGTGTCATAAAACCCGATATTCTGAGCGTGGGTGTGGCCGGTGAAGATGAAACGGATGCCGGCATCGGCAAAAATCCGGGCTGTTTTTTCATAATCGCCGAGCATATCGCGGCGGCTGACAAGCGGATAAACCGCAAAGGGCGGGTAAAGCGGGTGGTGGGTCATTGCAATCATCATCTGCCCGTCTTCCCTTGCTTTTTTCGCCTGCTCCAGAATCCATTTAAGCTGCTTTTCGTAATAGCCGCAAAAGCTTCTGCCGTTGCCGTCATCATTGAGGGCAAGAAGCCTGTAACCGTCGGCAAGCTGAACAACATAGCTCATTGAATCCTCATCAACCGCTATGGCATCGGCAAAGCCGAAATCGTTATACATTGTTCGCAGCTCACCGCGCGAAACGGCGTTGGAATCGCCGATAACATTGCCGTTATCATCCACCTGCATAAGGCCGTAATCGTGGGTGGCGGTGATAACATAAACCCGCTTTCCGCGCTGCTTAAGCGAATAAAGGCGCATTATCATTGCCTCGTGGTTGGCACGCTCGCCATTGTTGGTGAGGTCGCCCGCGATAAGCACAAGGTCGGAATCTTCCTTCGCGGCAAGCACATCAAAGGCGGAATCAAGAATCTTTGCCGATTCGGTCACACATTGCATATCCATTCTGTTGTTTTCGCCGAGTGCTTCCGGGTCCCAGATATGGGTATCGGTTATAAGATAAAATTTAAGCATATTAGCCCTCTCGTCAGAATTACCCGGGCCCCTGAAGGAGCCCGGGTAAAATGATATTATAAACCTGTTTTCTCTCTGATATAATTCCTTGCAAGGCAGGCATACTCATAGGGATTTGCCTTGGCGGGATCCTGCTCCGCCTCAACAACAACCCAGCCCTCATAATCGGCATCGGCAAGGATGTCAAAAACGGGGGTGAAATCGAAATCGCCGTCGCCGGGAACGGTGAAGGAACCGGCGCGAACACAGTCAAGGAAGCTCCAGCCCTTTGCCTTGCCCTCGGCAATGACATCGGCGCGGATACTCTTTAAATGAACATGCTTAACCCTGTTGACATACTTTTTGAGCACGGCAACGGCATCCTCACCGGAGAATGCAAGGTGGCCGGTATCGAAAAGAAGATAAACCAGATCGGGGTCGGTGATTTCCATAAGCTTGTCAATTTCCTCAGCGGTCTGAACACCGGTGCCCATATGGTGGTGAACGGTGAAATACATTCCCTTTTCTTTTGCAAGGCGGCCCATTTCATTGAAGCCCTTTGCAATAAGAGCCCACTGCTCCTCGGTGTAAACGGGCTTGTCGCCGAAAATGGAAAGAGCCTTGCCCTGAATGGAGTTGCCCTGCTCGGAAGCGCCGATAACCTTTGCGCCCAGAGCGTGAAGGAAATCACGGTGCTTGATAAAGGCTTCGATGGTGGCATCATAGCCCTCGGAGAGAAGAAGAGAGGAGAACCACGCGTTGCAGATTCTCATGCCGCGAACATCAAGCTTATGCTTAAGAGTTTCAACATCCTTGGGGTACTTGTTGCCGATTTCGCTGCCGGTGAAGCCGCTGAGCGCCATTTCGCTGACACACTGCTCAAAGGTATTCTCAGCACCCAAATCGGGCAAATCATCATTAGTCCACGCAATGGGAGCTATTGCAAGGCTGACTTTTTCTTTATTAAGCATTTTTCTTTCCTCCGTTATATAATCAATATAATCTTGCTTTGTCGATGTTTTCGCGCATATCGTCATAGGCGCGCTGAACACGCTCGCTTGTTGAAACCTCGGCAACGCCTACCCTCCACCATGCGTCGTAGCCGTCGGACATACTGCCGTGGGCAACCTTGATATCGAAAACGCAGGGAACGGTCTGCTTTTTGGAATCCTCAAGAGCGGCGCGGAGCTCCTCAATGGTGTGAATTGAATAATTCACGCAGCCGTAGCCCTCCGCAATCTTGGCAAAATCAATGGGAACAATGGCACCGTCAAGCATGCCGGTAACGGGATTCCTTGCGCGGAACTGAGTGCCGAAGGTGTCGGTGCCCTGATTGTTCTGAAGATTTTCTATGCAGCCCCAGCCGGAGTTGTCAAACACCATAATGTTGACCTTGGCATTTTCCATAACGGCGGTGTAAAGCTCGGAATGGAGCATAAGGAAGCTGCCGTCACCGACCATGGCATAAACCTCTTTTGACGGGGCGGCAAGCTTAACGCCGAGCGCACCGCAGATTTCATAACCCATGCAGGAGAAGCCGTATTCCATATGGTAGGTTTTGGGAACAAAGGAACGCCACAGCCTTTGCATGCAGCCGGGCAGACTGCCGGAGGAGCCGACAACTATCGAATCGGGAGCAATGGCCTTGTTAATCTCACCCAAAGCCCTTGTCTGCGAAAGGCCGTCTTTAAGATAGATGCTGTAAAGGCGGTCAATCTCGGCACAATAAGCGCTCTTGGCATCGGCAAGCTCCTCGCCCCAGTCGGAGTAATATTCAGCCTCCATAAGGCCGTTCATAATCTCGGTAAGGGCACATTTGGCATCCGCAATAACGGAAGCGGCATCCATTTTGAAAGCATCAAACGGGCAGATGTTGATTGATAGAATTTTTGAATCGGGGTTCCGGAAAAGCCACTTTGAAGAGGTGGTGAAATCGGTGAGCCTTGTGCCGACTGCGATAATGAGGTCGGCCTCCTTGGCAATCTCATTGGCAGCGGGGCCGCCGGTAACGCCGATACCGCCAAGATTAAGCGGAACATCAAAGGCAATGTTGCCCTTGCCCGCCTGAGTTTCGCCGATGGGGATATTGAACTTTTCGGCAAACTCCTGCGCGGTTTCCCACGCCTCGGAATAAGTAACGCCGCCGCCCACTATCATAATGGGCTTTTCGCTTTTTGAAATCATTTTAACCGCCATATTCACCTCACGGCAGGAGGGAGTGCGGCGATCCATATACCAAACTCTCTTTTTAAG
>JAZUJM010000057.1:0-4138 GCA_045642785.1 Acutalibacteraceae bacterium | reverse complement strand
CTTAAGGCGGGGGGGTGAGAAAAAGCACACCCCCCTCCGTTAATATTTGCCGGTAATCGAAAAAAGGGCAGCCGCTTTGCGACTGCCCTTAAGCTTTGAGATAATTACTGCTCAACTGCGTAAACGCTGACCTTTTTGCGGTCTTTGCCAAGGCGCTCAAATCTGACTGTGCCGTCGATAAGAGCGAAGAGGGTATCATCAGAGCCGATGCCGACATTGTTGCCGGGGTGGATGTGAGTGCCTCTCTGTCTTACAAGGATATTACCTGCAAGAACGAACTGGCCGTCAGCTCTCTTTGCGCCGAGTCTTTTGGACTCTGAATCACGGCCGTTACGGGTTGAACCCATACCTTTCTTATGAGCGAAAAGCTGAATGTTTATCTTAAGCATTTTTTACACCTCCGTATTTAATGTTATGTTTCGGGGATATTCCTTTGCAAGCTCTGATAAATGAAGCTTAAGCCCCTGCAGAACAAGCTCTGTTTCGGCTGTGGGTGAAGCGATTTCAAGAATCATGGTTCCCGCGCAATCGCTTGCCTTTGCTTCGGCTTTGATGATTTCGGTTACCGTGTTGGCAGCCATATATGCCGCCGAGGAAACCGCCGCGCAAACAATATCTTTGCCTGCGTTTGCAAAGCCCGCGTGCCCGCTGATTTTAAACCCCGAAAGGTTTTCACCTTTGATAAAGAAACGAACCTTTATCATTTTAATTACGCATTGATGGCGGAAATTTCAACCTTAGTGTAGGGCTGTCTGTGGCCCATCTTGCGCTTTTCGTTTTTCTTGGGCTTGTAAGTGAAAACAACTACTTTCTTCGCTTTGCCGTTCTTTACGACCTTAGCGGTAACTGTTGCGCCCTCAACATAGGGAGCGCCGACGGAGATGCCGTCTTCGGTTCCGACTGCGATAACCTTGTCGAAGGTGTACTCGCTGTCAGCTTCTGCGTCAAGCTTCTCGATAAAGACGGTGTCGCCCGCCTGAACCTTGTACTGCTTGCCGCCGGTTTCAATGATTGCGTACATACTGGTTTTTCCATCCTTTTTTCAGACTCGCTACCTGGGGCAAGCTTTATGCTTTTGTGAGGATAATAACCCTCGCCCGTAATAAGCGGCATATGGGATTATAGCACAGCATACAAGCGTTGTCAAACCTTTTTTACGTAATAATCCCATTATTTAATAATTATTTTATGTTATTTGCGGTTTTTGCTGCTGTAAGTGTGTTTCTCATAAGCATTGCAATGGTCATCGGGCCCACTCCGCCGGGCACGGGGGTAATCTTTGAGGTCTTTTCACACACATCGTCAAAGTCCACATCACCGCAAAGCTTGCCGTTTTCGTCGCGGTTCATACCGACATCAATAACAACGGCGCCCTCTTTTACCATATCCGCCTTAACGAATTTTGCTCTGCCGACGGCGGAAACAAGCACATCTGCCGTTCTTGTTACTGCGGGCAGGTCACGGGTTCTGGAATGGCAGACGGTAACGGTTGCGTTTCTTTCAAGCAGAAGCATTGCCATGGGCTTGCCCACTATATCGCTGCGGCCGATAACAACACAGTTTTTTCCGTTCAAATCAACATTGCTTTCGTCGAGCAATCTGATTATGCCGGCCGGGGTGCAGGGCAGAAGCACGGCCTTGCCGAGTGAAAGCTTGCCCACATTAACGGGGTGGAAGCAGTCAACATCCTTTTCGGGCAGGATTCTGTCAATAACGGCGTTTTTATCAATATGCTTTGGCACGGGCAGCTGGCAAAGGATTCCGTTAACGCTGCTGTCGGCGTTGAGCTTATCAATAAGTGCAAGCAGCTCCTCGGTGGTTGTTTCCTCGGGAAGAGCATACTCAAGCGATTTAAAGCCGACATTGGCACAGGCTTTTTTCTTGTTGTTGACATACACTCTTGAAGCGGGGTCATTGCCCACAATGATAACCGCAAGGCAAACCTCAACACCCTGCTTTTTAAGCTCTTCGGTTTCTGCCGCTATTTCAGCCTGAGCCTTAAGCGATATTTCTTTTCCGTTAATGAGTTCCATCCCTGTTATTCTCCTTTGTTATCAGTAATTGTATTATCATCCGCCACAGCGGTATTTTCCGGTTCTGCCTTTTCGGACTGTGCGCCGGCCTTTTGAGCCTTAAGCTGTTCTTCAAGGAAAAAGTCAACGCCGTCTATCGGCTTGGGGTGCCTTTTGTATTTTGCGGTGAGCGCTATAAGAAGCACAAGGCAAACAAGCATAAGCACACCCGAAAGCACCTGAGAAACGCGAAGCGTGGTGCCGGCGATGTAAAGGCTGTCGGTCCGAAGCCCCTCCACTACCATTCTTTCGGCGCCGTACCACACGCCGTAGCAAAGCGCTATCTGGCCGCTGAACCTGCGTGCTTTTATGCAGATTAAATAAAGCACAACAAAGCCAAGCAGGCACCAGAGTGATTCATAAAGGAAAGTGGGGTGAACATACTTTTCCGGGTCAACCTCAAAACCTCTTTCGGCAAAAACGCTCTGATGAGAAATAATATAGCTTTTTACCTTTTCACTTGTCATACCCCAGGGCATATCGGTGTTTGTTCCGAAGGCCTCCTGATTGGCGTAATTGCCCCAGCGGCCTATTCCCTGCGCCAGAAGAAGGCTCATACCCACAAGGTCAAGCAGATTGCAGAAATTCATTTTGCGAACCCTGCACACCACAAACGCGGCGGCTATTCCGCCGATTATTCCGCCGTAGATTGCTAACCCGCCGTTCCATATTTTCGGAATCTCGGCTAAATTCTTCCCGTAGTAATCCCATTCGGAAAACACATAATAAAGCCTTGCACCGATTATTCCGAAAACCGTGCCGTAGATAAGCACATCAATCATTTTATCAATGCTCATCTTCCACACCCACGCTCTTCTGCCGCCGAAAAGCACGGCAAGCAGAAAACCGAAGGCGATTATGGCACCGTACCATCTTATGGTGAGGGTGTGGCCGAAAACACTAAACTCGGCAAGAATTGAAGAAACACGGAAGCTTATCTCATGAGAAAAGCCCTTAAAGAATACGGTTGTATAATCTGCCAAAGCTTACGCCTCCTCAAACGGTTTTATCACCGAAAGCGCCGAATACTCATTTTTAAGCTTTTTCAGCCTTTTATTTACTCTGTCAAGGGTGAGAGAACGGCAGGCCTCAAGCTCATCAAAGGGCTTGTTGCCGCTGAAATAGAGGCTCATCATCAGATTGGCCGTGGCATCAATATCGTTGTAGTCCATAACCATTCTGCCGTAAAGCTTGCGCTTTGCACGCTCAAAAGCCTCGGCGGGAATACCCTTTTTAGCCGCCTTTGCAATTTCATCGCGGATAATTCCGGCGGTTTTTTCGGGCTCGGCACTTGTGCCGCCTATCATGCAGCAGGCATAACCGAAGCCGTTGAAAAACTCGGAGGAAAAGCCCATATCAATAAGTCCGTCGGCAAGAAGGCGGTTAAACAGCTCTGAGCTTTTGCCGAAAAGCGCCTCCAGCATAACCATTGAGGCAAGCTCATCACTGAGGCTGACCTCGGGAGCTTTCAAATCCTCCTTGTAGCCCAAAAGGAACTGACTTGTTGCAACCGAAAGCTTCTCTTCACTGAAGCTCTGCGCGGGAACCGGGCTTTCAGACACGAATTTTCTTTCAATCGGCTTGCCTTCGGCCTTTTTGAGATTTTTCTCGGCAACCTTCAAAACGGTTTCCGGCTCAAAATTGCCGCACACGCAAAGTACCATATTGTTTAAATCATAGAAATTGCCGTAAAGCTTGTAAAGCAGGTCGGCATTGATGTTTGAAATGGATTCCTGAGTGCCCGCAATATCAATGCGGACAGGGTGCTCATAGTAAAGGGCGCGAAGCAGGTTAAACATTACCTGCCAATCCGCCTCATCCTGATACATCCTTATTTCCTGTCCGATTATGCCCTGCTCTTTTTCAACGGTTTCCTGAGTGAAATAGGGCTTCTGCACAAAATCAAGCAGAATATCAAGTGATTCCTCAAAATTCTGAGAGCAGGAGAAAAGGTAGGCCGTGCGGTCAAAGGTGGTGTAGGCATTTGCTGAAGCGCCGGTTTTTGCAAAGCGCTCAAAGGCATCCTGGTCCTCACACTCAAAAAGCTTGTGTTCAAGAAAATGAGC
>JAZUJM010000056.1:0-10852 GCA_045642785.1 Acutalibacteraceae bacterium | reverse complement strand
AGAAGCGGGAGAAAACCTCATCCACCACCGCTTCGGTGGCTCTTTCGCCCGTCAGCTCCAGAAGGGCGTCAACGGCACAGTCGGCACAAACGGTAACGGCGTCAAGCGTTACGCCCGCCTTTATTGCCGCAATCGCCTCGCTGAGATAATCTGCGGCACGGGTGCAGCAATTCCTTTGCCTTTCGCTTGCAAGGCAGGGATTTTCCGGGTCAAAATCGCCGGCGTTAAGCAGCTCGGCAACCGCTTTTTCAAGCTCCTCGGCTCCGCTGCCCGTTTCGGCACAAAGGCAAACGGTTTTGTTGACCCTTGCGGCAATGGCCTGCTTATCCGCCTTTTGCGGCAGGTCGCTTTTATTTATGACCGCAATGCACAGCTTGTCGGCGCATTGGTCAAGAATATCAAAATCATCCCGGGTAAGCTCCTCTGCCCCGTCAAAAACCGCAAGCACAAGGCTTGCACGGGAAAGGCGTTTTTTTGCAAGCGAAACGCCTATGCTTTCAACGGCGTTATCGGTTTCGCGGATTCCCGCGGTGTCGGACAGGCGAAGAATCATTCCGCCCAGGCGAACGCTCTGCTCCACGATATCCCTTGTGGTGCCGGCAATATCGGTAACAATGGAGCGTTCACAGCCGGAGAGCATATTCATAAGCGTTGATTTGCCCACATTCGGCCTGCCGGCAATAACGGTATCAACACCCTCGGTGAAAATCTTACCGCAGTCATAGCGGTCAATTATTTCTTTGATAGAATTAACAGCGCTTTCAAACACGGGAAGCATATCCTCGGGGGAGGTATTTTCAATTTCATCATAGGGATAATCCACCCACGCGGCAAGAGCTGCGCAAACGGAAACAATGCTTTCGGCAACCTCGTGGATTTTTTTGCTCAGATTGCCGTCAAGCGTGTTGAGGGCTGCCCTTGCGGCCTCACGGCCACGCGCCGAGATAAGTGACATAACCGCCTCGCTGCCCGCAAGGTCAAGCTTGCCGTTCAAAAGGGCGCGGCGGGTAAATTCGCCCGGCCCGGCGGCGCAGGCACCCGCATTTAACGCCGCGCGAAGCACGGCTTTTGTAATATAAAGACCGCCGTGACAGGAAATCTCGGCGGTGTCTTCTCCCGTGTAGCTGTGGGGGGCACGGAAAATGAGGCAGACCGCCTCGTCAATGGCAGCCTCACCGTCAAAAACCTTGCCGAAGTGGGCGCGGTAGCCCTTTGATTGTGAGATATCCGCACCCGACGCGGGAACAAATATTTTATTTGCAATGTTAACGGCTTCGGGGCCGGAAATTCGCACAATCCCTATGCCGCCCGCCGCTTCGGGGGTGGAAACGGCGGCAATGGTGGAGTTAAGCATATCAGTTATCCTTAAAAAGAAGCAGTTTTTCGCCGAGCATACGCCTTGCTATGCGGTCAAATGCGCCGGTGGAGGGGGAAAGTGAAGACGGCATTTTGCCGGTGACGGAGGAAGTGATAATATCTTCATCCTCGGGCACAACGCCGAAAAGGCGAACATGAACCGAATCAATGCAGTCATCAAGATTAAGAAGCTTGCCCTTTATTATCGGCTTTTCTTCAAAGCGGTTTATGACAAGCTGAAGTGACATTTTATCGCGGAGCCGGTCGGCGGCGGTTGCACAGCTCCTTACACAGATTGTGTCGGGGGTGGTGATAAGAATTGCACCGTCTGCAGGGGAGGCGGCAAGCGAAAAGCCCTTGCCGAGGCCGGCGGGTGCGTCAAAGAACATAAAGTCATACTGGTCTTCCATTGAAAGGAACATTTCGGAAACTTTCTCCTCCGTGAAGGCGTCATCCCACTCAATGGGGGCGGCAAAAAAGGAAAGGGAGCCCACACGAACAACCGCATCATCAAATGAACAGCGGTCAAGAATCAAATCGCCCCAGTCAAAAACAACGGTTTCGCTCACACCCAGCATAATATCAAGGCTTCTCAGGCCGATGTCAAAATCGGCAAGCAGCACTTTAAAGCCCCTTTTGCTGAGGGCTTTTGCAACTCCGAGGGCAACGGTGGATTTACCTACACCGCCTTTGCCGGAAGCGAAAACATATTTTTGAGCCATTTTACTCACCCTTGCGGCACTCAGAGCCGTGCCGCGTTCCTTTCAGATATAAATAAAGGTAAATCGGAATTTGGTTATTCCGAATAAGAATCAGTAAATAAGTGAATTTTCCGGCTGAACCGAGCCGGTGATATTGCCGTCGGAAAAATAATAGCGGTAAATGTCAGCCGCAACGGGGGCTGTGTAAACGCCGGAGGTCATACCCTCGCCCACAATGGCAATCGCGATTTCGGGGCTTTCATAGGGGGCAAAGGTGATGAAAAAGCCGTTGTTGATTTTTGTGGAAACACCGTTGATTTTTCGGTATTCCTGAGAGGTCCCGGTTTTTGCCGCCGGGTCAACCTTGCTGCCAAGGGAGCTGAAATACCGTTTACTGTAACCGCGGGTGCAAACCTGATGCATACCCTCGCGGACTATATCAAGGGTTTTTTCCGAAATTCCCGTTTCGGACATAACCTCGGGGGTGTTGTAAAGCACGGTGCGGGAATTATCGGAGGAAACTATCTTTTTAACAAAATGCGTGCGGTAGCGTGTGCCGCCGTTTGCGATTGTGGCGCAGTAGTGGGCAAGCTGAATGGGGGAGATAAGGTTGCCCGCCTGCCCTATGGCCGACTGAACGGTAAAGCCGGGCAGCCATTTCTGATTAAGGGATTCACGGTATTCCGGTGAATCAAGCACGCCTGCTTCTTCCGACAGCTCACAGCCCGTCTTCTGGCCGAAGCCCAGAAGGGTGCGGTATTCGTTCATTTTGGTAATGCCGAGATTTTTGCCGACCTCATAGAAGAAGGTGTTGCAGGATTCGCGCAGGGCGGCAATAACATTGACGTTGCGTGAAGCGTGCCCCTGCTCGCATTTGAAGCGCTGACCGAGGTAGGTGTAAATGCCGGTGCAGCGAATGGTTGTGTTTTCGTTTATTAACCCCTCTTCAAGGGCGGCAATGGCAACCGACGGCTTCATTGTGGAGCCCGTGGCGTAAACGCTCTTTAAAGCGCGGTTCCACAGCGGGTCTGCCGTGGCCTCGGCAAGCTCCTTGTATTTTTCGGAATAGGTTGAAATATCGTAAGTGGGGTAGGAGGCACAGGCAAGCACGGCGCCGGTGCGGCAGTTGATAACAACCACGGCGCCTGCCGCGGGCACAAGAGTTTCGTTTTTTGCAGCGTAATCCTCAAGAGTTTTTGCCAGTGAATCCTGGGCAATCTTCTGCAAGGAGGAATCAATGGTAAGCACAACCGTGCTGCCCTGCTCGGGGGCAACCGAAATTACGGAATCGGTAACATTGCCGTTGGCGTCAAGCATAACGGTTTTTTTGCCCGGAGTGCCGCGAAGGTAGCTTTCCATTGCGTATTCAATGCCGTTTTTGCCTATTTCATCGGTTATTGCATAGCCTTCGTCTTTTTTATTCTGATATTCATCGGCATCAATGGCGGCAACGCGGCCCAGAATGTGGGGGGCAACCGTGCCGTCGGTGTAGCGGCGGTGGGGAATTACCTGCACATCAACTCCGCGGTAGAAAAGGCTCATTTCCTTGATTCTTGCAACCGTGGTTTCGGAAACATCCTGCGCAAAGGTGTAGGGGGTGCTTATTCCGAAGCCGACTTCCTTCATCGCAAGGCAGACGGAGCCGATTTTTCTTGCCGTTTGCATATCGTAGCCGGAAAGGGAGTACCTTGATATAATTGCATCAAAGCAGTTCTGCGCGGTGGCGTATTCGTTTAAATCAAGCAGATAACTGCTTTTAATCTTTTTAATATCGGCTTCTCTGTCTTCACAAAATACAACATTGCCGTTTGAATCAAAGGTGAGGGGCAGGGTGTCGTTCCACTCCTCGCCGGAGGCTTCAAGAAGGGAGATAAGGCTTTTTATGATTTCGTTGCGCTGCTCCTGCTCGGAGGCGGAGGGGAAATAGGCACCGTCAAAAATAAGGGAATAGCCCTGGTCGTTTTCAACAAGCGCAATTCCGTTGGAATCGACGATTTCGCCCCTTGCGGCGGGGATGGAAACCGTGCGGTCGGAAACGGCATTGCTCAGCGCCTTGTAATCCTCACCGTTGATTATCTGAAGCCTTATCAAATCACCTGAAAACAGCGCAAAAAACGCAAGAAAAACAATAATTGAGGTTATTCTTCTTGCCTTCACGGAAAAAGAGGTCAATTTTTTGCGCTCCTTTCAAAAGATTTTGTTAACGGGATTACTGTTCGCGGGTGAAAAGGTTTTCCGCCTCGCGGATAATAAGGAAAATAACGGGGGAGAGGAGGAAAGAATAGGCAAACGCGGGCAGATAAAAGCGAACAAACATATAGCCCTTTAAATCAAGCCCGCCGACAACATAGCGGAAGAACCAGCTGCCGGCAAAATATATGAGCAGCCACAATCCGCTTAAAATGGTTGAGGTGATAATATTCTTCCTTAAAACGGAGTTGATAAGCAGGCCGCACACAAAGCCGACAACAAGCAGAAACGCGGCATAAAAGTTGTTGCCGGAGGCGGAGATATCCCAGAGCGTGCCCGCGAAAAGGCCGAAGAACATTCCGGCAAGCTCGCGTTCATACATTGCCACCGAAACGGCGGCCGGAATCAGAAGCACGGCGCGCACGCCCATAATCTCGGGGAAAAAGCCCTTTGTGTTCTGAAGCACGGAAAAAATCACAAGAAGCACCGCGAGAACGGCACAGCGGGCAATATGGAGTTTTTTCTGTTTCTCGAGTGCCATAGTGAACCTTCCGTTATGTTATTCCGCTTCGCCCTGACCGTCAAATTCGGTTATGACAAAAACGGTGGAGAGATTTTCGATATCCGCCGCGGGCCGGATGATTGCGGAGGCGGAGATGTTGAGGGTGGCGTCAACCACCTTTTCGATTTTGCCGATTATCAGATCCGCCGGGTAAACGCCGCCCACGCCGGAGGTGCAAACGGTGCCGTTTTCGGTTATGGCGGTGGATTCCGGCAGATTGGGCATCTGGCACAGCCCGTCGCGTGCAAGCTCAACGGTGGTGGTCATATAGCCGAAGGTGGAGGTCCATTTTTCACAGCAGCTTACATTGACATCGGGGTTAAGGATGGTGTTGACCTTGCAGCGGTTGGGGGTAACCGAAACCACAAGCCCCACAAGGTAATTGCCGAAGACCACCGGGTCCTGAATCTTTATTCCGCTGTTGGAGCCGCGGTTAAGGGTAAAGGAGCTCAGGTAATCGCCCGCGTCGCGCCCGATGATATCGGCCTCGCAATACTTCTGGTCGGGGTTTTCGCGGCTCAGCGGCAAAAGCTCACGGTAATGCTCGTTTTGCTTTTTTATGGTGTTATAATCCGAAAGCTGACCGCGGAGCTCATCCACCTCGCTTTGAAGCTCCTCAACCTGACCGCTTAAAACGGTGGCGGATTTAAAGGAGAACGGCAGGGCGGAGAGATCATAGGCGGCCTTTGCCGCAAGGCGCTGCACCGGGCCGAACACCACGCCCGTAAGGGCGGTGAGCGGTGAGGAGCCCGAGTGGGAAAAGGCCGAAACAGCCGAGCCCGCGGCAAGAGCCGCGAGCACAACAATGAATATTTTAAATGATAAACTGCGAAAAATTCGACGCATAAGAAGCCTCAGATATATTTTTTGTTGGAGATAATGCTCATGGTGTCGTTCTCAAGGCAGATGCCCGTGCCGGAAACAACGCAGTCAAGCGGGGATTCGGCAACAAGAACGGGGATTTTGGTTTCAACCGAGATAAGCTTGTCAAGCCCGCGAAGCAGAGCTCCGCCGCCGGTGAGGGTTATGCCGTGGTCGATGATATCCGCCGCAAGCTCGGGGGGAGTTTTTTCAAGGGTGGATTTAACCGCGTCAACAATCTGGAAAACGGAATCGGCAAGGGCCTCACGAACCTCTTCGGAGGTGATGTCAACATTCTTGGGCAGGCCGTCCATAAGGTTGCGGCCCTTGATGTTGATTGTGCCCTCTCCGTCATAAGGATAGGCGGAGCCGACCTTTATCTTGATATCCTCGGCGGTGCGCTCACCGATAAGGAGGTTGTATTTTCTCTTAACATAGGAAATAATGGCGTCATCAAACTTGTCGCCCGCCACTCTTGCCGAGTTTGCGGTAACAACGCCGCCCAGCGAGATAACGGCAACCTCGGAGGTGCCGCCGCCGATATCAACCACCATGCTGCCGGAGGCTTCGCTTACGGGAAGACCTGCGCCGATTGCGGCTGCCATGGGCTCTTCAATAAGGCTAACATACTTTGCACCCGCGCTCTTTGCCGCGTCGTGAACGGCCTTGCGCTCAACCTCGGTAACGCCGGAGGGGATGCAGATAAGGATTCTTATGCGCTTGAAGGGGGAGCGGCCGGTAACGCGCTGAATGAATTTTTTAATCATTTCGGCGGTGATGTCGAAATCGGCAATAACGCCGTCCTTAAGAGGACGAACGGCGGTGATGGAGCCGGGGGTTCTGCCTATCATTTCCTTTGCCTCGGCGCCGACTGCAACCACGCGGGGCGGGTCGCTTTTTTGGTCAACCGCAACAACAGAGGGTTCGCGGATTACTATTCCTTTGCCTTTAACGAAAACAAGGGTGTTGGCTGTGCCGAGGTCAATTCCTATATCCTGAGTGAATAACATTTTTTTCTTCCTTCCGATTAATAAAGTGTCATGGTGTTGATAACATCCTCAAAGGTCTTTTCGGATGTTCCGGCTTTTTTGGAGTAGCAGAGAACGCCGAAGTTTGCATCGTCGGATTCAAAGGTGTAGTAAGCAAGAACCTTTGTTTCGATTTTTTCGGATGAGATGTGAAGAACCTGACGGTGAGCCTTGACGCCCGCAACGGTAATTTCGGCGGATTCGGATTTGTCAATCTTAACATCGCTGCTGCCCTTGACAACATTGAACCATTTTTCGCCGGGCATTGCCTCGCCGTTATCGTCAATTTTCTTTTCGCTGTAAATAACTATCTTGTTTGTTTCGTCCTTATCCTTTGAGTTGATAACAACGGTGTCGTGAACATTGCCGGCGTTCCAGCCGTCGGTAACGGTGACCGAGAAAAGCGAATATTCTATTTTATCGCCCAAAACAACCGCGTGGGTAAGGTCAACCGCGCTTGTAACCTCGTTGCCGTTTTCATCCTTAAGCGCTTGGCCGTCGGGGTTGGTAACAACAACAACTATCTTGCCGTTTTCTTTTCTTGCAACTTCGCCGCCTTCTTCGGTAACAACAACGGCGTCGCCGTCAACCATCGGTACCACATCGCCGCTTTCATAGTTGTTTTTTGATGAGCAGCCGGCAAAAGCCGTGCAGAAAAGGGCAGCGGTGAGGGAGAGTGCCAAAAACTTTTTCATGTTTGCGTTCCTTTCGTTTGGAGTATCAGCCGTTGAGCACGGCAAAAGCCTTTTTATTGTTTGCGTAAAGAGTTTTGTAAGCGGCAAAGTTCCTGTCATAAACCGCTTTGTTTGCCGGGTTGGGCTTGAAGGTCTTAACTGCGGGGATGAGCTTCTTTGCATCCTCAACCGAGGGGATGAGGCCGAGACCCGCCGCAACAAGAGCAGCCGCGCCCACGGCGCCGACATTTTGCGGGCTTGCCACGGTTTCAACCACCTTGCCGGTGCAGTCCGCCATTATCTGGCAGGTAACATCGGAGAGGGCGCCGCCGCCCACAAAGCGAACCGTGTCGGAGGTTTTAATCTTTTTATCCTGAGTTTCAAGGAACCAGCGCATATGCATGCAGGTGCCCTCAAGCACGGAGCGGATAAGCTCGGTTTTGCCGGTTTCAAGGCTGATGTTAAAGAACATTCCTCTTGAATTGGGGTCCTCGAACGGGCAGCGGTTGCCGTGAAGCCACGGGGTAAAGATAACTCCGCCGGAGCCTGCGGGAATTTCGCTTACCACCTTGCTCATATAATCATAAAGGCTGGTGTACTCGCTCTCTTTGGATTCGGCAACATGGGTTTTCTGAAGGTAGATGCCCACCTCGTCAAGTGCAAGGTGGTCCTTTGCCCACTCAAGGCACTTGCCGGCTGTTTCAAGCTCGGCAAAGTAGTTGTAGTGGCCGTCCTGTGCGCCGACAATGGCGGCAATCATGGCGGAGGTGTCAACAATGCTCTTGTCAACAACGGTGGAAACCCAGCCGGAGGTGCCGGAGTAAATGTGGGTGTCGCCCAGAGCGGTTGCGCCCGCGCCGACGCCTATAAGCGAAGCATCGCCGCCGCCGCCGAATACCGCCGTGCCCTCTTTAAGGCCGAGCTCGGAGGCCGCCTTTGCGGTAAGGCCGCCCACCTTATCGGTGGAATCAACGATTGTTGCAAGGTGCTCTTTTTTAACACCGAGCATTTTGCACACGGAATCGCTCCACTGCTTTTTGTGAATATCATAGATAAGAGCGCCGAAAGCGGAATCACGGGTCATTACGAATTTATCCGTCATACGGCAGATGATGTACTCCTTGACATCAAGCCACTTGTGAACGCGCTTGAAGTTTTCGGGCTCGTTTTCTTCCATCCATTTGTACTTCCACACCGGGTCCTTAACGCTTGCGGCAACGGCGCCGGTGGCGGCAAGGGAGCGAAGAAGCTTAACGATATTTGCGCCGGCAATCTGGGGGCCGTAGGCCATGCCGTCTTTTAACTGCTTTCTTGCGCGCTGGTCCATGTAGCTGAAGGCTCTGTGAACGGGCACACCGTTTTTATCAACAAGCACAAGCCCCTGCATCTGTGAGCAGAAGGAGATACCCTCAACCTTATCGGGGGTTATGTCGGTTTTTTCAAAAATCTTTTTGGTGGTGGAGCAGATGGCATCCCACCATTCGTCGGGGTCCTGCTCGGCTCCGCCGTCGGGGAGAATGTAGAGGTTGTAGCCCTGCATTGCCGCCTCGATGAGGGTTATTTTGCTGTCTACCTTAAAGAGGCAGGTTTTTACTCCGGTGGTGCCTATGTCGTAAGAGAGAACATAAACTGAATTTTCCATTTCAGAGCACTCCTTTTGTTAAACGGCAATAAAACGGGTTCATTACCGCATATTATAAATATACAGCCTAATTATATAATAAAGTAACAAAGATATCAATGAAAAAATTATGAAAAAATAATAAATATTCTGTTTTTTTATTCCGTTTGCTCCGGGATTTTACAAACATCGACCCATTTTTCTGCATCGGAAAAGCGGAAAAGCTCATCGCAGGTGAGTTCGATTGCGCTGTTGGAGCTGCCGCAGGCGGGGAAAACCGTGGGGAAGCGCTTTAAAGATTCATCAAGATACACCTTTACTCCCGGTTTTATCGCAAAGGGGCACACTCCGCCAACAGCGTGACCCACAAGCTCAATTACCTCCTCCGGGGTGAGCATTTTTGCCTTTGCGCCGAAGAAATCCTTGTATTTGCGGTTGTCTATTCTTGCGTCGCCTGCCGCAACAATAAGAACACAGCCCTTACCCACCTTGAACGAAAGGGTTTTGGCTATTCTTTCGGGGGCGGTGCCGACCGCCACGGCGGCAAGCTCAACCGTTGCGGAGGAAACCTCAAATTCAAGCACACGCTCCTCCATGCCGAGGGCTCTGAAATATTCTCTTACCTCTTCTATCGCCATTTTACTGTACTCCTTTTACACATAATGGATGATATTATACATCAAACGGGCAGCGGTGGCAATTCTCTTTATATATTATTTTTGAAGAAAAAACTTGACATTGAAAAAATTATCTGTTATAATCCTTTCTCGCTGAGGCGTTTGGCAGGCCATGTGAGAAGGCAAAGCCGGGTGCCCGGCACGGAATCTTTAAATTTATGAATGAAGATCCTTGCTGCGTAAAATCGCGGCCAAAGACCAGAAGGAGGTGCTTTTAGAAATGGCAGAAATCAAGTACGAGACCATGATGGTTTTCTCAGTGGTTAAGGGCGACGAGGCTGTTAATGCTCTTAAAGAGAAGTTCCAGGCTATGATCGAGGCGAACGCCACTCTCGAAAGTGTTGATGATTGGGGAAAGCGCAAGCTTGCTTATCTCATCAATTACGAATCAGACGGCTACTATGTTCTCTTCAACTTCACTTCAGCTCCCGAATTCCCCGCCGAGCTTGAGCGTGTTGCGAACATTACCGACGGCGTTCTTCGTGCTCTCACCATGAAGAGAAACTAAGGAGGAAATGCAACTATGCTGAACACTGCAATCATTATGGGCAGGCTTGTTGCAGATCCCGAGCTCAGAACAACCCCCAACGGCCTTTCCGTTACTTCTTTCACCGTGGCGGTGGATCGCAGATTTGCGAGAAATAACGAAGAGCGTCAGGCGGATTACATCGACATCGTTGCCTGGAGGCAGACTGCGGATTTCGTTACCCGCTTCTTCCGCAAGGGCTCAATGATAGCTGTTCAGGGCTCAATCCAGACCAGAACTTACGAGGACAAAAACGGAAACAAAAGAAAAGCTGTTGAGATCGTTGCAGATCAGGTAAGCTTCTGCGGTTCCAAGTCCGAAAGCGGCAACAACCGCGTTGAGGAGAATATCAGAGCTGCCGCGCAGCCCGCTCCCTCATACTCAACGGTTGAGGTCGATGATTTCAAAGAAATCCCCACTGAGGACGATCTTCCCTTCTGAGAAGAGTCCCTTTAATCTGTGAAAGGAGATACATCATGGCATACGAAAAGTCAGACAGACGCCCCAACAAAAAGGGCCACAAGAAGGTTTGCTCCTTCTGCGTTGACAAGGTAGAATATATTGATTATAAAGATATTGATAAGCTCCGCAAGTATACCTCCGACAGGGCGAAGATTCTCCCCCGCCGCGTAACAGGCACCTGCGCCGCTCATCAG
>JAZUJM010000055.1:0-4240 GCA_045642785.1 Acutalibacteraceae bacterium | reverse complement strand
AAAATTGAGCAATTACAAACAGTTTACAACCTATATTAAGAATAGTCAAGTTTTTTTTATATTAATACCCCTTTATTCCGGCAATGTGGCAGTTGTCGCAGTGCTCGGCATAGGTTTCGGCAAAGTAATAATTTTCCTCCGCATCGGTAACAAAGAAGAAATACGGGGTTTCGTCGGGGTAAAGAGCCGCCTCTATGGCATCGGTGCCGGGGTTGGTTATGGGACCTGCGGGCAGGCCGCGTCGTTTGCCGTTGATGTTGTAAAGCATACGAAACTCGTCAAATTCCTGCTCGGAAAAATACGGGTGCACATAATTTTCAAGGTATTTAACGGCAACATCACATTCAAGGTAGGGGTAATCCGGGCTGTTGAGGCGGTTGTGGATAACCGAGGAAACGCCGGGCATATTTGCGGGATTGCCCGCCTCCTCCTGAATAATGGAGGCAATGCGGATTATTTCATCCATTGTGTAACCCAATTCGGCGGCGCGCTCGGCATATCCGGCGGTGAGCTTGCTGTTTGCGTTTTGCAAAAAGCGCTTCAATGCCGCGGCGCCGGTGGAATTAAGATAAAATTCGTAGGTGTCGGGGAAAACATAGCCCTCAAGCAGATAGGTGCGCTTTTCGTCGTGCTCAAAGGGCACATCAAGCAGGGCGAGATTTTCGGGGTCGTTCACGGCGGCAATAAAATCATCCCCGGTGCAAACGCCCTTTTCTTCAAGCAGTTCGGCAATCTGAATACAGTTTGTGCCCTCCGGCACGGTAACGGTGACGGTGTTTGAGGGTGCCGGGGTTTCGGTTGGCTCGGTGAAAGGCAGGTTGGTTTCTTTGCCGCAGGCGCAGAGCAGAAGCAGCAAAGCGGATATGAAAATAACTGAAATAACGATTTTATTTTTCATAATTTTATCCTTTTTTTCGGTATTTACGGTTATTTTATCATTTTTCAGCCCGAAAATCAACGGTTTGCATGATAATACTTGACTGCGGGGAGCATTTTATATAAAATGAAAAAAACAATAAAAGTACGGAGGTAAGTGTTATGGCAAAATGGAAAGTCGGACTTATAGGCAACGGCGGAATCTGCAAGGGTGCTCACATTCCTCATTATTTAAGGGATGACAGGCTTGAAGTGGTTGCCGTTTGCGACATTATTGAGGAGAGAGCTCAGTACCTTAAGAATACCTATTTCCCCAATGCCGCGGTTTACACCGATTACAAAGAGCTGCTTAAGGATGAAAGCATTGATTCGGTTGATATCTGCACACCCAACTACCTTCACTCCATAATAGCCGTTGCGGCTTTTGAGGCGGGCAAGCATGTATTTTGCGAAAAGCCCGATGCAATCAATGTTGAAGAGGCAAAAAGAATGAAGGCGGCTGCCGACAAGGCGGGCAAAACCCTTATGGTTATGAGGAACAACCGCTTTGTTGAAGCTTCAATCTGCGCCAAGAAATACATTGAGCGCGGCGCCATGGGCGAAATTTACTGCGGCCGCTGCGGCTGGCAGAGAAGAAGAGGTATCCCCGGCAAGGGCGGCTGGTTCACCACCAAGGAACAGAGCGGCGGCGGTCCGCTTATCGACCTGGGGGTTCATCTTATTGACCTTTCAATCTGGCTTATGGGCAACCCCACCCCCGTTGCGGTTTCGGGCAACACCTACTGCAAGTTTGCCGACAGCGACCTGAGCGATTCGGTCAACTCCGATTTCGGCGATAAAAACGCCGAGGGCACCTTTGATGTGGAAGACCTTGCAATGGGTATGATAAGATTTGACAACGGCGCGGTGCTTCAGATAGAGTTCAGCTGGGCTTCAAACGTAAAAGAAGAAAACCGTTTTGTTGAGCTTCGCGGCACAAAATCCGGTATGAGCTGGAATAACGGTGAGCTTGAAATTTTCACCGAGCAGGACGGCGAGCTTGTTAACATAACCGCTCCCAACTGCAAGGAGAATATGGGCCACAAGGACAATCTTCGCCACTTCTACGATGTTGTTATCGAAGGCAAAAAGCCTATTTTTGAGCCGGAGCAGGGAATTGATATGATTAAGATTCTTTGCGCCATTTATGAATCTGCCAAAACCGGCAAAGAAGTAATTCTTTGATAAATCACATCTTTTGCCTCTCACCCCGAAAAAGGGTGAGAGGTTTTCTGCTTTTGTGCGAATAAAGGGTGAACCGGGTGATAATAACACGGTTCAAGTGACGTCACGGAGGAATCAGAATGGAAAAAGGTGAAAGCGCTTATCGCAGTTTTCTTGACGGCGATGAAGAGGCTTTGCGTGAGCTTATCGGGCTTTACAGGGATAATCTGATATTTTTTATTAACCGCTATGTGCACAATCTTACGGCGGCGGAGGATATATCGGAGGATGTTTTTGTTGAGTTGCTGCTGCACCCGCGCCGCTACAATTTCAAAACCCCGCTGAAAACCTACCTTTTCACCATTGCCCGCAACAAGGCGGTGAGCTTTATAAGAAAGCAGTCGCACTTAACGGATATGCCGGAGGGCTTTGAAGAAAACAGAGCGGACTGCATTGCGCTTGAGGATGAGTTTGTCAAGCGTGAAAACGAAAGGCTTCTTCATTTGGCGCTTAACAGCCTTAATGAGGATTACCGTACGGTGCTTCACCTTATCTATTTTGAAAACATGAGCTATGCCGAGGCCGGCAGAGTGATGAAAAAAAGCGAAAAGCAGATAACAAACCTTGTTTACAGAGCCAAAAAGGCTTTGAAGGAGAGTGATTTTTTTGAAGACTGATGAAGAATACTATAACAGCATTATAAAAAAGAAAACCGAGGCGGCAGCAAAGCGGAAAAGGGAAACGGCGGTTTTTGTGAGCCTTGCCGTCTGTGCCGCGGCGGCGCTGACCGCGGCGGGAATCAAACTCGGCGGTGCACCCTCCGCCGTTAAACCCTCACGCGGCGGCGAAACATCTTTGGCAGGGGAAGGTTTACAAAGCGAAACGAAAGCGGCGGGGATAACCGAACCCGGTGAAAACCGCGTGCCGGATATGTCAAATCCCTTTATGGGCGGCGAAGCCGGGCAAAATGATGAAAAAAGCGGCGGTGAAATCTACGGCGGAGGTGAAAATCCGGGCGCAGTTGACGGCGGCATAACCGCCGGGAAGACCGATGCAAACCCCGTTCAGAATTTTTTTATTCCCGCTCCGGCATATACGGGCAAGGGATTTACCGATGAAGAGCTTAAAGAGTATATTGTGAAAAATGCACCTTCGTTTGCTTCTTCACTCAGGGCAGACAGCATTGTGGGCGGCGGCGAGCTTAAGATTTTTACAACCGGCTACTGCCACATTTCCATTGAGCTCAATGAAAACCTTATGCCGGTTTCAGCATCGGTCAACCGTGATTTTGTTACGATGCCGATAATGCGCGGCAGTGAAATAATAGCCGAGGTTACGGTTTACAGGGCAGAGGGTGAAATCTGCAGCTCGGTTTCATACGGCGGTGACGGCTTCCGTGCTCTGACGAAAGTATTCAAAGACAACCCGGATTCGGTTCTTGCCTTCGGCTATTTCGGGCAGGTGCCGGAGGTGATTGCAACATCGGAGAATAAGGTTTATTTCAGACCCTCCGAAGTACCGCATATTGAGAATTACCGCTATTATGAGATGATGGAAACGCTGTATAACACATTTTCACTTTCACAGCTGAATGACCCCGACAATTATATAACAGTATAAAAAACAGCGGGCTGACCGGGATTCCGGCGGCTCGCTGTTTTCACATCATAACGGTTTTTTGCCGAAATGTGCAGTATATCCCCCGAAATGTGTCGTTTGTCACATAAAAATGTTTTTTTCGGAAAACGGTGATAGAATGAAGTCAAAGCAAAGGGGATTTGCAAATTATTTCGGGGGGATTAAACATGATTACAAAATACTACAAGGCAATAGTGGCGCTGGTAACCTGCACATTGGGCGCAATAGTGGGTGCTTATTCGTTTTATGAATATGAGGTTATTACCGAATTTATCCGCGAAATGCGCGGCATGACCTATGAATATTATCTTTATACCGATTTGTATTGGTATTCGGATTACATCAACGCCTTAAGCGGAGTTGTTGTGGGAGTTTTGCTCGGGCTTCTTCTTGCCCTTGCGATAATACTTATCTTAGACACCGTTTTTGAAAACGATATTTCGGCTTCTAAGCCTCAAAAGGCGGTTTCTTATCAGAAAAAATCACCTGCAAAGAAATCGGGTGCTTACAAATCACAGCCCCA
>JAZUJM010000054.1:0-3399 GCA_045642785.1 Acutalibacteraceae bacterium | reverse complement strand
TTCTGAGCGGCACCACCATCGGCAGCAGAAGAATACTCCGGGTGAACAGAGAAACCGATTTTATCAGGGTGGCGATTACCTCTGCCCGTGACAAAACGGATATGGAATGGATTAAGCTTTACTGATTATCATAACGGGCGTATGCCCTTTCGGAGGATAATAATATGCAGGCAAAGTGGATATGGTATAACGGCGATTTTGAGCTGTATCACCACCTTTTACTCTCGTGCAGGCGGCAGGAGCACGGGTGCGACTATCCGTGTATGTGGCGGCTTTCCCAGCCGGAAAAGAGTGTTTCTTTCATAAAGGATTTCACCGCCCCGCGCGATTCCGTTTTAAAGGTCGTAACCTATTCAAAAGGAATGGTGAGGGCTTTCGGCAAATTCTGGCAGGTCAACACCGATATTCCCGTCCCTGCGGGTGAGCACAGAATCGAGGTTGAGGTTTATGATATTGAGGCATTCCCCGCAATTTACATAAACAGCGAATTTCTTGTTACCGATGAAAGCTGGGTGGCTGATGACCACGGCAAGCGCTGGCTCCCGGCGGGCTCAAAACCCTATTTCAACAGCGAAAATGACGACCCGAGGGTATTCCCGTTCAGGTATGAAAAGCTTACTCCCTGTGCCGTTGAAAGCATAAACGGCGGCACACTTTATGATTTTTCACGCGAAACCTTCGGTCCTGTAACAATAGAGGGCAGGGCAGACCCGCGCGGAATTACCCTTTGCTGCGGCGAAAGCAGAAAAGAGGCACTTGACACCGAAAATGCCATTATCCGCGAAAAACTTACGGAAAATGACTCCCTGACCCGCCCGGCAAGGGCTTTCAGGTATATTTTCGTTAAGGATGAAAGCGGCAAAAAGGTGGATATTTCCGCAGAGTATGAATATCTGCCGCTTGAAGATAAAGCTTATTTTGAATGTGACAAAAGCGAAATAAAGGATATCTGGAACCTTTGCGCCTACACATTCCACTTGAATTCACGCGAGTTTTTCCTTGACGGAATCAAGCGTGACCGCTGGGTGTGGTCGGGTGACGCATACCAATCCTTTATGATAAACCGCTGCCTTTATAACGATAACGATATAACCGAGCGAACAATAACCGCTCTGCTCGGAAGACCGCCTTACAAAACCCACATCAACACCATCAACGATTATTCCGCCTATCTCATAATCGCCGTTTATGAGCACCTTTTTGCAAGCGGCAGAACCGAGTTTGTTAAGGGAATATATGAAAACCTCAAAGCTTTGTTTGAGTTCACCGTTTCGCGCCTTGATGAAAACGGGCTTTCCGTAAAACGCAGCGGCGACTGGGTTTTCATAGACTGGGGCGTGCTTGATAAGGACGGCCCGCATTGTGCCGAGCAGATTTTGCTTTGGAAGGCATATCGCGCCATGGGCGAATTATCCCGTGCGGCGGGCGAAAACGCGGATTATTCGGCTGAGGCGCAGGCACTTGCCGAAAAAATAAACAGCCTTTACTGGAATGATGAAAAGGGCGCGTTTATTGATTCGTTTGAATCCGGCAAAAACTTTGTTTCACGCCAGACCAATGTTTTCGCCGTGCTTTTCGGCTTTGCAAATGAAGAGCAAAAAGCCAAAATAGTTAAAAATGTTTTTCTCAACAATTCTCTGCCCGCAATTACAACGCCTTATTTTAAGCTTTATGAGCTGCTTGCCCTGTGCGAATCCGGGATGATTGAAAAAGCGCAGGAATATATTCTTTCCTACTGGGGCGGAATGCTGAAGCTCGGCGCAACAAGCGTGTGGGAGGCTTTTGACGAAACCCAAAGCGGAAACGAGCACCTTGAAATGTACGGCAATCTTTACGGCAAATCCCTTTGCCACGCCTGGGGGAGCGGCCCCATTCTGCTGCTCATTTCAAAGTGTGCGGGCGTTTGCCCCGCATCCTTCGGCTCAAAAACCTTTAATGTTGAACCGAAGCCGGGCATTTTCCGTTCTTTTAAGGCCTGTGCGCCCGTCGGCGGCGGCACGGTAACTGTTGAATATGAAAACGGCAAATACACGGTTCTTTCAACCGTTCCCGGCGGCACATTGATTGTCAATAACAAAAAATATACCCTTGAACCGGGTAAAACGCTCTGCGTTTGCGAATAAAAATCGGGAGAAAAACAAATGGGAAACATAGTTGCATTGGGCGGCGGATTTGATATTGAATCAGCCCACCGCTGGAAGCTTGCAAGGTATCTTGATTCACTCACCGGCAAGCAGAATCCGAATTTTCTGCTTATTGCCGCGCCGGGGTTTGACAATTACGGCACGGCGGAGCTGGAACGGCATTTTGCCCTCGGGTGCAATGTTGATGTGCTTCAGATAAGCCGCGATACAAACAGCGATATTGCAAAAAAGATTCGCACGGCGGATATTATCTATATGCCGGGCGGCAACTCAACTTACCCGATAGCGATGTTTAAAAAGCGCGGGGCGGATAAATACCTGCGTGAGGCGTGGGAGGAAACCGAAACCGTGCTCAGCGGCAAATGCGCCGGGGCAATGTTCTGGTTTGAAGAAAGCTATGATAATGACGGGGTTGACGATTCATTTGAGTTCATTAAGCCCCTCGGCTTTATTCCTTACTGTATGTGTCCCCACTTTGATTCACCTGAGTGGAAGCCGTTTGAAAACCTTGCCTGCACCCGTTCACTTTCAAGCATTGCGATAGACAACGGCGCGGCGATTTGCTTCCTCGGTGAGCGCAGAGAGATTTTCACTGTATCGGGAAAAGAAAAAGTTTATCTTTTTGACCGTGAGCGCAGCTATATGAAGATTGATTTGACCGAGGACAGGGAAGCCCTTGCCCGTTTATAAGAAGAAAGGCGGAATATAAATGAAAAAATTCACATTCGGCACCCCGGAAAAGTTTGTTCCTTCGGTATTCTGCAAAAATTTCAGCTACACCGAAACGGAGGTCAGCTTTAAACAGAGCGATTTCAGCTTCAGCGTAACCCCCAAGGGCTGTGTTGCGGAGTTTGCAATTACACCCGACACCAAAATTTACGGCTTCGGTCTTCAGCTTTACCGCTTTGATGAATTCGGCAACAAGGTAACAATCAGGTGCAATGCCGACGCGCCCCGTGCCACGGGTGACAGTCACGCCCCGGTGCCTTTCTTTGTAACAAACAAGGGCTACGGAATGTATTTTGACACGGCGAGATATGCCGAGTTTTACTGCGGCAAAACAAAGCCGGGCACAACGGAAAAAGAAGAAAAATTCTCCGTCGGCCTTTCAACCGATGAATTGTATTCCGCAAAAAGAAACGGCGAGGAATATCTTGTTTCCGTTTTTATTCCCGCCTGCAGCGGAATTGATATTTATGTTATTGAGGGCGAAAGGATTACAGATATCGTTGCTCAGTACAATATGATGTCGGGT
>JAZUJM010000053.1:0-6118 GCA_045642785.1 Acutalibacteraceae bacterium | reverse complement strand
GGTCATTCGCCTTGCCATAATAAGGCCTATATCGCCGGAGCCGAGAATAACAACCTTTTTGCCGGGCATATAGCCGTCAAGGTTAACGAATTTCTGCGCTGTGCCGGCAGTCATAACGCCGGAGGGACGGGTGCCGGGGGTGTTGAGCGCTCCGCGGGGCCTTTCACGGCAGCCCATGGCAAGGATGATTGCTTTTGCCTGGATTTCAAGGAAGCCATCTTCGCCGCTGCAGGCGTAAACTTTATTATCGTTGGTAATGCTCAAAACCATGGTGTCGGTTTTGTATTCGATTTTTAAATCCTCAACCTGTTTGATAAAGCGGTAGGCATACTCCGGGCCGGAAAGCTCCTCACCAAAGTAGTGAAGGCCGAAGCCGGTGTGAATGCACTGCTCAAGGATTCCGCCGAGAGTGGCGGCGCGCTCAAGAATAAGAATACTCTGAACGCCGGTTTCTCTTGCCTTTATGGCAGCCGCCATACCTGCGGGGCCGCCGCCGACGATTACTATATCATAATTAAGCACACCGTTCACCTCACTTTGTTTTGCCGATTACGAGCTTGGAGCCCGCACCGAATTTTGTAATTTCATCAAGAGTTTTGCCGTATTCCCTTGCAAGAATTTCGGCAACCTTGGAGCCGCAGAAGCCGCCCTGACATCTGCCCATTCCCGCCCTTGTGCGGCGCTTCACGCCGTCAACATCGGTGGCGGGCACGGGGGAGTGAATGGCATCAAGAATTTCGCCCTCGGTAATGGATTCGCAGCGGCAAATAATCCTGCCGTAGCGTTTATCCTTGGCGATAACGGCCTTTTTCTCTTCGTTATTAAGCAGGTGGAAGCGAACAGGCTTCTTTCTGCTTTCTTCATAGGATTCTTTCTTTTCAACATTGCCGATAAGGCCGAAAAGGATATCCCTGATATAAAGCGCGATTGCGGGGGCAGCGGAAAGGCCGGGGGATTCAATGCCCGCGGCATTGATGAAATTGCCGTTTGCGGCACTCGGCTCAATGATGAAATCATCCTTAAGCGAATGGGCGCGGATGCCTGCAAAGGATGTGATAACATTCCTTGTGTTAACGCTCGGAACGGAAAGACGGGCCTTTTCAAGCACATCATCAAGGGTGTCGGCATTGGTGGTTAAATCTTCATCACCCTCGGAGATATCTATTGAAGTGGGGCCTAAAAGAAGGTTGCCGTCTACGGTGTCGGTAACAAGAATACCCTTGCCCATAATGGTGGGGCACTGGAAAATAACGGTGTTGGCAAGGTAACCCATGGTTTTGTCAAGCAGCATATATTCGCCCTTGCGGTAGGTTACTTTTATTGAATCATCACCGATAAGCTTTGCAACATCACCGGCGTGGATTCCCGCGGAGTTGATGATGTATTTTGCTTTTATCTGCTGTTCACCGGCGCAAACGGTGAAGGCTTCGCCGTCATATTCAATTTTATCAACAGCAAAATTACGGATAACATCCGTGCCGTTGAGAGCGGCATTTTCGGCACCCGCTATTGCAAGCTGATAGGGGCACACAACGCCCGCCGTGCCTGCAAAAAGGGCTCCGCAAGCTTTTTCGTTTATGTAAGGCTCAACCTCACGAAGCTTTTCACGGTCATAAATCTCCATTTCGGGAACGCCGTTTTCAAGCCCTCTTTCATAAAGCTCCTGAACGGTTTTCATCTGCTCCTCGGAGAAGGCGACAACAACCGAGCCTATCTGCTTAAAAGGAACATAAAGCTTTTCGCAAAGGGAGGGCATAAGCTCGGTGCCTTTAACATTGAGCTTTGCCTTTAAAGTGCCGGGCTTTGCATCAAAGCCGGCGTGAACAATGGCGCTGTTGGCCTTGGTGGTACCCATGGCAACATCACTGCATTTTTCAAGAAGAACGGTTTTTAATTTGTAGTGGCTGAGCTCCATTGCGGTAAGCGAGCCGACTACACCCGCGCCGATAACGGCAACATCATAAATCATTCAGAAGCCTCCGTTAATTTTGATTGCATAATTATACCATAGCTTTTTTTGCATATCAACCATAATATAACAGTTTTATAGGATTTTTTTAAATTATTGGCAGGAATATCCAATAACTATTAATAAAAAAGCCCCGCATAAGCGGGGCGGACAAAATGAAAAATTATTCGATGGGTTTGGCATTTGCAAGCAGATAATCCTCCGCCTCTTTGTTCCAAAGGCCCTTTGTTTTTGCGGTGAGCTCGGCAAGCTTTGCAAAGAACGGGTCTGTTTTGCCCAATTCTTCAAAATCCTCAATGGCGGTCAGGGGCATTGAAATTCCGGTGTAGATAAGCTTTTTGCCGCCCGGGATATTCGGCAGGTTAAGCGTGGTTTCAATTACGCTGTCAAGCCCGCCGATGTGTGAAACAAGAATGGAGGGGGTGAAGCGCCCGTCTGCAATCATATCAATCGCTTCGCGCATATCATCGGTGTTGCCGCCGGAGGTGCCGACAATGTGTGTGGCGGCATAGTGAACATTGTAAAAATTAAAGTGAGCGGAGAATCCGGAATCGGTAGGGCCTGCAAAGAAATTAAGGCAGCCGTCCTGACCCAAAAGCTTATCGGCGGTTTCAACAAGGGATGAAATGGGGGCAAGCACGAAAACATCATCAAAATCGCCGCCGGCAAGCTCTTTGAGGCGGGAATCCTGGTCGTACATATTTTTGGTGTTAACATAAACAAGTGAAACGCCGAGTTCTTTTTTTACCTCTTCCGGGTCAATAAGCTTCCTGGCGCGGGTAATACGGGCAGTATCAATATCGGTTACAATAAGCACGGAGGGGCGGCGGTCGCTGTGGATAACATAATCAATGGCGGCAAGACCCATGGGGCCTACACCGGCTAAAATTGCCATTCTGCCGCCTTTTTTTATGCCCATTTTGTGCTCATAGCAGCCGCGCTTTGAATGGTAGCAGGCGTGAAAAGCACCGATAACGCAGGAAAGGGGCTCGGTAAGCGAGCCGCAGTAATAGCTGTCGCCTGAGTAGGGAAGCAGGCAATCCATAAGCATTACCTCTTCGGGTATGACTATGTAGGTGGCATCGCCGCCGATAAAGCGGTAGGAGTAGCCGGGAGCGTCAAGTGAGCCGTTATAGTTTAATGCGGGCTGAATAACGAAACGCTGGCCTGCTTTGTATTTATCTGCCCATTTTGCGCCAACCTTAACAAGCTCACCGCAAAATTCGTGGCCGATAATGGCGGGGTTTTCGGCAACATCGTTGTGAACTCTTTTGTGGTCGGTGCCCTGAATGGCGGCCTTGTATGACGACATACAAATTGAATCGGAAACGATTTTTGCAAGTATTTCGGAATCGCTTATTTCGGGAAGCTCAAAGGTGTCGAGCCTTAAGTCTTTTTTGCCGTGTATTCTGACTGCGGTTGTTTTCATATTTAATCTCCCTCAAGGATTTTTTTATATTTTATCAAAAATCAATCAATTTTTCAACATTTTTATTTTATCGGGCTTTTAATCTTTGCTTTGCTTGACAAAACATTAAAATTAAGGTATCATTCCTGCATAAATATTCATTTGCAATGAAAAGAGGAAACAAAATGTCACTTAAAAACAAATCATTTTTAAAGCTTCTTGATTTAACACCCGAAGAGATTAACGGTTTGCTTGATTTAGCGGCTGATTTAAAATACAAAAAGAAAAACGGTATTCCCCACAGAATGTGTGAGGGCAAAAATGTTGCGCTGATTTTTGAAAAAACCAGCACACGTACCCGCTGCTCTTTTGAGGTTGCCGCCGCCGACCTCGGTATGCACCCCGTATTTCTTGATCCCAAGGCTTGACAGATAGGCAAAAAGGAATCCATTGCCGATACTGCCCGCGTGCTCGGCAGAATGTTTGACGGCATTGAATACCGCGGCTTCGGTCAGGAAAGGGTGGAGGCTCTTGCAAAATATGCAGGTGTTCCGGTCTGGAACGGCCTTACCAATGAATTTCACCCCACACAGATTCTTGCCGATTTTCTCACCATACGCGAGCATTTCGGCTCACTTAAAGGCAAAAAGCTTGTTTATATGGGTGATGCCCGCTATAATATGGGCAATTCTCTTATGGTCGGCTGTGCAAAAATGGGCATGAATTTTGTAGCCTGCGCGCCCGAGGCTTATTTCCCCGAAAAGGGCCTTGTTGACGAGTGCAAAAAGGTTGCGGCTGAAACGGGTGCAACTCTTCAGTTCATTACCGACCCCGAAACGGCGGTTAAGGGCGCTGATGTTATTTACACGGATGTATGGGTTTCAATGGGTGAGCCGGAAGAGGTCTGGAAAGAGAGAATTGACGCTCTTCTTCCCTATCAGGTAAATGCAAAGCTTATGGCCGCCGCCGGTGAACAATGCCGCTTTATGCATTGCCTGCCCGCTTATCACGACCTGAACACCGAAACCGGACTTTCGGTTTATGAAAAATTCGGCCTTGATGCACTTGAGGTTACCGACGAGGTATTTGAAAGCGAACAGTCAATAGTATTTGACGAAGCCGAAAACCGTATGCACACAATCAAAGCGGTTATGGCGGCAACGCTCTGCGACTGCTGACAAAATAAATAGTAAAGGGATGCGTTCCGAACCGGTTCGCATCCCTTTTTGTTTATGCCTTTTTAAACCTGATTACATTCCACGAAAGCGGAGCTAATTTAAACTCATTGTCGGCACAGTCATTCGGATTAAGTTTGATGTTTACCGGTTTAACGGAGCCGTCATTTACTGTATTGACCTGCTTTAAATCAAAGCCCGCAAGTGTGATTTGCTCGAAGGGGAAATATCCGTCAAAATCTTTAAGGTTGATTTTAAAAACGTTATCTTCCGACAAATCTCGGTTTACTGCAAAAACGGTGAGCTCGTTCTTTTCTTCATTCCAGACTGCCACGCTGTCAATATCGCCCACATCATCAAAATCCTTTGTGTTGTGCTTCGATGTTTCAAGTATTCCGTTAAGCACGGTTCCGCGCCCGTAGCGTGAGGCGTGAAGATAGGGCCAGTAGATTGTTTGCGCCCAGGCTTTGCCGCCGTTTTCGGTCATAATCGGGGCAATAACGTTAACAAGCTGAGCGAGACAGGCGATTTTTACTCTGTCGGCGTGGCGGAGCATTGTTATTAGCATAAGACCGACAACAAGTGCATCCTCAAAGGTGTAAATATCTTCAAGAATATGGGGCGCTTCACTCCATTTATCAAATTTTGCGCCGTGCGAATGATACCATACATTCCATTCATCAAGGGATAAATTGATTTGCTTTTTGGAGTGCTTTTTGCCCTTTATGTAATCGCAGATATTAATAACGGTTTTAATGTAGTTTTCAAGCTCCAGAGAGCGGGCAAGGAAGTTTGCCGTGTCGCCGTCGGCTCCGCTGAAATACTGGTGCAGGGAAATATAGTCTATTTTATCGTAGCAAAGGTCAAGCGCGGTGGCCTCATATTCACCGAAGGTTCTCATACCGCTGTTGGAGGAGCCGCAAAGAACAAGCTCTATATCGGGGTCGAGGTATTTCATCAGCTTTGCGGTTTCATTGGCAATTCTGCCGTATTCATAGGCGGTTTTGTGGCCCATCTGCCAGTCGCCGTCCATTTCGTTGCCGAGGCACCACATTTTAATGTTGTGGGGCTTTTCATAGCCGTGACTGCGGCGCAAATCCGAGTAATAGGTTCCCTTTTCGTGATTGCAGTATTCAAGCAGGTTTTTTGCATCCTCCGGCCCTCTTGTGCCGAGATTAACCGCCATAAGAGGTTCGGCACCGACTTTTCGGCACCAGGAAACAAATTCGTTTGTGCCGAAGGTGTTGGGTTCGGTGGTCTGCCAGGCAAGTTCCGGGCGGCGGGCCCTTTCGGAAACGGGGCCAACGCCGTCTTCCCATCTGTAACCGGAAACAAAATTACCGCCGGGGTAGCGAACAACAGGTACATCAATATCTTTTATAAGCTCAATAACATCCCTGCGAAAGCCGTTTTCATCTGCATCGGGGTGACCGGGCTCATAAATTCCGCCATAGACGGCTCTGCCGAGGTGCTCGATGAACGAACCGAAAATACGGTTATCCACCTTGCCGGTTTTATAATCTTTTGAAAGAATAAGCGATGACTTTTTAAGTCGGAGGCCAAGCG
>JAZUJM010000052.1:0-7908 GCA_045642785.1 Acutalibacteraceae bacterium | reverse complement strand
TCAACATCGTTAACATCAAAGCTTGCTGCGGTGATGGCGTAGGCATCTGTGCCGGCAAGAAGGCTGTTTGCCTTGTCGGAGGTGTCATTGTTTTCAACCTCATAAACGGCGAATTTACCCTTCTGAACGCCGAGAGCGTAGTCGCCGCCGTTTGCCGAGGTGGTGGAAACCTTGATGTAGTAGGTGCCCTTATCGAGGCCTATGCAGGGGGATTTAACGCTGTTTTCCTTTGCATCAACGCTGAAGCTCTTGATTGAGCTCTCGGTTACAAGGCCTGCGCCGGTGCTGAGGGTTGAAAGCTCAACATCAAAGATTGTGTCGGCTGCGGAATCAAAGTTGTTGAAATGGATGTAGATGTAACCTCTGTCTTCAAGGGTGAACTTATAGTAGTCAACATCGTCTTTATCTTCAAGATTTGCGGTATAAACATTCAGCTCCTTAAGGGAAGCGGAAACGATGGAAGTGGCATTGTCAATGTCGTTGTTGGGCTCGGCTTCTTCGCCTGCATACTCTGCCACATCAACGGTGAGAAGATAAGCGATATCAGCTTCGCCTGTAACCTTGATGAAATATTTGCCCTTGGGGATAAGAAGTCTTTCGCTGTTGGTTTTGCTTTCGTCTGTGCCGAGGGATTCTATGGTATCAACAACGGTCTTGCCGTCGGAGCTGAGAATTTCGGCGGTGAAAAGCTTCTTGTCGGAAGCGGTTTTATCGTGAGCAAGAGTAACTGTAAGAAGTGATTTGTTGGATGTGGTGAAGGTGAAGAAATCAGCCGCATCGGTTTCGTCTGCAAGACTGCCCTTCATGGGCTTGCCGGAGGTTATTGCGTTTGCCTTATCGGCGGTGTCGTTAACCTCTTTTTCTTTTGTGTATGCAGCTTCCTTAAGCTGAACATAAACCTGATAATCTTCGTCGCAGTATTTTTCACCTGCGGAAACGGCGATGTAATAAACACCTGCTTCAATATCCTTGTTGTTTATTGAAACGGCCTTTTCGTCACCGGCGGATTCTCCGCTTGCAACAAGATTTTCGGCGGCATCATAAACATCGAATTTAAAGCAAACCGCGGTTTCTTCGGTTTCGTCATGGGTGAACTCAACCTCAAGAACCTTGTCGGCATCGGCGGTAAAGGTGAACCAGTCAACATCATTGGCGGAGTTGAGCTTTGATTCGGCCTTTTTGCCTGCCTCAATAACGGTTGCACCCGCTATTTCATCATCAGCCTCCATTGTGCCGAACTTAACGGTGTAGGCAACGCCCGCTGCTGCGGCATTGGAGGTTGTTACTCTGATAAAGTATGTTGTGTTGGCTTTAACATCAATGGCGGCTATGCAGGAAGCCTGCTGACCCTTTGATGAAATGGATTTGCCTGCCGATGTGGGGTTGCCCGCAGTTTCAAACACAAAGAAATCAACTACAAAGAAAACATCGGTGCTGTCGTTTGCGGCGTGGGCGAAGGTAATGCCAACCTTGCCGTCTGCTGCGGGGGTGAATTTAAACCAGTCGGTATCAACCGCATTTGAAAGCGCAGCCGACATTTCGACATCGCTTGTAAGCTCGTTGGCGGTTGAATAATCGTTATTGCTCTCGGTCTCTTTGGCATCATCTGCAAAGGATACAACAGAGAGGGTACCGAAGGCCATAAGAAGAGCCATAAAAAGTGCAAGGAATCTTCTGCCTGTTTTCATTATAAATCCTCCATTACTGTTTTGCCCACAAGGTGGGATTTTACTAAATGATATTAACACAAAATCCGTAAAAAGTCAAAAGAATAAAATATGAATATATTCTTAAGGTTTAATTAAATTGAAGAATAACCTCATCATCCTGCGCCGTAACATTGACCGACGAAACGGGGGAACCTATACTGTCCACTATTCTTTCGGCTATCTTGTCCTCAACCTTGCGCCTGACTTCATTCCTTAAGTCGCGCGCGCCTCTTGTTCCGCCGGCTGAGGCCTTTGCAAGCGCCGCCTGTGCCTTTTCATCCCAGGTCAAGCGGATTCCCTTATCGGCAAGGGGCTCAACAAATTCGCCGAGCATAAGCGCGGCAATTCGCTTGAAATCTTCCTCCGAAAGGTCGTTGAATACAATCACCTCATCAACTCTGCCGATAAACTCGGGGCGAAGGAACTCGCCGAGAGCCTTCATCACCTTTTCGCGTGAGGCCTCACCCTTGGATTTTGCAAAGCCCATAGCACCCTCTTTGCGGTTGCTGCCCGCGTTGGAGGTCATTATGATAACCGTGTTTTCAAAGCTTACCGTTCTGCCGTGGGCATCGGTTATTCTGCCCTCGTCAAGAATCTGAAGCAGAATGTTCATAACATCCGGGTGCGCCTTTTCGATTTCATCAAAAAGGATTACGGAATAAGGCTTTCTGCGAACCTTTTCGGTAAGCTGACCGGCCTCGTCGTAGCCGACATATCCGGGCGGCGAACCGACTATTCTTGAAACGGAGTGTTTCTCCATAAATTCGCTCATATCAAGGCGAATAAGAGTTTCGGGGGTGTCAAACAGCTCGTTTGCAAGCAGTTTTACAAGCTCCGTTTTGCCGACACCCGTGGGGCCGACAAAAATAAAGGAAGAGGGACGGCGGCGCGGGCTTATCTGAACCCTGCCGCGGCGGATAGCCGCCGAAACAAGCCTGACCGCTTCATCCTGACCTATCAGCTTTGCCTTAAGATTCTGTTCAAGGTCTTTGAGCTTTCTTAAATCGCTTTCAATAACCTTTGAGGCGGGGATTCCGGTCCAGAGCTGAATCACCTTTGCAAGGTCATCCTCGGTAACATAGTTATCCTCGGCAAGCTTTGTGAGCTCTTCTATGTCGCCCTGAAGCTTCAAGATATCCGCCTTAAGGGTGGCTATTCTTTCAAAATCCTGCTCGCCCTCGGTGTCGGATACAAGCTCCTGCTGTTCCGCTTCCATGGCGGCAAGCTTCTTTTGTGCCTTTTCAAGCTCGCCTATGCTCTTGTTGCGCAGGTTTGCCGAGGTACAGGCCTCATCAAGCAAATCTATCGCCTTATCGGGCAGGAATCTGTCGTTAATATAACGCTCCGAAAGCAAAACTGCCTTGCCCACAAGGGTATTGCTTATTCTTACGCGGTGATAATCCTCGTAATAATCCTTAACACCTATCAGCATTTCGGTGGTTTCATCAATGGATGGTTCCTCCACCTTAACGGGCTGAAGTCTTCTTTCAAGCGCGGCATCCTTTTCGATATACTTTCTGTATTCGGTAAAGGTGGTTGCGCCGATAATCTGAATTTCGCCCCTTGAAAGTGAAGGCTTAAGGATGTTGGCGGCGTTCATTGAGCCCTCGGCATCGCCGGTGCCCACAAGGGAGTGAACCTCATCAATAAACAGAATGATGTTCCCCTCCGCCTTGACCTCCTCCACAAGGCCCTTTATTCTGCTCTCAAACTGGCCTCTGAACTGAGTGCCCGCAACAAGAGCGGTAAGGTCAAGCAGGTGAATCTCTTTATCGGCAAGCTTTGCGGGAACCTCACCGTTGGCAATCCTCAGCGCAAGCCCCTCCGCAATGGCGGTTTTGCCGACGCCGGGTTCACCGATAAGGCAGGGATTGTTTTTGGTTCTGCGGCAAAGAATCTGAATGGTTCTGCCGATTTCTTTTTCACGGCCGATGATTCTGTCCGTTTTGCCGGCCCTTGCCTTGGCGGTGAGGTCGGTGCAGTACATCGAAATGAATTTTCTCTGCTTTTCTTCATTTTCCACCTTGCGTCTGTCGCTTTTTTTCTTTTTCTTTTCGCCGCTTTCGGTTTTGCCGTTTTCAGCATTGTTCATTGCGGCAAAATTCTGCAAAAAGGGCATTGTTCCGGCGCCGCCGGGCATAAATCCGCCCTCTTCACCGAGCATCTGCTCAAACTGCTCGCTTACTTCATCAAGCTCGTCCTCCGAGATGCCCATGCTTTCCATTATCTGTTTAACCGGGCCGATATTCATTTCCATGGCGCACTTTATGCAAAGGCCCTCCTGGGTGGTCTTGTCGCCGTCAACCTTGGTAACGAAAAACATTGCCGGTCTTTTTTTACATTTTGAGCATAAAACCTGTTTCATTGTAACTCCTTCGGGTAAAACATTTACTTGGAAAATCTTTCCTTAACCTGCTTTGCCGTTGCGGGCATATAGCTTGCAAAGGCAACAAGGGTGCATATTGCGCTTATGCAAACAAGTACAAGAGCAACTATTTCGGGTATGAAAGTGCCGATAACTCCGATTTCGGGGCCGAAGAGCATAAGGGCTATCATAATAACATAGAAAACAAAGGTTGCAACCTTGCCGTAAATCTCTGCCGCGCCGGGCTTGATGCCGCAGGCTATCATAGCAGCGCCGCCGATAACGAAGATACCTTCTTTAACAAGGAAAACGATAAACACATAGCCTGCCGCTCTCATAATCGCGCTTTCGGAGCCGAGGAAGAGAATGAGCATCATAATGGCAATGGTCAGCATTGTGATTTTGTCGGCAATGGGGTCAAGCACCTTGCCGAGCTCGCTCACCTGATTGAAGCGGCGGGCAATCTTGCCGTCAAAGAAATCGGTAAGTCCGGAAACGACAAGAAAGCTGATGGCCAGAATCTTTTGGTCGTGAAGGAAACAATAGCCGAAAAGCGGAACAAGAATTATTCTGATAAATGAAAGAAGATTCGGTATTGTTTTCCAGTTTGCGAAATATTTTTTGATAAGATTTTCTTCCTTTTTCATAATTACCCTCCGATTCCCGCCAGCGATGTGACGAGCTGAATTATTTTTGATGACTGAACTGCGCTTATTAAAAACCCGTTAAGCGAAAGCGGCGCGGCAACGCTTAAGATAAGCGATATCACTATAACCGCCACAAGGCCTTTTATGCCGCCGAGCACCGCGCCGAGCGCCCGGTTGCATTTTTTGATAACGGGTAATTTCTTAATTAAACCGTTTAACGGAATTGCCGCAAAATTAAGAATGATAATAAAGATAAGGGTCAGAACGGGAGCTGAAAACATTTTCAGCGTTTGAAGAAGTGCGGGGCCCGCCATTTTTTCAACAATATAATCCGTTATGCCCGCCGCGGTTTCGCCCGGCAGCGAAAGGCTGTTTTCAAACAGCGCCGGGCTTGCCCCGAAGCTTTGCAAAAGACTGCTTAAACTCTCGGGCAAAATAACGGCCGGGGTGATATCGGAACCCGCCGAAGATACCTTTGAATATACATATTCGGTGAGAGCTTTTTTCGCAAATGAATCATAAAGCGCCTCGCCGACCGCCGGTGCAAGCACCGCCGCCGAAATTACCGCCGCAACCGCCGCGGCAAATGAGAGAAGAACCTTTGCAAAGCCGGCCTTTGCACCGTAAAGCGCAAACGAAAACAAAACAAACAAAAGAAAAAGGTCGGCCGCAAAAAGGGTTAAATCCACATTACTCCCCCTTCCGCTGATTATATTTCAACATTAATATATTGTCAATGATATTATTATTCCGTCAATATTTTACAATTTTGTTTTCTTCAAGCACAAAGAATGAATCCGAACAGTAAACATAGGAATCAGGCTCACACTCAAATTGAACCGTATCACCTGACGAGCCGTCTTTGTTTATTATTTCGGCAGATTTACCGATTATGAGGGCGGTTTTTTTGCCGTCGGCGGCAACCGAGCTTGCCTCACCGTCAACGGTGGTTTTAAAAAGAAGCCTGCCCTTGGAATCAAACCTTACAACCGAAGTCTGACTGCCGCCGAACTCCGAAACGGCTATTGCCGCCCCGTCTTCACTCAGTTCAAATGCCGCAAGCGAATTTTCGGCGTATTTTTCTTTTGCCGTTTCCTCAAAGCTCTTGTTGTAAACCGTGTAGCAGTTGTCACCGACAATAAACAAATCATCATTTGAGGAAAATGAAACGCCGAGCACAAGGGTATCATTGAATCTTAAATCCGCCGCCGGAGTTTCGCTGTTCAAATCAAAAACAACCACCCTGCTGTAAACCGCCGCGCTCTCTGCGCCCACGGCGGCAATGGCAATTCGTTTGCAGTTATTTGTGAACGCCATGGCAATTATTCTTTCAGTTGCACATGACCAGCTGAATTTTACGCTTTGGTCGGCGGAATAAACCGTTGCCGTGCTCATCGCCTTTTCATCGGGTGTGGCAACCGCAAAGCAGCCGGTTCTGCCTATCGCCGAGGCGGTAATCTTTGCATTTACAGCAACATCGGCAAGGGTTTCCGTTTTGCTCAGCAGCTTTACCGAGCCCTTGCGATAATCATAAACCATTGCCCTGCCGTTATTCTGAACGGCTCTTGTGTCGGCGGAATCAAGCGAAATGCTTCTGCCCTCTTTGCCGGAGGATGAAAGCACAAAGTATTTATTATCGCAAAGAACAAGTATATCTTTGCCGAATTTTTTGATTTCCTTCACCCCGAGGCTGTTCACCGAATACGGAAAATTCTGAACCTCGGAGTTGGTGAAAAACCGCCTGAACCCGTCGGTAACATTTGAAACGGCAACATTGCCCACGGTTTTTGCGCTGATGAACACCGCCGCAAACACGGTAAGCACCACAACAGCCACCGCAATAATAAACTTAAAATTATTGAGCTTAGCGTGCCCGGCGCCCTTCTTTTTGATTTTTCTCAATCTGTTTCACCTCCGTAAAACACCCTGTTCAGAAACAGTCCCCTTGCCGGGGCGGTTATTCCGGCGTTATCTCTGTTTTTTGATTCGATAATTGCCGGTATTGCGTCGGCGGCTATATTTCCGCGTGAAATATCAATAAGCGTGCCGACCATTATTCTTACCATATTGTAAAGAAAGCCGTTTGCGCGAACCCTGAAAATCACCTCATCACCGTTTCGCTCAACCTGCGAAAGGGTAACCGTTCTCACCGTATCCTCCACGCTGCTGCCGGCGGCGCAGAAAGCGGCAAAATCATGAGTGCCGAGGTAATCCTTCGCGGCTTTATCAAGCAGCTTTTCATCAAGGTGCGGCTTGTACTGCCACGAATAGGCGCCGTTAAACGGCGATTTAACCGACGAATTTCTGATTCGGTAAATATATTCCTTGCCCGTGCAGTCATACCGGGCATGAAATTCAAACGGGACCTCTTTAACGGAGTTTACCGCTATATCATCGGGCAAAACCGCATTGAGCGCCGTGAGAAGCTTTTCTTCGGCAATCGGGTTTTCCGTTCTTACATTGCAGCAGAACATATTGGCATGAACGCAGGAATCGGTTCTTGAACAGCCGATTACATTATCTCTTTTGCCGCAGATATGCTCCCAAGCATTCTGAAAGGTCTGCTGAACGGTAACTGCGTTTTCCTGCACCTGCCAGCCGTGATACCCGGTGCCGTCATAACTCAGTTCCAGCAAAAGATTTCTCAAAGCCCCTCACCTTCTTTCGTTTGAAATGTTCAAATTATATCACCGCGGTAAAAAAGCGGTTAAGTATTATCACGCCCGCCGTTAATGCCGCAACCGCCGCAAGGGCAATAAAATCACGGGGACAAAGCTTCATCTGCTTCATTCTTGTTCTGCCCTCGCCGCCCGTGTAGCCGCGGCAGGTCATTGCAAACGCAAGCTCATATGCTCTGCGGAATGAGGAAACCATAAGCGGCACAAAAACCGGCACAAGCGCCTTTGCCCTTGCCGCAAGGCTTCCCGTTTCAAGCTCCGCTCCCCTCGCCTTCTGAGCGTTCATTATGCGCTCTATCTCTTCTATAAGGGTTGGGATGAAGCGAAGCGCAAGGGTCATCATCATTGCAAGGGTGTGAACCTTTATTTTAAACACCCCGAGCGGTGAAAGAAGCCGCTCCAGAGCATCGGTGAGAAGAGTTGGGGTTGTGGTGTAGGTGAGAAGTGAGCTTATCACCACAAGCAGAATAATCCTCACCGCCATAAAAATCGCGGTATTGACACCCTTT
>JAZUJM010000051.1:0-3021 GCA_045642785.1 Acutalibacteraceae bacterium | reverse complement strand
CTCTTTTGTCAAACGACAAAAGAGGTTTTTTCTGGCGGAGAAGGGGAGACTCGAACTCCCGCGCCGGTTACCCGACCTACGCCCTTAGCAGGGGCGCCTCGTCACCAACTTGAGTACTTCTCCGTTTGGTAACTGACTTCTCGTTTATTCAGCTTGATATATTCAAGATGTCAGCGTGCTGACACCGAACATCCGAATTTTAAAATGGCGGAGAGAGTGGGATTCGAACCCACGGTACCCGGGGGGTACGACGGTTTTCAAGACCGTTCCGTTATGACCACTTCGGTATCTCTCCGTAAATTTGCATAGTGTATATTATCATACAGTTTTCAAATTGTCAATAGATTAAATGCGAAATTTTCTTTTTGCCGCTCATTTCAAATTGCTCTTGCTTTTTTAATCCTGTTTAGTTACAATATCACTATAAATAAAATAAGGGTAATATCCCTTTTCAGGAGTGATTTTATGGAAAAACTCACAGCCGCAATCGAAGAACTCTGGCACGACAGAAAAAGAGTGCTCGGCCTGCCGATGTCTTTCACCCGCTATGCCCTGAGCAATGACCGCATTTTTATCCGCAAGGGAATGCTCAACACCACTCAGGATGAAATCATCCTTTACAGAATCCGCGACCTTTCCGTTAAGCAGTCGCTTGGCCAGAAGCTTTTCGGCGTGGGCTCGGTTTCGGTGATTTCAATCGACAAAACCCAGCCGAATCTTGTTATCAAAAATGTCCGCAATCCCTATGAGGTTAAGGAATATATCCACGACAGCGTTGAGAAAATGAAGATTGAGCGCCGTATGAGCATCGGCGAAATGAGCATGGACCTTGACGAGGATATCGACCTTGAAGACCTGAATCAATAAAAAAGGAGAATTGTTATGATTCCGAGATGTGAGCACCCGAAGCCGCAGTTTGAACGCGCCTGCTGGCAGAACCTTAACGGAGAATGGGATTTTTGCTTTGATAACGGCAGAAGCGGCGAGGCAAGAAAGCTCTATGAGGATTTCTCCGCATTTGATAAAAAAATAACCGTTCCTTTCTGTGTTGAATCCGAGCTTTCCGGCATAGGCTGCAAGGATTTCACCTATGGCGTGTGGTATAAAAAAGAGGTTGAGCTTTCCGCAGCCGAAGCGGCAAAGCGCACCGTTCTTCACATCGGCGCCGCCGATTACAAAACCACCGTTTATGTTAACGGCGTTAAATGCGGTGTTCACGAGGGCGGCTATGTTTCATTTTTCTTTGATATAAGCGAAGCTGTCAAAGAGGGCAAAAACATCATCGTTATCAACTGCGAGGATGACACCCGCTGCCCGATGATTCCCCGCGGCAAGCAGAGCGAGGAATACTATTCCCACGGCTGTGATTACACCCGCACCACGGGAATCTGGCAGACCGTATGGCTTGAATTCACCGAAAAAACCTTTGTTCAGAGTGTTAAATATTTCCCCGACCCCCTCACCTGCTCCCTCACCGTTGAGGCAAAGCTTTGCGGAAAGGCCGACCTTTGCGTTAAAGCCTTTTATGAGGGCGCCGAAATGGGCGAAAAAAGAATTGAAAACGCCGCCGGAACCGTAACCCTCACCGTTGAGCTTAAAGAGGCTCATCTGTGGGAGGTAGGCAAGGGCAGACTTTATGACCTTGACATCACCTTCGGCGAGGACAAAATAAACAGCTACTTCGGCCTGCGCTCGGTTTGCTTTGAGGGCTACAAATTTATGCTCAACGGCAAATCCGTTTTTCAGCGCCTTGTGCTTGACCAGGGCTTTTATCCCGACGGAATCTACACCGCCCCCACCGATGAAGCGCTCAGGAACGATATTCTGCTGTCAATGAAGCTCGGCTTCAACGGCGCAAGGCTTCACGAAAAGGTTTTTGAAGAAAGATTCCTTTATTACTGCGACAGGGCCGGCTACCTTGTGTGGGGCGAGCACCCGAACTGGGGCCTTGACCACACCGCACCCGAAAGCATTTATCACTTCCTGCCCGCGTGGCTTGATGAGGTCAACCGTGATTTTAACCACCCCGCAATAATCGGCTGGTGCCCGTTCAACGAAACATGGGATATCCGCGGCAAAAAGCAGTATGACCCGCTGCTTGCCCTTGTTTACAAGGCCACCAAGTCGGCGGATGCCACCCGCCCCTGCATAGACACAAGCGGCAACTATCATGTTGCAACCGATATCTTCGATGTTCACGATTATGAGCAGAACCCCGCCGAGTTTGCGGAGCATTTTAAAGATTTTGTTGAAAAGGGCGAGTTTTATAACCATTGCAATAACCGTCAGGAATACAAAAAGGGGATGCCCTTCTTTGTGAGCGAATACGGCGGAATCAAATGGAGCCGCGAAACCGGCGGCAAAGCCTGGGGCTACGGCAATGCCCCCGCCACCGAGGAGGAATACAAGGCAAGGTACAAGGGCCTTACCGATGTTCTCCTTGACAATGAGCATATGTTCGGCTTCTGCTACACCCAGCTCACCGACATTGAGCAGGAGCAGAACGGCTGTTATTATTACGACAGAACGGAAAAATTCGATGCCGGTTTCTTCTATTCGGTAAATAGCAGAAAAGCGGCGATAGAGGATTGATGAATCTGCCGGAACGAAAAAAGAATCGGCTGGCGGATTATAAATACAGCTTGACCGGGGCATATTTTATCACCGTCTGCACCGAAAAAAGGAAAAAGCTTTTCTGGGAACCCGTAGGGGCGATCATTGATCGCCCGCCGAATTTTCAGCTTTCCGAAATCGGTGAAGCGGTTAAAAACTGCATAGAAAAAATCCCCGAAATATATAAAAATGTTACTGTTGATAAATTCGCGGTAATGCCGGATCATATTCACCTTATCCTTTCAATCAACGCGGATGAAAGCGGGCGTTCAATGAACGCCCCTAGCCACGAGATACTCGAACCCTATATGCCTTAAAATGCGAACTTCACGCACATTCCGGCGTTTTTCTCCTTGAAATACGACAGTATTCCTGCGGAGAAGAAACACCGGACTGCACGTAAATTTC
>JAZUJM010000050.1:0-2513 GCA_045642785.1 Acutalibacteraceae bacterium | reverse complement strand
AGTTATAAGTGATTCGGGCTTACCGAGAATTGAAAGAACGGTTTTAACAACATCAATATTTGTTTTTTCGTTATGCCCGCCGATATTGTAAACCTCACCTGCCCTGCCGCTTTCGATTATCATTGCAATAGCTTTGCAATGGTCTTCAACATAGAGCCAATCTCTGACATTAAGGCCGTTGCCGTAAACGGGAATTGATTCATCATTGAGCGCCCTTGAAATGATAAGCGGAATTAGCTTTTCAGGGAAATGATAGGGTCCGTAATTATTTGAACAGCGTGAAACGGAAACAGGTAAGCCGTAGGTTCTGTGATAAGCAAGAACAAGCAAATCGGCAGAGGCCTTTGAGGCAGAATAAGGGCTTGAAGTTTTAATTGGTGTTTCTTCAGTAAAAAACAAATCGGTTCTTTCAAGCGGAAGGTCGCCGTAAACCTCATCGGTAGAAACCTGATGATACCTTGCCACTCCGTATTTTCTTGAAGCATCAAGAAGGCTTGCCGTGCCCATTATATTGGTTTTCAGAAAAATTTCGGGTGATTCAATGGAGCGGTCAACATGGCTTTCGGCGGCAAAATTGACAACTTTATCAAATTTTTCTTCTTTAAACAAATTGTCAACAAATTCTCTGTCGGCAATATCGCCCTTTACGAATTTAAAATTCGCGTTTTCAAGTGCTTTTTCAAGATTGCTCAGATTGCCGGCATAGGTAAGTTTATCAAGACAAACCAGCTCATAAACGGGATAGTTTTTGAGCATATAATAAATAAAATTGCTGCCGATAAATCCGGCACCGCCGGTAACAAGAATCTTCACTGTTATTCAACTCCCTTTTCAATTTCGGGATTCTTGCGCTTTTCTCTTTTTTTAGCTTCCGGGTCGAATGAAGAGGCTGTTTTTTTAACATCAACACGGTCAAAGTATTTTTTGAACCTTACGCCGACCTTATAATATGTTTTGCAGTCGGGACAAAAGCATACTGCACGGAAAAACTGGTTATGAAATTTCCATTGGCCTTTAACTTCACATTCCTTGCCGCATAGTTCACATCGGTAAGAGAGCTTTGAACGGTCAACAAGCGGATTATCAATATTTGAAATAACTTTCGCTTTAAAAAACAGTTTTTCGTAAAATTCATCATTACAAGGAGTTGTGAGCGAAGCAAAAACATCCTTATTGAATATTTTTTTGAAGATTTCAGCTGTTAGAAGGCTGTCACCCAGGGCGCGGTGCAGCGAATAAGCCTCGGGGTCAATGCCCAGATTTTCGGCAGCCGTGTGAAGGCCGGCCTGCATTGCACCGCCCGTTCCGGTTACCTTGTGGTAGCAGGCCTGAAGGTCACAGTAATTCATTAAAAAAGGTATTGTTTTGATTCCGTTAAGGTAATTGTAATTTTCAATCAGAACGCGGATGTCCCCGTCACCCCAAGTAAAAACCGTATTTTCTTCTTTGCCCAGCCATTTTTTAAATTCAGAAAAGGTTTTTGTGAAAAGCTCTCCGCTTTTAACATCCTCATTAGTAATATTTGTGAGCTTTTTAACGCTGCCGCGAAGCTTTTTGCCAATCTGAGATTTAATAACCTGAGAAAAAGAATCAATAATATTCAGTTCTTCATCAAGCTTGACGGCTCCGATTTCAATAATTTCGTTTAAAAAGCCTTTCTTTTTTCTGGCGTAGGTATTGTTCCACTCCAAATCCATTATTACATATTGCAATCAAAACATTCCTTTATATCATCTTAACACTCATATTCTACAACATATGGGCGTACTTTTCAAGATTATAAACGGATATTGTATTGATTTTTTCTTTAAGCGGTTGTATTATAAATGAAATAATAAAATAAGGAGAAAAACCGATGAAACATACCGTTCCCGTAAAGCTTACCGAAAACAGAGTGTGGCGAATTTATCTGGGCGGCAAGCTGCTTGATAATTTCCGCGGTTCAGAAGGCGAAGACGGGTATTTCCCGGAGGACTGGCTTGCCTCGGTTGTCAGCGCAAATAATCCTCCCAGACCGGATACCCCGGAGCGTGAGGGCCTTGTCAAAGCAGAAAACGGCGAATATTTAAAGGATATAATCGATGGAGACCCCGAGGGCTGCCTCGGAAAAGAACATATTGAAAAGCATGGCGTTAATTTCGGTGTGCTCACAAAGTTTCTTGATTCTGCCGAAAGGCTCCCCATTCAGGTTCACCCCGACAAATTTGCCGCTAAAACGCTGTTTAATTCAGATTACGGCAAAACAGAGGCATGGTATATTCTTGACGGCAGAACAATAAACGGAGAAGAACCCTATATTCTTCTCGGATTTAAAGAGGATGTTACCGCCGATCAGCTTCATAAGCTTTTTGATGAGCAGGATATTCCTGCAATGGCTGAGCTTATGCACAAGATTCCCGTAAAAAAGGGTGATGTTTTCCTTATCACCGGCGGAACTCCGCACGCAATCGGCCCCGGCTGCTTCCTGCTTGAAATTCAGGAACCTACCGATTACACCATAAGCCTTGAAAAAA
>JAZUJM010000049.1:0-19426 GCA_045642785.1 Acutalibacteraceae bacterium | reverse complement strand
GCTGTGCAAAGGGCATTGCGCCGGAGTCAAACCAGCAGTCAATAACCTCGGGCACGCGCTTCATCTGCTTGCCGCACTCGGGGCAGGTGATTGTAACCGCGTCAATGTACGGGCGGTGAAGCTCGATATCATCGGGGCAGTCGGGTGACATCTTTTTAAGCTCTTCAATGGAGCCTATAACATGCCTGTGGCCGCATTCGCACTCCCAGATGTTGAGCGGGGTGCCCCAGTAACGGTTCCTTGAAAGGCCCCAATCCTGAACATTCTTAAGCCAGTCGCCGAAACGGCCGGTGCCGATGCTTTCGGGAATCCAGTTTATTTTTTCGTTGTTCTTGATAAGGTTATCGCGAACGGCTGTCATTTTGATGAACCAGCTGTTTCTTGCGTAATAGATAAGGGGAGTGCCGCAGCGCCAGCAATGAGGATAGCTGTGCTCAAAGTTGGGGGCGGAGAAAAGCAGGCCTCTCTCTTCAAGGTCAACAAGCACAAGCTTGTCGGCATCCTTGCAGAAAACGCCTTCCCACTTTGTTTCCTTGGTCATCTGACCCTTTGCGTCAACAAGCTGAACAAAGGGAAGATTGTAGTTCTTGCCCACAACGGAGTCATCCTCGCCGAAGGCGGGAGCAATGTGAACAATACCGGTGCCGTCGGTAAGTGTTACATAGCTGTCGCAGGTAACAAACCAGCACTTTTCTTTGGGGGAAACGAAGTTGAAAAGGGGCTCATACTCTTTGAATTCAAGCTCTTTGCCCTTGTACTTTTCGATTATTTCGGCATCCTCGCCGAGAACGGAGGCAACAAGTGCCTCTGCCATATAATAGATGTATTCGCCGCTCTTAACCTTAACATAATCGTATTCGGGGTTAACGCAAAGCGCAACATTTGAGGGCAGGGTCCACGGTGTTGTGGTCCATGCAAGGAAATAGGCATCCTCGCCCTTTACCTTAAAGCGGGCAATGGCGGAGCGCTCTTTAACATCCTTGTAGCCCTGAGCGACCTCGTGAGAGGAGAGGGGGGTTCCGCAGCGGGGGCAGTAGGGAACAATTTTAAAGCCCTTGTAAAGAAGACCCTTTTCCCAAATCTGCTTTAATGCCCACCATTCGCTTTCAATGTAGCTGTTGTGATAGGTAACATAGGGGTTGTCCATATCGGCCCAGAAGCCTACCGTGCCGCTGAAATCCTCCCACATGCCCTTATATTTCCAAACGCTTTCTTTGCATTGCTTAATAAAGGGTTCAAGGCCATATTCTTCAATCTGCTCCTTGCCGTTAATGCCGAGCAGCTTTTCAACCTCAAGCTCAACGGGCAGGCCGTGGGTATCCCAGCCGGCCTTGCGGGGAACATCGTAGCCCTTCATGGTTCTGTATCTCGGAATCATATCCTTAATAACACGGGTGAGCACATGGCCTATGTGGGGCTTGCCGTTTGCCGTGGGCGGTCCGTCATAGAATGTGTAGGTGGGGCAGCCCTCGCGGTTTTTGATACTCTTTCTGAAAATGTCGTTCTGCTGCCAGAAATCGAGAACGGCTTTTTCGTGTGTAACAAAGTCAAAATTGGATGACACTTTGTCGTACATATTGTTTTCCTCCAATTAAAATATCCATAAAAATTCAGTTAAAAGCATACCACAAGCGCCATTCCGTGTCAATAAAAAGCACAAAAATTTGTTGATTTTCCATTATATATAAAGTATAATAAATTCAGTATCTGTAAAAAAGAGGGATAAATATGAAAAAGTTTCTGTTTTGGCTCGTTCAGTTCACATGGGCTCTTCCTCAGAATATTGTCGGGCTTATCGGCTTTTTGATTCTTCACCGCAATCACAAGTGGGAGCGGTTCCACAATGCGTTTATCACCTATGTTGAGGCGGAGAATTTCGGCGGCGTTTCGCTCGGTATTTTTATATTCATCAACCCCAAGCGAAAGGGCGACTGGCTTCACGACACCCGTATTCACGAATACGGCCACACCATTCAGTCACTTGCTCTGGGTCCGGTTTGGTTCCTTGTTATTGCCATTCCCTCTTTTATCTGGTGCAATCTGCCCGCCTTTGTTAAAATGAGAAAAGAGGGCGGCGTTTCATACTACAAGGCTTATTGTGAAGGTTGGGCCAATCTTTGGGGCAGAGCATGGGCACGCGAATCCTTTATCAGCCGTGATATGCTTGATAACGGCTTTTTCGGCAAACCGATAAAGCCCGCAAAATTTGAAAAAACAGCCAATAAATAACCAAAGGAGCATTATCTTGAACGAAGAGAACATTTTCACCGGCGGCGAAAACGCCGACCCGCTCAATTCCTACAACGCTTTTTCACAGGGGGTTGAGTTAGGCGGCCTTCGCAACACGGCGCAGATTAAAATTCTTATGGGCTTCATTGTCAAAAGCATAAAGGGAGCCATTAAAAGGGATAAAATGGTTGAGATTCTTCAGCTGCACGGGCTTGCAAATTATTTTGAAGCAAGTCAGGCACTTGAGGAGCTTATTTCGGGCGGCAGCCTTGCTCTTGATGAAGAAAACGGCCTTTGGATTACCCCGAAGGGTATGGCGGCGGTCAATGAGCTTGAATCCGAAATACCCAGAAGCGTACGCGAAAGGGCGCTCAATGACGCCATAAGGCTCAGAATACTTGAAAAAAGAGAAAACGAAAATAAAAATAATATTGAGGTTGAGTACCTCGACAGCGGCGCAAATGTTACCTTTACCGTTGTTAACGGTGATGATGTGCTTATGAAATTAACCGTTTATGCCGCCGACGAATATCAGGTTGAAAAGATTCGCGACAATTTCCTTAAAGACCCGGTAAGCATTTATGCGGGGATTGTATCCGCGCTGTTCACATAATAAAGAAAGGAAGAGTATTAAAATGGCAAAATACGCAATCGGTCTTGATTACGGCACACTTTCAGGCAGAGCCCTTCTTGTTAACGTTTCAAACGGTGAGGAGCTTGCAAGCTCCGTTTATGAATATCCCCACGCCGTTATGGATGATAAGCTTCCCTGCGGCAAAAAGCTCGGTATGGACTGGGCGCTTCAGCACCCGACAGATTATGTAGATGTGCTCAAAAACACCATCCCCGCTGTTCTTAAGGAATCCGGCGTTTCGGCTGATGATGTTATAGGTGTCGGCGTTGATTTCACCGCCTGCACGGTTCTGCCCGTGCTTGCCGATTCAACTCCTCTCTGCCTGCTTCCCGAGTATGAGCAGGAGCCGCACGCCTATGTTAAGCTCTGGAAGCACCACGCCGCACAGCCCCAGGCAACAAAGCTCAACGAAAAGGCAAAGGAGCTCAAGGTTGACTGGCTTGACACCTTCGGCGGCAAGATAAGCTCCGAATGGCTGATTCCTAAAATCTGGCAGGTTCTTGAAGAAGCTCCCGAAATTTACGACAAGGCAGATAAATTCATTGAGGCAGCCGACTGGATAGTATGGCAGATGACCGGCGTTGAAACAAGAAACGCCTGCTGTGCCGGCTACAAGGCTCTTTGGAACAAAAAGAACGGCTACCCCTCAAAGGAATTTTTCAAGGCTCTTGACCCGAGGCTTGAAAACATAGTTGAAGAAAAGCTCGGCAAGGTCAGCCCCGTGGGCTCAAAGGCCGGCGAAATAACCGCCGAAATGGCGGCTCTCACCGGGCTTAAAGAGGGCACCGCCGTTGCGGTGGGCACCATTGACGCCCATGTATTTGTTCCCGCCGTCGGAATCAGCGGCGAAGGCGAAATGCTTGCAATTATGGGCACATCCACCTGCCATATGCTTTTGGGCAAGGAAGAAAAGCAGGTTCCCGGAATGTGCGGCGTTGTGGCCGACGGTATTATGCCCGGCCTTTACGGCTATGAGGCAGGCCAGTGCTGTGTTGGTGATTCATTCCAGTGGTTTATTGATAACTGCCTGAGCGCAGAGCTTGTTAATGAAGCAAAGGAAAAGGGAATAAACATTCACAAGCTTCTTCGTGAAAAATGCTCATCAAAGCGTCCGGGTGAAAGCGGACTGCTTGCCCTTGACTGGTTCAACGGCAACCGTTCGGTTCTTTGTGATGTTGATTTAACCGGCCTTATTCTCGGTATGACTCTTCAGACCAAGCCCGAGGATATTTACAGAGCTCTTATTGAATCCACAGCTTACGGAACAAAGATGATTGTTGATACCTTTAATGAAAACGGTGTTACCGTTAACACCTTCTATGCCGCGGGCGGCATTTCTCAGAAAGACCCGATGACAATGCAGATTTATGCCGATGTGCTTGATATGCCCGTTAAGATTGCAGGCACCACTCAGGGCGGCGCTCTGGGCAGCGCTGTTTTCGGAGCGGTTGCGGCAGGCAAAGAAAAGGGCGGCTATGACGATGTTTATGAGGCAGCCGGAGTAATGGGCAAAATCAAGGACGAAATATATTATCCCATTCCCGAAAACGCCGCAATTTACAAAAAGCTTTATGCCGAGTATAAAACCCTTCACGATTATTTCGGCAGGGGAGAAAACAATGTTATGAAAAGGCTTAAAAAGATTGCAGCCGAATAATAACAGAATATAAAATTTACGGGGCTCCGTTCATGAACGGAGCCCCGTTTTTATGTTAATTCAATCAGCTAACTCTGTTAATATCCTTAAGAAGACCTGTGAAGCCTTCTGCAATGCAGGAGCCTGCAAGGTTGCCGGTGGCAACTATCTCTTCATTCTCGGTGAAAATTGAGTGCCAGCTGTTGTCGGTAAGGATGTAACCGACCTGGTCGTTCATAAGGCCGTAAACCAAAAGCTTTTTGCCGGGCACAAGGCTCTGGAATGAGGGGTATTCCCAATCCTTGCCAGTCCAGTTAAGCTCGTCATCGGCAGTCATTGCGCCGCCGAAGGCTATCTCTGCGGCAAGCTCGCCGGGGATAAGAGCGATTGCAAGCTTATCGCCGAACTCTGCATAGCCGATTTCGGTTGCAACCTTAAGCTGAAGGCCGTCGCGTACAACGGTGTTGGTAAGCAGGCCGAATTTTGCGGCAAACTTGAAGATTGCGTTTTTGACTGTTACAAACATCTCTTTATGGGCGATGTTGAGAATGGGCTTAACTTCCTCTTCATTGTCAATGCTTTCAAGCCTCTTGGCAAGGGTTCTGCCGTATTCGGCAAGCTCGCCGTAGCCTTCGCCGTATTTTTCGGCAAGCTCGGGGTCGGGAGTGATTATTTCGTTTTTGTCGGTGTCGGAAAGTGCAAGCTCGGCACCCTCAAGGTAAATAAGGTTTGCACCTATGGAATTTACATACTGCTCCATATAATAAGGATAATCGCCCGTAACTACGGTTCCTGCGGCTCCGTTGCCCACGCAATGGATTCCGCCCTCAACTATCCAGATATCATCGCTGCCGTCTTCGGGGTCAAAACGAAGGCGTTCAAGGTTGGGGTCATAAACCTCGGGGGCACGCTTGTCACGGATAAACTCCGAAACATCAACGCTGCCGTAGTAAAGCTTGCCCTCTTTCATGCCTTCAACGGCTTCAATCATGGAGTTAACAACCTTATTGTAAAGGTTTTCCTGGAAATCCTTGTTGATTCCGCTTTCAAGCTCCATGCCGAAAAGGTTCTTAATGGGGGCGGTGAAAAGAGCCTTGAAAATGTCGCCGTTCATTCCGAAGGTGTCAACGCAGGAGTGCTGGTGAAGAACCGAAACATTGACACTTGTTATATCAAGATTCTTTTTTGCGGCATATTCCGCAAATCTTGCTCTGATTTCGCGAACGCAGTTGTTTGCAAGGCCGAATGCATCAAGGGTGGAGAAAATTGTGATTCCTCTGCCGTCGCTCATTGCAACTGTTCTGACCTTCTGGTCGTCGCGAACCTCGGTTGCAACCTTGCGGGTAACGCTTAAGCTGCCGCCTACAAAATGCTTTTCGTCAAGCTCATTGCCATCCTGAATGGAAGCATTGGCATAACCTACCGACCACTTGGCACCCTCGGCGGGCTCATCAAGGAACTCGTCGGCGGAAAGGCCGGGATAGAAGTTTTCACTTTTATAATTTTTGATGTTATCCCACTTGGGGCTGATTACAAGTGCGCCTATACCGTTAACAAGGGCGTTAACGATTTTATCAAGCACGGTGTAAAGGGTCTGCTCTGCGGGGTTGGAAACATCGGTGTTTGCCGAAGCGGGGATAATGCTCATTGAAAAAGCAATTATCGAGGCAAGAAGAATCGCTGTTAATTTCTTTGCTTTTTTCACTTTCGTTCTCCTCTTTTAATTAATGTTTTTGAGCGACAAATCGCCCTCTTTTATTATTCCGAGCTTTCTCATTCCCTCGGAGATAACAAGGCTGATTACAGCAGGTGCCGCGAATTGAATAATCAGAATTTCCGCAAGCACGATTTTCGGGTCTGCTCCGGCTTCGGTCATTGACTGATAGGTGAGCAGGGGGCCCACAAGCCCGGAGGTTCCCATTCCCGCGCCTGCCGGCAGGCAGGTCATTTTAAGCAAAGCTGCGGAAACGGGGCCCAGAATAACGCTTGCAATCACGGGCGGAATCCACAAAACAGGCTTTTTTACAAGGTTCGGAACCTGAAGCATTGAGGTTCCGATTCCCTGGGCAAGAAGCCCGCCGAATTTGTTTTCACGGTAGCTGATAACCGCAAAGCCCACCATATGAGCACAGCACCCGGTAACAGCCGCGCCGCCGGCTATGCCGGAAAGGCCGAGGATTACCGCGAGTGCGGCGGAGGATATGGGCAGAGTGAGAACAATACCCATTATGCCTGCAACAACTATCCCCATAACTATCGGCTGCCTTTCGGTGCCCCACATTATGAGCTCGCCGAGCCAGCTCATAAACCGTGAAATCGGGGGGCCGAGCAGAAGCCCTGCACAGCAGCCCGCGGCAATGGAGGCCGCCGGGGTGAGCAGAATATCAAGCTTTGTTTTGCCGCTTACAAGCCTGCCGATTTCAATCGCGGCAAAGGCGGCAATAAATGCACCAAGGGGCTCGCCCACGCCCGCAAAAGCGGGCAAAGCGCCCTCTTTTGCGCTGCTCAGAATTGAGGTGGCAAATGAGCCTGCAAATCCGGCAACGGCTGCCGAAACGCTTACAAGCGGGGAAACCTTGAACTTTGAGGCCATACCCACGCCTATACCGGCGCCCATAAGCAGCTTTGCGGCAGAGGCAACGGCTGCAACGATTGCTCCGGCTTCACCGTTTATGAAGGTGGCTGCCTGAGCAAGAATTGTGCCGATAATAAGGGTTGCGAAAAGACCCAGTGCCATTCCGCTTAATCCGTCAATAAAAATATGATTAAAAATCTTTTTTATTGTATTCATCGCTTTTTCCTCAGCCGATAATCTCCTTAACGGCGTCAAGATAAAGCTTGCCGATAAACTGAGCTCCGCCCTTGTTGGGGTGAACGCCGTCGTCCGAATAATCAAACATATCGTTTCTTACACACTCAGCGGCAAGCAGGCCGTCAAGAGGAATAAATACATCGGCAAATTCACGCGCAAGCTTTCTTGTAACATCAATCTTACCGTTAAGGTCTTCACGGAAGAAGAGCTTATCCTCAACAGGGAGCAGATACTGCTCAATGATGATTATTTTTGCGTTTGTTTTTTCCTTAAGAGCGGTGAGAACCTTTCTGTAATTCTCTTCAAACAGCTCATCAGAAATCCAGCTTCTGTCGGCTGCGTGATGCCATGTGTCGTTGACACCGATGTGGATTGAGCAGATATCGGGGTTGATGTCAACAAAATCGGAATCAAGGCGTGCAACAAGGTCTTTGGTCTGGTTGCCGCTTATACCGAGGTTGATAAATTCAAAATCGGTGTCGGGGTATTCTTTCTTAATAAGCTCGGCGGCATATGAGGGATAGCCGGGGCCTAAGTTGTGATAATCGGAGCGGTCGCGGCCGGCATCTGTTATGCTGTCGCCCTGAAAAAGAATCTTCATAATTATATCCTCTTTTTAAATTAATTAATAAAGTAAAAAGATGCCGCGGTGACCCACAGCATCAAATTACTTATCCTTTGAGGGGCATCGATATCAAAGCGATTTAACAGCCTCGCGAAGTGCGTCCATCTCTTCCATGCTGAGAGTAACGCCCTTGCCCATCTTTTCATGGTCGGGTGCCCATTCGCGGATATCGTACTTGGGATCGCGGCCGTTCCAGCTTATAAGGTTAAGCTCTTTGGTCCAGCCCTTGGGGTTCTCGGAGAGAACGGCAACTGACTTTACGATTTCGTATGTAAATTCCGGCATAATGACAATCTCCTTTCCATAATATTTAAATTTACATTGCCATTATATATTATAAAAAAATAAAAGTAAATATATTTTTATTAAAAATTTATCAAAAAACTGAAAAGTTTTGCCTTGCTTTCATATTTTTGCCGCTGTGCGAATAGAATTTAGCGAAACATTATTAAAAAGTGAGGAGATAAACAAATGAACACGGAAACCGGAATAAAAGACCTTAACTTTTGCGAAACGGTATTTGAAAGCGTTTCGGAGCAGATAGCTGATGCGGATATTTCTTTGCCGGATTACTGCGAGGATATTGTTCGCGTGCTTAACTGTGAGGCTGTTCCGAATGTCGGCGCGGTGACGGTCGGCGACGGGCATATCACTCTTGACGGCGATGTTACCGTAAGAATTATCTATTCGGGGCCGGATAACAAAATCTGCGCTTTTGAGAGGGCTGTTCCGTTTCGTAAAACTGCGGAAAACAGCGCAATAGACAAAAGCTGTGCGGCTGATGTCAGACTTTCGTCGGGGTTTGTTAACTGCCGGGCGGTAGGACCCAGAAGGCTTGATGTTCACGCCTCTGTTGCGTGCAGCTTTAAGTCGGAAAAAAAGAGAACCGAAAAGATTCTGTCCTTTGCAAAGGGCGGCGGTATTCTGTGCAAAACAGAAGAGGTGAAAACGACGGATTTCACCGGCAAAACGGTAAGACTTTTCCCGATGAGTGAAACGGCAGAGCTTGATGATACCCACTCTGCAATCAGCTCGGTTGTCGGCGTTTCTTCCTCGGTTCAGACCGGTGATATAAAGGTGATAAACGATAAAATGCTCATTAAAGGCGAGCTTTGTGTTACTGTTAATTATCTTGGTGAAAACGGATGCTTTGAAAGCTTTACTCACTCAATGCCGATAAGCCAGATTATGGAGCTTGACGGGCTGAACGATACCGATAATTATATTCTCAGCGCGGAGCCTGCCGGAATTGAAGCGTTACCCGCACTTGACAACAACGGCAAAAACAGGCGTATTGAATTAAGCGCAAAAATCCGCACTTCACTTTATGCGTGCCGTGAAACGGAAATTACTCTTGTTACCGACGCATATTCAACCGAATATGAGCCCGAGCTTAAAACAAAAGGGCTTGAAACCCAAAGGCGGGAAGATTGCTTTACTGAATCCTTCGATACACGCTGTACCTTTGACCCCGGAGCGGTTATGCCGGATACGGTTTTGTTTGTTCAAACCTCGGAGCCTGCCTTTGACTGCTCGGTTAAAGGGAACAAGGCTGTTGTTGCCGGAACCTTTGAGGCAGGGGTGCTTGTAAAAAGCGCGGCGGGCGATGTGGATTACATCAAAAAAACCGTTGCCTTTGATTACACCCGAAACACAGCTCTGAGTACGGGCAGGGCTAAAACGGATTGTAATGTGAAAATAATTGCGTGCTCATGCGCCGTTACTGCCGACAGCAAGCTTGTTATTAATGCCGAGCTTCAATGCACCTGCACGGTTTTCAGCACGGAAACGGTAAAATGCATTAATGAAATTAACATTGATGAAAATAAAAAAGCAAACCGCAGCTCTGCGCTTACGGTCTGCTTCTGTGACGGAAGTGAATCAATCTGGAGCATAGCGAAAAAGTACCGTTCAACCGTTGAGGCGGTGATGGAGGAAAATTCGCTTGGCAGCGATGAGATAACCGAGGGAATGATGCTTGTTATACCCGGAGTATGAATTATTGAAGATAGTCGGAAATGTGTTTCCTTTCGTTTACGCAGTCAAAAATAATATCGCCGTAACGGTTGGTGCCTTTTTTGAAAAACAGAATACGGGTTATGCCCGTGTTGGATAAACGAAAGTCATAATCAGGCTGTTTATCGCGGTAACCTATTATATAAAATATAATGTATGTAAGCAGCCCCGCGTGAGAAACCGCCGCAACCTTTTCGCCGCTATTATACCGTGCGCGGATGTAGTCAAGAAAGCGCGCCGCACGCTCAAACATAAGCGCTTCATCCTCACCGTCGTGCCTTAAAAAGCCGAGCGACGGGTCAATTCCCTCGGCAAGAGAAACATCATTGTAATATTCCTTAAGCCCCTGAGTTCCCACACCGTCATATTCCGGGTCAATCCATATTTCGGTTAAGTCGGGAATCAGCTCAAGGGGCTTATTCTGATTTCCGGCAATTTTTCCGGCAGTCATAACCGCACGGCGCAGGGGGCTTGAAAACACGGCATCAAGGGGTATATCTTTCATATATTCGCCCACCGCTTCCGCCTGCAGCAGACCTCGCGCAGAAAGGAGCGGGTCGTTTTTATCTTTCAGGTCTTCGGTGTTATTTGTTTCTATGTTGCCCTCGCTTTCGGCGTGGCGAACAAGATAAAGGTCAAGCTCAAGAACGGGTTTTATTTCATCCATATTATATCTCCGACATTTTTTTATAAATTATATCCCTTTTAGGATTAAATGTAAAGTTGACAAAAGCGGATTAATGAAATAAACTGTAAATATAAAAAATATAAAGGAAGCGAAGAAATGAAACTTGTTACTCAGACCGAAACCACACAAAGAATGTTTTCCGAGCTGGAAGCGGTAAAACTGCTTGCCGATGCAGGTTTTGACGGCATTGATTTTTCAATGTTTGATACCGACAGCGACAAATATACCCTCAATGCACCCGATTATCTTGCAAGGGCGGGGGAGCTTAAAAAATACGCTCAAAGCCTCGGTGTCACCTTTGAGCAGAGCCATGCACCGTTCCCTCCGTTCCGCAAGGATAATGAAGAATACAATAAAAAGGTTATGCCCAAGGTTGAAAGGGCGCTTGAAATCAGCGCAGAGCTCGGGATTAAGGTTTGCGTTGTTCATCCCTGCGCCGTGGGCGAAAATCAGTTTGACATCAATATTAAATATTATAATTCTCTTATCCCCGTGATTAAGGGAACGGGATTAAAAATCGCAGTTGAAAATATGTGGGGCAGGGATCCCGAAACAAAAAAGATCATTTCCAATATCTGCTCTGTTTCGGAGGATTTCAACCGTTATGTTGATGCGCTTGACCCTGAATATTTTACAGCCTGCCTCGACCTCGGCCATTGCGGTCTTGTAGGTTCCGATGCAGAAACGATGATTCGCGAAATGGGTGCAAAAAGAATTACTTCCCTTCACATTCACGATAACGATTACCTTCACGACTCTCACACCGTTCCTTATTTAATGGATATGAAATGGGACGGAATCCTTCGCGCCCTCGGTGAAATCGGATACAGCGGCAATTTCACCTATGAGGCTGATAATTTCCTTAAGGGCTTCCCGAAGGAGGTTTTCCCCACCTGCCTTAAATTTATGGCCGACCTCGGCAGATATATGATGGGCGAAATTGAAAAATACAAAGGAATTGCAAAGTGAAAACAAAATTTATCTGCCCGGTCTGCGGTGAAAATTTAACAAGAACCGAAAAAACATATCTTTGCGAAAATAAACATTCATTTGATGTTAGCAGGCAGGGCTATGTTAATCTGCTTCTTTCATCTCAATCATCAAAAAAACATCATGGTGACGACAAGCTTATGGTTGCCGCACGCCGTGATTTTCTTGAAAAGGGATATTATTCTTTCTTTAAAGACGGAATCTGCGCCGCCGTTTCGGCCCTGTGCCCTGACGGCGGAGCGGTGCTTGATGCCGGCTGCGGCGAGGGGTACTATACTGCCGCCGCTGCTCAGACGCTCGCCGAATCGGGAAAAATCGCCTTCGTTTGCGGAATTGATATTTCAAAATCCGCCATTGCCTGCGCCGCAAAAAGAAAAGAAATAAACGAATCAGCCGTTGCGGGGGTGTTTGATATTCCCTGCCGTGATGAAAGTTTTGACCTTGTTCTGAATATCTTTTCGCCCTTTGCTTTTGATGAATACAGACGCGTGCTTAAAAAAGGCGGCTTTCTTATTCGCGCCGTGCCGCTTAAAGACCACCTTATGGGGCTTAAAAAAGCGATTTATTCCTCAGCACGGGAAAATGTGCCGGAGAGTGAAATAATCCCCGGAATGGAGCTTGTTGAAAAAAATGAGCTTACAAAGGTTTTAAAGCTTGATAATAACCGCGATATAATGAATCTGTTTATGATGACACCGTATTATTATAAAACCGGTGAAGAGGATCAGCAAAAGGCTCAAAAGCTTGAAAGCCTTGAAACTGAACTGTGCTTTTGCATTCTTATTTATAAAAAATCGGCTTGAATTATCCAAAAGCATTTGATATAATAAGCCAAAATGCGGATATGGTGGAATTGGCAGACACGCCGGATTTAGGATCCGGTGCGTAATGCGTGCAGGTTCAAGTCCTGTTATCCGCACAAAAAAAAGAGAACGCTTTGGCGTTCTCTTTTTTTGGTGCAATGAAGTCGCCCATGGGGGGCTGATGAAGAATGAAGACGCTTCGCTAATGAAGAAATTAAATGAGAGAATCGGAGAAAAGAGGGCGGCTTTACTTCATTAATGAGCGAATGCGAGTGACTTCATTTTGCTTCATTAGGGCATAGCCGTCTTCATTTAAATATTTGGTTTTATTGCTAAATATTTGCTTTGGCACCATAAAAGATCTTGTCCTTTACAATTGCCAATATTATCATCTTTATTATCTTGTTTTGGATATTCACATATATTTACAGGCATTCACATATATTTACAGGTGAATTATTGACTGAATTGCCGTTATGTGGTATATTTCTAAAGCTTATAAAAAAGGGGGGAGAATATGAAAAAGTATAACCTGAATCTGCTCAGCAAAAACAGGGCGACTGTTTACGGCATCAGTATACTATGGATAATGCTTTTTCATTCCACCTTTGTATTTGAAAACAAATGGCTTTTGCCTGTTAAGCTTATTCAATCCTGCGGCGGCTTCGGAGTGGATATTTTTATTTTCCTTTCGGGTATATCGCTGTATTTTGCCATGGAGGATGAACCATCTGTTATTAAATTCTACGCAAACAGATTAAAGAGGATTGTTCCCTCTTATGTTCTTGTGACCGTTCCTTTTTATTATCTTGTTGATGTTAAGGAGCGCGGCCTTGGCCTTGCCGGGGTGCTGGCCGATATTTTCGGCATAACATTTTTTACAAACGGCAACAGAATATTTTGGTTTGCCACGGCAATTCTCATAATGTATTTGCTTTACCCGCTCATTTACAGGCTGCTGAAGGGATTTAAAAACAACTTTGCCGTGCCTGCGGTGCTTATAACAGTTGTCTTTATTCTGAATTATCTGTTTGCCGAAAACTGGCCTGAGGCGTGGTCAAGGTGCAATATTCTTATGCGCCGTTTTCCTGATTTTATTATTGGCGCTTATCTCGGAAAATATGTTTATGAAGAAAAGGAGCTGCCTTTCGGTATTCTTCCCGTTGCAGCTGTTTCGGTTTTGGGTGTTGCCTTTGCTTCAATGTGTACATCCGGCATCAATTCCTTGCCCGTACCGACTGAATATTTTTATTTTATTTTCGGCTTACCGACTGCGATGCTGCTTGCAAAAATCGGTGAATTGAAAATATTTTCAAAACCGCTTTCGGTAATTGCACCCGCAACATTTGAAATCTATCTTTTGCAGGAAAAGGTGACGGGCTTCCTTTCAAATTACATTGAGCTTTCCCGACCTGTAATGCTCAACACTCTTTCTTTTGCGGCAACTGTTTTTATAGCTGTAATTATGCGAAAGCTTGAGGTGTTGATATTCAGGGATAAGAAATAAAGCATCTGCACAAATTGCAGATGCTTTATTTTAACCTATTTTATGTTTTAATGTTCCCCTTGTTGCAGGCTTAAGGGTGGCGTTTTCGTTGAATCCCTTCTGCTTGAAAACCTGCTCCGCTGTCGGTACATACATCTGCGGAACCCCTTCGCCGCCTTTTCTTTTGATTGAGCTTTTTGTGATAAACGGGAATACTCCGTAGGCAATATGAATATCCGATACTGCGTTCCACGCATTTGTGGCAAAAAATCCGCAGTTAATAAACGGATTCCATTGATTGTTTTTAAGCGTCTTTTTGCTGATTATTACAAGCTGCTCGGCGGTAATCAGCATTGAAGCCGATTCGGTTTTTTCAAGCCCCGTAGCGTTGCCGCAGTAAGCCTCCACATTGTAATAAATTCCGCCGCCGTTGGAACGGGAAAAGAAGAAAGTACCTATTGAAACGCCCTGACCTTGCGGCAAAGTGTAGGCGCCCACCTTAAGCTCACCGTCGGTAAGATTTTCAACATAAAGCCACACATGGCCGAAAACCCTTGTCCTTGCACAAATGCATAGCTTTGCAACATATTCGGCTTCTTCGGGTTCCTGCGGATTATCGGGCTCCTGCGGTAAATCGGGTTCGTCCGGATTAACCGGGTCATCTGGCAAATCGGGATTTTCCGGGTTGTCGGGGTCTTCTTCACCGGGTGTGATGATTATATCCTGCTCAAAACCGTCTGCAAATGCACCAACGGCAAGCGAAGGTGATAAAACTGTTGTCAGGCAAAGCAGAACACACAGAACCGAAAGCAGAAGTTTTGTTGCTTTCATAGCGTCCTCCGAATAGTTATTTTTACCATATTATAACATTTTTAAAAAATAAAAGCAACACAATATATTGATTTTTGGCTTTTGGCGTTTTATAATCAAGAAAAAAGCAACGGAGGGAATAATATGATAAGAGTTCTTGTGTGGAATGAGTTTATGCACGAAAAGGATGCTAATTGCAAGGCTTCCGAGATTTATCCCGAGGGAATACATAAATGTATCGCCGATTTTCTCGGTAAAGAGGATGATATCGAGGTTAAAACCGCAACTTTGTTTGATGAAAACTGCGGCATAACCAAGGAGCTTCTTGAGCAAACAGATGTTATTATCTGGTGGGGTCATTGCGGCCACGGCAAGGTACCCGATGAGGTTGCGGCAATGGTTCAGGAGGCTGTTCTTAACGGTATGGGTGCTATCTTCCTTCACTCCGCTCACAAATCAAAGCCCTTTATGCGCCTTATGGGCACAAGCTGCTCATTAATCTGGCGCGAGAGCGATGATTTTGAAAGAGTATGGGTAAGTGCTCCTTATCACCCGATAGCACAGGGCATTGACCGCTTTTTTGAATTGCCCGGTGATGAAACCTACGGTGAGCCCTTCGGCATTCCCACGCCCGATGAAATAGTATTTATGGGCTGGTACACCGGCGGTGAGGTTTTCCGCTCCGGCTGCACATGGCAAAGGGGTAACGGCAAGGTGTTCTATTTCCAGCCCGGCCATGAAACCTATGCAACATACAAGGATGCAAATATTCAGAAGGTTATTCTTAACGCCGTTCGCTGGGCAAAGTCGGATTACAGAAGCAAAAACTGCATGGATTGCCCGAATCCGCCCAAGGCACATAAATCGGAAATATAATTATTAAAAAATCAGGGGTCTGTGACTTTTAAGTCACAGACCCTTTTGTCGTTTTAATCGTATCTTTCATCAAATACGCGTTTGGATTTCTTTTCACTTCTGGGCAATACTCCCATTTCAACAACCTTAACAAGGGGAGTGAAGCCGATTTTGCTTTTTACCTTTGCGGCGATTCTGTCGGCAAGGTCAAGGAAATTAACATCACCGGTTGTTTCGACATAGATTCTCATGGTATCTCTGCCGTCAAGGTGAGAAATTCTTATCTGATATTCCGAAGAAATCTCGGTGAATTTTGCAAGCACCTCTTCAATCTGGCTCGGGAAAACATTAACGCCCTTAATCTTCATCATATCGTCGGTTCTGCCCATTATTGTGTCAATTCTCGGGAAGCGGCTGCCGCACTCACATTCACCGGGGATTATACGGGAAAGGTCATGGGTTCTGTAACGGATAAGGGGAGCGCCTTCCTTGCAAAGGGTGGTTATTACAATTTCACCAAGCTCACCGTCGGGCAGATTTTTGCCCGTAACGGGGTCAATTATCTCAATGTAAAGGTAGTCATCCCAGTAGTGCATACCGGTGTTGTATTTACAGTTTATGCCTATTCCGGGGCCGTAAATCTCGGTTAAGCCGTAAATATCATAAAGCTCAATTCCGAGGTCGTTGGCAATGCGGTTCCTCATTTTTTCGCTCCAGCGCTCGGAGCCGATAACTCCCTTTTTGAGGCAGATTTTATCCTTTATTCCTCTTTTTTCAATTTCTTCGGCAAGCAGAAGAGCATAGGAAGAGGTCGAGCAGAGAACTGTTGATTTCATATCGACCATCATCTGAAGCTGTTTGTCGGTGTTGCCGGGGCCCATGGGTATTACCATTGCGCCGAGCTTTTCGGCGCCGTTCTGAAAGCCGATTCCCGCAGTCCAGAGGCCGTAGCCCGGGGTTACCTGAATACGGTCCATATTTGTTATTCCCGCAAATTCATAGCACCTTTTGAACATTATCGCCCAGTCGTCAACATCCTTTGCGGTGTAGGGGATAATAACGGGCAGACCGGTGGTGCCGGATGATGAATGGATTCTGACTATCTCACTTTCGGGCGCAGTCATAAGGCCGAGGGGATAGGCATCTCTCAAATCCTTTTTCTCCGAGAACGGGAGCTTTTCAAATTCATCTGCGCTGTTAACCTTTGTTATGCCGTGCTCCTTAAGCTTTTTGCCGTAGAAGCTGTCTGCACTTATAAGCTTTTCTATTTCAGTATTAACCTGAGAAAGCTGAACTGAATTAATCTTCATTTTCTTTTCTCCTTAATTTATTGCATTTAGTGCTTTGAAATTAAGCTCATGGAATTTTTCGGGCACGATTCTGACTATTGCTTCTTTTATGTCTTCTTTTGTAAGCCCTGTTTCGCCGGTTAGAATTGCGGCGCCGAGAAGAATAACATTAAGGCATTTTGTGCTGCCGAGCGCCTTGCAGGCTTCATCGGGATTAACAACTGTCAGATTTTTAACCTTTGATTTAAGGTAAGCCGTCATTTCTTCTCCGTTATAGCTGGATTGCGAAAGAGCGGCTGTAACGGGGATAACGGGCCGGCTGCTTGTTATAACAGCGCCGCCTTCCTTTAAAAACGGCAGCATACGAACCGCCTCGGCGGGTTCAAATGAAATTATCAAATCCGCTTTGCCCTGAGGAATAAGCGGGGAGTAAGCACCCTCGCCCAAACGGATGTGGCTTGTAACGCTTCCGCCGCGCTGAGCCATACCGATTGTTTCGGCAGTCATAACCGGCATATTTTTTGCCATTGCAGCGTTTGCAAGCAGCTTTGAAGCAAGCACCGTGCCCTGACCGCCGACTCCGCAAAGAATTATGTTTTTGCTCATTATTCTTCACCTCCGCTTATGGCGCCCTTCGGGCAAACCTGGCTGCAAAGCCCGCATCCGGTGCAGAGCGATTCATCAACAGCGGCTTTGCCGTCTTTCAGAATAAGGCCGGGGCAGCCGAGCTTGTTTATGCAGATTTTGCAGTTAATGCACTTTTCGCTGTCTATTTTCATTGTGCCGGCTGGCTTTGTAATTGCAACGCACGGGGATTTGAATATAATCGCTTTAACTCCCGGCTCGGCGGCAGCCTGCTTAACGACGGCTTTTGACGCTTCAAGGTTAAGCGGGTCAACGGTTAAAACGGTTTTAAGGCCTATTGCGCGAAGCACATTTTCGATGCTCACCTTTTGAACGATTTCGCCCATCATTGTTTTGCCCGTTCCGGGGTGAGGCTGGTGCCCGGTCATTGCCGTGGTGGAGTTATCAAGAATACAAACAACAAGATTTGCCTGATTGTAATATGCGTTAATAACTCCCGTAATGCCGGAGGCAAAAAATGTTGAATCACCCGTAAAGGAGAAACAGACTGTATCTTTATCTGCCCTGCCGATTCCCTGGGCAACTGTTATTCCGGCGCCCATGCAAAGGCAGGTGTCGGTCATATCAAGCGGCTTTGCGTTGCCGAGGGTATAACAACCTATATCGCCGCAAAAAACGCTCTTTTGGCCTTTCATTGCCTCTTTAACGGCAAAGAATGAGGCTCTGTGCGGGCAGCCTGCACAAAGAACGGGCGGGCGCACGGGCAGCTCAGGCATATCATTAAGCTTTTCGGCTTCATTATTCTTTTCACCGAAAAATGCCGAGAGTGCTTTGCCGACGCTCATAACCGAATTTTCACCGGCGTTGATAATATCATCGGTCAATTTGCCGCGGATTTTTGTTTTAAGCTGATATTTGCCGCAGATATATATAAGCTCTTTTTCTATTACCGGGTCAAGCTCTTCAATACAGAGAACCTCATCAAGCCCGCTTAAGAATTTAAGCGCCGCTTTTTCAGGGAAAGGATGAGGGGTGGCAACCTTGAAAATTCTCGGGCTGTTTTCGTACTCGATGCTCTCCATTGTGTAAGCAAAGCTTATGCCGTGGGTTGCGATTCCCTTTTTTGAATCGCTTCTGTTTCCGCTTTCCGGAATTATTGAATTGCGCTTGTAATCGCTGAAAACATCGGCAAGGTTACGGTTACGCTCAACAATTTTTAAGTGGTTGTTAAATGAAAGCTTTGGGAAGATAACCCAGCGTGAGGAATCCTTTATAAAACCCTCCGGCTCGCAGACATAATAATCCTCTTTTTCTTTAACATCAATGCTTGCGTAGCCGTGGCAAACCCTTGTTGTTGAACGGAAGAAAACGGGGGTGGAGTATTTTTCGGAAAACTCAAAGGCCTCCTGCATCATTTCATAAGCTTCCTGAACAGATGACGGGTCAAACAGAGGCAGCTTTGAGAAAAATGCAAATGTGCGGGTATCCTGTTCGGTTTGGGATGAAATCGGGCCGGGGTCGTCGGCAACAAGAACAACCATGCCGCCCTTAACTCCGATATATTCAAGGCTCATAAGCGGGTCAGAGGCAACATTAAGGCCAACCTGCTTCATTGTTACCAATGAGCGTGCGCCGCAGTAGGCGGCACCGGCGGCAACCTCCATGCCTGCCTTTTCATTAACCGACCACTCAACATAAACCGAGCCGTCATTTCTTTTTGATATTGTTTCAAGAACCTCGGTTGACGGGGTTCCGGGGTAACCGGCAACAACCTTAACACCGGCGGCAAGTGCGCCGAGTGCAATCGCCTCGTTGCCCATTAAGAATTCTTTGTGCATAGTAACACCTCGGATAACACGAAAAGATTAAATTTAATTATATATAATCGTTGAATCAATGTCAATCAATTTTTAACTGCAAGAACACACGCCCTTTGGGGGGGTTTTTAGATTGGTTATAAATTTATTT
>JAZUJM010000048.1:0-5516 GCA_045642785.1 Acutalibacteraceae bacterium | reverse complement strand
CCTGATTGCTTCTGCAATCAGGGCGCTGAATTTGTTGTGATAATTAAAATACTATTTTCCCCGCAAGTACCGCTTCGGTGAAAGCGGAAACGGCTTTTTCGATTTTTGCATCGTGCTCAACAAGCTTGTAGCTGCCGTTTTCCGCGAAAAGCTTTTCGGATTCCTTTTCATATTTTGCCGCGCCGCAGGCTTCTCTTGCGGCCTGCTTCCAGTCAAGGTCATCTGTGTTGTCGCTTGCAAAATACACTATGTAGCAGCCAAGGTCGCCCGCGTCAAGAACAGCGGTGTCGCCCTGCTTGCGCTCGGAGTTAAAGCACCAGTCATCAATGGCGGGGTAGGTGTCGCCGGCACGGATTATCATCTCGTCGCCGTTTATCTGCTTGTTATCCGTGTTGTCGCGGCACATTGAGGCATAGCTGAAAAGGGAGTGTTCCTTGCTGTCTTTCCACTCTTTCAGAATATCGTTTGCGGTCTTTTTGGCGCCAATCATTCCCAGTTCGCCAACTGCCTTAAAGCAGCAGCGCACGGTAACGCTGTGATGTTCGCCGGAAAGAGGCTTTACTATAAAAGCAATATAAATGCCCTTTTCGCCGGTGATAACATTCATCTGGTCGGCTTTTCTGCCGGATTCGCAAACCCAATGGGCAACTGCTTCATCGGTTGCCTCGGCAAGGTCTTTCATTGTAAAGCAGCCGGAGATAACCGAGCAAACAGCGCCGGTTTCTTCATCCTTTTTCTGATACTTTGCGGCGGTGGAGTCAAAGGTTTTTCTGCTGCTTATATCTCTTGCTATGTTTTGAACCACGCTCAGCAGTCTTGCCGACTCGGCGGTGTTTCTTTTTTCAAAGGCATCATCGGTTTCTCCGTCTGCCTGCGTAAGGGTCGGGAACGGGAAAAACGCACAGCGAACCGTTGTTTTGGAGTAGGAGTAGGGGTCGGATTTAAAAACCTTGAAAAGCTCTTCATCTGTTGCGGAAGCGGTGAGCTCAGTTTTTAACAATCCGCTGTATTTTGAGGCTATTGCCTCTTTTTCCATAATGGCTCTCAATTCGTCCTCAGTCATGCCGAACGCATAATCAAGGTACTGCTCAAGGGTAAGGCCGTTGTTTTCGGCGTTTTCGGCAAACCAGTCTATTGTTGCATTTATGGTTTCATTCTCATAATGGTTGAGCATTATGCCCTCGTTGCAGGCCTCGGCATAAAAAACGGCTGTGCTCTGCGCGCGTTCAACCGCCTGCTTCTTGAGAGCATCCGCCCATGTGATTGTTTTGCCGTCTTCATCCTCAAACGGATAGGTCTGCTCCGCAGGGTCTTTTGTGAAATCGAATGCAGCGGGGGCTGATGATTCACCGGTGCCGGAGGATATGCTCTGTGAGGAAAGACTCTGCTCGGTAGCCTGCTGGTAGGCAAGGTAATAATAATAACAAAATTCTGCTGCGGTTATCTGTTCCTTGCCGGCTTCTACTGCGGGGGTTATTTTGCTTTGCGGGTCGTTTTTCTTTTTGGCTTTAACAGCCGCGCAGGTGATGATTATTGCCGCCGCTGCAAGGCAGGCAACAAGAATTTTGCCGTATTTTGTGAGTTTTATTTTTTTCTTTCCCTTTACGGGCTTTTGCTCTTCCATAAGCCCTCCTTATTTTCTGTTTATTATTTTTGCTCTTATACCCTTCGTTTTCTTTCTGAGCACCTGAGCTTCATTTACTGCCATAAAACCGGGCTTGCTTAAGATAAGGTCGGCTTCGCCCATAAATTCCATATATTCGCGGCAGAATTTCTTTTTGAATGTAAAAATGCCGTGAAGAGGGTTGTTTTCATCCGGGTAACCGCCGCGAAGGTCGTACCATTTGCAGCCCTTAGCGATTGACCATTTTATAGCCTCCCATTGCAGCAGGTAATTGGGCATAAGGTCGCGGTGCTCGTTGGAGCTTGCGCCGTAGAGCCACCACACCTTGTCGCCGTAGCGCACATGAAGGGTGCAGCCTATCGCCTCGCCGTTGTAATAGGCAAAGCAGATTCTTGCATTGTCGCCGAAGGCTTCCATAACGCGTTTGAAATATTCGGGGCCTCTGGTGGCAAAATTATCCCTTTCGCCGGTGACAAGCATTATTTTATGAAATTCATCAACCGATTCAATTCCCTTTTCAACAATTTCAACGCCCTCTTTTATAGCGCGGCGAACGCAGTTCCTTGCCTTGGGGTGGATAAGCTTCATGGCCTCCTCTTCATCCTCGCCGTTGAGCTCAAGGCGGAAGATGTAGCGGGACTGAATGGTGTTGTATTCCTCGGCGTTATCCTTAAAGGTGAAGCCGAGTTCTTTCAAAGTGTTGATGTATTCGGTGTCGGTAATCAGGGTGTCGGTATCAACGGTGAAGGCATAGGCCTTGTGCTTTGCACCGAAATCCCTTGCCGCGGCAACAAGCTCTTTCACGGTTTCTTTGTCGTGAAGGTCGCACACGGGGCCTCTGGGCGAATACATCATACTCCACGGCATAAGCGGCATTTTTCTTAAAAGAAGCGCACACGCACCCTTGATGTTTCCGCTTTCGTCGCGGCAGATTATTCCGCGCCAGTCCCAGTTGTTTTTAACCTTTGCCCATGCGGAGGACTGCATCATATGGCCTTTAGGTGAATTCCACACAAATTCGTCAAATTCTTTTGCGTTTTCGGCGGTGATAATTTCAGTCATTTTGTATATCTCCTAATCTGTTGAGCCTTGCCGCCGCGGCAAGAAGCTCAGCTTTTTCGTTTTTGGTTTTTTTGCTCAGCACCTCGTCAAGCAGAGCGTTCAGCGTTGCGCCTATCTCTTTTCCGCTTGCAATGCCGGATAAATCGTTACCTTTTATTTTAAGCCCCGCAGCGGTTATACATTCACCGCTGTCGAATATTTCTTTCGCTTTTTTTGCTGCTGCCTTTGCGTTATCGGGCGAAAACAGCGCTTCCTGAAAGCTTAAAACGCTCAATGCCCTTTCACGCCCCAATACTCCGAGCTCCTTTTTAAAGGCCGGCTCCGGCAAAAGAGCAAACTCTTTTTTGCTGTATTCACACAGCAGGGCAGCCGAATCAATCAGCCTGTTTGAGCATTTCAGCCGCCGCAGAGCCGCACGGATTTTTTCTTCCGGATTGCCGCAGAAAACCGCAAGCGACGCAAGGCGTTCGCCCGGCAGGGGAGAGGTGAGGGATAAAAGCCGGCAGGTATCGGGGAGCCTTTCACCGAAAGCGTTTTCAAGCTCCGGCAGAATAACGGCAAACACCTGCGGAAAAGCTGCCGTTACCTTTGCCGCACCCTCGCCGCACAAAAGCTTGCAAAGCTCCGAGGCGATTCTTTCGGCAGAAACATTATTTAACAGCTCACGGTTTTTTACAATACTGTTCGCCGTTTCCGGCTCAATATCAAAGCCCAGCACCGAGGAAAACCGCAAAGCCCTCATAATTCTGAGCGCGTCTTCATTAAACCGGGTGTCGGGATTGCCGACACAGCGGATGATTTTTTCACTTATATCCCGTGCCCCGCCGAACAGGTCAACAAGCCCGTCTTTATCATTATATGCAAGGGCGTTAACGGTAAAATCGCGGCGAGAAAGGTCGTTTGCGATATCTGAGGTGAAGGCAACGGAATCGGGGTGGCGGTTGTCGGTGTAATCGCCGTCAACGCGAAAGGTGGTTATTTCAATGGGCTCACCGCCGATTATCACCGTAACCGTGCCGTGCTTTATTCCGGTTTCGATAATGCGCAGTCCCTCAAAAACCTTTTCGGTCTGCTCCGGCAAAGCGGAGGTGGTAACATCCCAGTCGGAACACTCCCTGCCCATAAGGGAATCGCGCACGGCACCGCCAACCGCAAACGCGGCAAAGCCGGCATTTTGCAGGGATGTGACGGCGGTATTGACATTGGGCGGAATTTTAACTATCATAATAACAATAAATGAAAGGGGAAAACCGATGAATATTCAGATTTTCGGATTAAATAAATGCTTTGACACCAAAAAGGCACAGCGCTGGTTTAAGGAGAGAAACATAAAGTTTCAGTTTATTGACCTTTCACAGCGCAGCCTTTCAAAGGGTGAGTACAATTCGGTGAAAGCCGCGGTGGGCTCCGCCGAGGCGCTGATAAACGAAAAATCAAAGGTTTATGAGCGCGAATATATGAAATACATAACCAAAGAGGCGGCGGAGGAAAAGCTGCTTGAATTCGGTGAGCTTTTCAAAACTCCGATTGTTCGCAACGGAAAGCAGGCAACCGTGGGCTACTGCCCCGAAATATGGAAGGATTGGGAGTAATCAATACGCCTCAAACTTTGAAAGGGTGGCAAAGCAGCGTGCTTTTTCGATAACCACTTTGATGTAGCGGATTCTTTCCTCTTTAAAGCGGCAAACGCGCTTGTGGCCTATAACCGTGCCTTCGCCGACCTTTTTCCACTTTTTGCCCACCATAATGTAAACGGAAAATTCTTCTATCTGCTGGCCGGTTCTTAGGTGCTCGGCAAGCACCACCTTGTCTATATCATATTCATCGCCGAGGTCGAGCACAAGCTCGGAGCCGTCGGGCTCGGGGCCGGAGTGCCAGTATTCCTCCGGGTCGTATGAAAGAGCCATTTGCCCGGTGTGGGCTTTGTCAAGGTGCTTGTTATCGGTTATTACCGAGCCTTCGGCAAGGTTTTCGTTAAATTCAATTTCAAGCTGAGCGCCCATTGAGAGCATGGTTTCAATATCCTTTTCGGCTATCTTGCCCTCTTTGTTGGGCGAAAGGTTAAGCAGAAGAGAGCCGTTTGCGCCGACGGAATTATAATAAATATCAATGAGCTTTGAAAGCGGCTTTATGCTGTAATCCTCGCTTTCGTGGTAAAACCAGCCCTTGCGAAGGGAAAGGTTAACCTCGGCGGGGTACCATATAAGCTTGTTGCAGCCCTTTATTGCCTTGCGGCTTCCCAAATCGAGAGCCGTGGGGTTTATTTTTTTTGGCGGCTTTGTAACATCGCTCTGCGATTGAGCCTCAACAGCCGCGTGGGAGGAGTGCCAGTAGGGCACAACGCTCCACTCGCTTCTTCTGCAAACGCCGGATTCATTGCCCACCCAGCGCACATCGGGGCCGCTGCAGGCTATTACCGCCTCCGGCTGAAGCTTCCTGATAAGGGCATAATAGCTTTCCCAGTCATATTCCTGCTTTTTGCCGTTTTTGCCCTCTCCGCAAGCGCCGTCAAGCCACACGCAGAAGATGTCGCCGTAATTTGTAAGCAGCTCGGTGAGCTGATTCATATAGTATTTGTCATAGGCTTCGCCGGTGCCGTAGCGGGGGTCGTGACGGTCCCACGGGGAAAGATAGATGCCGAATTTTATGCCGAATTCACGGCAGGCATCGGCGCACTCGCGCACAACATCGCCCTCGCCGCCGCGCCATTTGCAGTATTTAACGCTGTGGTCGGTGTAGGCCGAGGGCCACAGGCAAAAGCCGTCGTGATGCTTGCAGGTGAGAATCATCGCTTTCATACCGGAAAGCTTTATGAGCTTTGCCCACTGGC
>JAZUJM010000047.1:0-4771 GCA_045642785.1 Acutalibacteraceae bacterium | reverse complement strand
TTTGCATATCTGCCGATTCCGCCTCCGGAGCAAAATCCCTCAAACGAGCCCGCTTTGCCATAGCCCACGGGCCCTGATTCCGAAATTCTGATATGGCCGACCTCACCCGCCATATCATTTGTGCCGGAATAAAGCGAACCGTTCAGAATAAGCCCGGCACCCATCCCCGTGCCGAAGGTGAGAAAAATCATATTTTCGCACCCCTGCCCCGCACCGAATTTCCACTCCGCAAGTGCACAGGCATTTGCATCATTCTGCAAAAAAGCCGGGAAGCCGAATTTTTCGGTTATTATATCGGTAATGTGTACATTATCCCAATCCGGCAAATTTGGCGGGCACATAATTGTGCCTGTTGCGCTGTTAAGCGGCCCGCCGCAGCTGATTCCTGCGGCAAGAACATCCGCTTTTTCGATTCTTTGCTCCTTAAGCAGTTCACAGATTGCGTTTATAATACCGTCAACCGCCTGCCGCCAGCCAAGCTCCGCCTTTGTTGCAAAAGCAATTCTCCCGAAAGGCTTAAAATCAATGTTATTTGCTGCGGTAACTGCACATTTTGTTCCGCCTATGTCAATTCCAATATAATATTTCATATCTTCACTCCGGCATTTTTCAATTATTATACTTTAAAAGCTAAAACTTTACAAGCTTATAGTTGAGTTTATGAGAAAAACTAAAACATAAACATTCAAAGGAGTATTAAAATGCTTGTTGCTCTGTCAAGGGTTCTTATTTTATATGTTGTAACAATAAGTGCTGTAAGGCTGATGGGAAAAAGGCAGGTCGGTGAGCTTCAGCCGACAGAACTTGTTGCAACAATATTAATTTCGGATATTGCGGCAATTCCGATGCAGGATAACGATTTGCCGATTGTGAACTCCGTTGCAGCGGTACTGATTCTTGTTTGCTTTGAAATATTCAATTCTGTTATCAGCCTTAAATCATACAAATTTCGCGAACTTCTTCAGGGAAAACCGGTAACGGTAATCCGCAGCGGTGTAATCGACCAAAAAAATATGAAGCAGCTTCGTCTTACCGTGAGCGACCTTACAGCCGCACTGCGGCAAAAGAATATTTTTGATATTGAAGAGGTTGCTTACGCCGTAATGGAAACCAACGGACAATTAAGCGTACTGACCAAAAGTGAAAAATCCCCCGTAACCCCCGAGCAAATGAAAATAAAAACCCCACCGCAGACCTTTCCGTTTGTGGTGATAAGTGATGGCGCCGCAGATGAGGATTCAATGAAAGAAGCAGGAATTACCATGGAAGAGCTGAAAAAAATGACAGAGAATAAGGACATCAAAAAAATTCTTATTATGACTGTTGACGGTAACAAGAAAAAAATAACGAAAAAGGAGAAATAAGTTGAAACGGCTTTTTGCGGCTTTGGTTATATTCGTTACGGTTTTGACTGCTTCCATCACGTCAAAAATCATCCTGTCAAATAAAATAAACCGATTGTGCGATATGCTGATTGAAAGCCGTGAAAAAACAGAAAGTGAATATTTAAATGACCTCAAAAATGAATTTGATGATTTCACAATATTTGCAGGTGTTTTTATTGAACTGAATGCTTTGAATGATGCCGAAGAACTGATGTGCACAATGGAGCAAAGCCTGAAAAACGGTAAAACAGATGAATATATCGCTTCTTCTATAGGCCTTGAAAACGAGCTGAACGGGATAAAACTTCGCGAAGAGCTGCACATTCAGAACATTTTTTAAGCATTAATTTTCCATTCATAAATTATTTACAATCTTAAAATCCACCACTCCGTGTATATATCGGAAGCTCATTATTCAATATATGGTGGTTAAATAGCTCTCCGGCACGACATATGGAATTTGTAATCAATTTGTAATTGAAAAGGGAATCGGTAAATGGTATAATTAGGCCAACCTGAAAAAGAAGATATCTTCAGGCAATCAGGAATAAAAATAATTGAAAAGGAGATTTTACTATGGGACCCGAATTAATTATTATTCCCTTGGTTATCCTTGTGGCAATTTTCATTTCGTGCTGCAAAATCGTTCCCGAAGCTACGGTGTTCGTTATCGAAAGGCTCGGCAAATTCAACCGCGTGCTGCCCGCGGGCATTCATTTTAAAATTCCGGTTATTGAAAGAGTGGCAAAAAGAGTTTCGTTAAAGGAGCAGGTTGCGGATTTCCCGCCCACCTCACTCATCACAAAAGATAACATCACTTTAACGATAGATTCAGTTGTTTACTTTAAGATTTCCGACCCCAAGCTTTACACCTACGGTGTTTCCAACCCGATGTTCGCCATTGAAAACCTTACCGCAACTACTTTAAGAAACATCATCGGCGACCTTGAACTTGATGACACCTTAACTTCACGCGACCTTGTTAATGCCAAAATGCAGGAGATTCTTGATGAAGCAACCGACCCCTGGGGCATTAAGATTAACCGCGTTGAGATAAAAAACATCATCCCGCCTAAAGAAATTCAGGCATCAATGGAAAAGCAGATGAAGGCAGAGCGTGAGCGCCGCGAAACTCTGCTTGAAGCCGAGGGTCACAAGCAGGCAATCGTTCTTCGTGAGCAGGGCAATAAAGAGGCCCGCATACTTGAAGCCGAAGGTAAAAAAGCCGCCGCAATCGCCGATGCAGAAGGCAAGGCAAAATCCATTCAGCTTGTTTATCAGGCGGAAGCAGACGGCCTTAAGATGCTCATTGACACCGTTGGCAAAGACGGAATGATGGTTCTTAAAAAGCTTGAATCACTTGAAAAAGTCGGCAATGGCAGAGCAACAAAAATCGTTGTGCCCACCGAGCTTGCGGCCTCCGCTTCAAACCTTAATTACATTGAAGAAATGATGGGCCTTCCCGGAAGCACACCGATTGACGCCACCCCCGCCCCGGATGATAAGGCACCTGATTTTGATGATTGTTGTGATGACAACGATATAAAAGAACAGCCCCAGATTCCGCAAAGGGATATTCCGCTCAGCGATGAAAGAAGAAAGATGATTCTGACCTTAAAAAATCAGACCGGCAGAGATTTTGACGCTTGCCGCGCCGCTGCCGAAAAAGCAAAATTCGATTACGCAAAGGCACTCGATTACCTTAATTAAAAGGAAACAAAAACAGCAAACCCGCCGTGAGAATCAAAAGCTCACGGCGGGTTTAATTAATTAAATCAATCCATAAATGCCTTTTTGGTATCAAGCTCCCGTTCAAGTACATTTTCGATATAATCAACCTTTTTCGGCGGCTGATTCTTATATACCTTTCCCCTTGCAACAACCATTTTCGGCGTTCTGAGATTTCTTAAATCCTTGATGGGATTACCGTCAACAACAAGAAAATCGGCATCCTTTCCAACCTCAATCGACCCGGTTACATTATCAACACCGAGAATCCGAGCATTGCCGAGGGTGGCGGAATAAAGAGCAAATCTGTTTGATACACCAACATATTTGTGGAAATATACAACCTCACGCCACATATCATAATGAGTAACAAACGGGCAGGCAGTATCGGTTCCGAGGCCGACGGGAACACCGGCCTCAAGTGCTGACTTTGCGCAGGAAACAATACCCTCAAAAACAATGTTGCCGTTATAAACGGTGAGCTCTGTTGAATCCGGTACCTCCGTGCCCATATGAGCAAGAGGAATGGCAGGCGAAATGGTGCAAATATCGGCAGCGCCTGTTTTTTGGAATAACTTAACGGCTTCATCGTCAAGGGCAGCACCGTGTTCAACGGTATCAACCCCGCCTTTAAGAGCAGCTTTAACGCCCTGAAGGCTTTCACAATGAGCGGCAACCTTATAGCCGAGCTTGTGAGCTTCATCACAGCAGGCGAAAATAAGCTCCGGCGGCATTTTGAGTACACCGGGTTCACCCTTAACTGTTGCATCAAGCACACCGCCGGTAACCATAATTTTAATTAAATCGGGGTTATCAAGCGATATTTTACGAACAAATCCCCTTGCTTCATCGGCAGTTGTGGCCTCATAGGCAAGAACCCCGGCCATATGGCCGCCGGGCACGGAAACAGCCATATTCGAGGCAAGAATCCTCGGCCCGTCTGCTTTGCCGGCATTGATATCATCACGAATTGAAGAATCAATGCTGCCCAAGCCGCCGACGGTGCGAATGGTTGTAACACCTGAAAGCAGTTCGGTTTTGGCGTAATTTTTGCAATACTGCTTTACCGCAAATCTTGTAACAGCATTGCTCATAAGAAAATCAACACTCTGCTTATTCTGCTTTCCGGTATCCTTCGGAACACCGTTGCCGGGAAGATGAACATGGGCATTGATTAACCCGGGGATAATATAAGCACCGTTAAGGTTATATTTTTTGCAGTCACCGGGAGCGCTGCTGCCGATTGATGTTATTTTTCCGTTTTCAACAATAATATTCTTGCCGCGAATCGGTTCCATATTTTCGGTTCCGTCAAGAATAATACAATTCATAAACGCTTCTGTCATTCAGAATTCCTCCGTTAATCAATCGCTGAATAATGAAATAATCTGCTTAATCGCATCAATAATGATTTTCATTACGCTCTTCATCGTATTAAGGAAATTTGTCCATTTACTTGGCTGTTCCTGAGGATTGTCGGGAATATCTGTTTGCTTCTCAGTTGCAGGTTCCGTAGTGGGCTGAGTTGTAGGTTTTGTAGTCGGCTGAGTTGTAGGTTTAGTAGTCGGCTGAGTTGTGGGCTTTGTAGTCGGCTGAGGTGTAGGGTTTGTAGTCGGCTGAGTTGTAGGTTTTGTAGTCGGCTGAGTTGGAGGTTTAGT
>JAZUJM010000046.1:0-1632 GCA_045642785.1 Acutalibacteraceae bacterium | reverse complement strand
AGCGGTCTTAGGAAGACAAGACCTGATAACAACTCCTTGGCTCACAGAACGACATGGCTACGATCCGACTTGTTATGTTGTGATCCTGAAGGAATCTCGGAACGGCCATGGAGCAAAGGCAGCCGGTGAGATTATCGTTTGCACCTTCAACGGGACGCTTGTTGTTATAGAAAAGAAGGCAGAAAAGGAAAACGGGGATAAAGCAAAGGGATACAATCGAAAGAATGAAAACAACCTTGCTGTCGGCGGGAGCGGTGCCGGAAACGACGGTGAGCACAAGGGCCACTATGTCGGCAGCGGCGGTAACAACAACGCCGAAAAGGCCGAGGGCAATAACGGGAACAAGAAGCTTGGGGCCGCCCCAGTAGGTGAACTGCCATTCGGGGGCTGAATCGGCGTGGCCGGAGAAGATTATGCGGCGCTTTGTTTCGCCGGAGCATTTTCTGACCGCCACAACATTGTGAGAGGTCTTTTTCGGGGCGAAAACATCAAGCGTTTCTTTATAAAGCAAAAATTCGGTAATAACAAAGAAAACGGCAATGAGCACAAGCACAACGCCTGCGGCAAGGAAGGGAACGGCGAATTTTGAAAACTGCTCAAAATGGGTGAGGAAAAGAAGAGCGGAGGCAACAACGGCACAGAAAACGGTTACCTGAATCCAACCCATAAATGCCCAGGGGTGAAGGGTGAACGGCTCAACATTGACCGAATCACAGGTGGTTTTCAGCTCTTCGGCCATCCAGTTCTGGGCTTCAAGCTCCTTTTCGCTGCCGGAGGGGCGGGGGCCGACCTCTTTGCAGATTCGTTTAACATTTTTTACAACATAGTTAGCGTACATCCTTCTTTCGGAAGGGTAGTTTTTTACGCTTTCGCTTGCTTTCAAAGCAAACACTCCTTTCGGGTTATTTTTGTATATACCGAGGATTAACCTTTCAGTAACAAAATTAAAAAATAATTCATTGACTTTAAGTCTGAATTTTATTAGAATGTAGGGCGAGAATACAAACGGAAGTGAAATAATTATGTTTAAAAATAAATGGACAATTCTTGTCTGCGCCGTTGCGGCCGCAGTTGCGGCAGGCGCCGCGGCAGGGGTTATATCGGCAAAAAACAATGTTCCCACCGCGCCGGAGGCCTCCGGGTCTTCCTCGGCTTATGAATCGGCAGCCGAAGAATCCCAAAACGGCTCCGAAACAAGCGAGCCGGATTTCTTCTCTTTCCTCACCACATCCGCACCTGCAGAAGAGGGGGAAACTGCCGCCGAAACCACCACAAAGAAGGAATCGTTTTTGAGCAGAATTACGAATAAAGAGGAAACGAGCTCCGAAAAGGCATCGTCAACCACGGCAAAGGCCGAAAAATCAACTGCCGCCAAAAGCACAACCAAAGCTGCGGTACCCTCAACATCGGCGGGCAAAAGCGGCAAAATTCCGAATTATGAATACGCCTATGCCGGGTTTGAACCCTGCTATGCCGAAATCAGTTCATCAAGCTGGAATCTGCTGCTTGTTAACAGAAACTATATTCTGCCCGACGATTACACTCCCACCCTTGCTGATGCCGTCACCGACGGCGACTCAAACGGGCAAAAGCTTGATTACCGTGTGGCTCCTTATTATAATCGGATGTATG
>JAZUJM010000045.1:0-6206 GCA_045642785.1 Acutalibacteraceae bacterium | reverse complement strand
TTCTGCCTGCGGTGAGCTTTGTACTTTCCTCTTACATTTCAAAAAGGCTCACCGTTTCGGTATCAACGGCCCTGCAGTCAATAGGCGCGGGCAATCCCGTGGGCATTGTGTTTACCGTTGACAACCCCACCCCGTTCCCTCTGCCCGCCCTGCGTGCGGAGTATTCGGCGGAAAATTCGTTTTATCCCAATTCGGAGCGGCAGGAGATTAATCTGCCGGTGAGAAAAGGAAAAAACGAATACGGGTGGAGCATAACGAGCATATACTGCGGTAATCTTAAAATAACCGGAAAGGCTCTTACTGTCAGGGATTATCTGGGGCTTTTCACCTTTCGTCCGCCCCTCGGCGGCGAAAGCATCTGCTCCGTATTTCCCGAGCCCTCGGCGATTGTTGCCGAACAGATTGAGGGGCTTTTCGGCGAGGGCGAGGATGAAACCGCCGACACCGCCGAGATTACCGAGGATGTTACCGAGATAAAGGAATTCCGCGAATTTCGCCCGGGCGACCGGCTTCAAAGGGTTAACTGGAAGCTGAGCGCAAGGCACGGCGAGCTGTATGTTAAAGAGTTTGAATCGGAATATGTGAGAACGATAACCCTGCTTGCGGAGCTCAGAAAAAACAGCGAGGCGGCGGGCGAGCTGGATGATATAATTTCGGCTCTTTATTCCGCGGCGCTCACCCTGATTGATGCCGAACAGCCGTTTGCAATAGAATGGTTCGATTCCGAAAGCGGAAAAACGGTTAAGGAAAGTGTTGTTGAGGCGGAGGAGCTAAACACCGTTATGTGCCGGCTGTTTATGTCGCCGAGCTGTGAGGGCTACCCCGCATTTGAAAAATTCACCGCCCGCCAAAGAACGGCAAATGAGACCGCCATTTATTTTACTGCGGCGGATTTTCCTTTTGCCGCCGGCAGGGTGATAGGAACTTATAAGGAGCGTGTGGCGCTGATATGTCTTTGATATCCCGGGCAAGGCAGCGAAAAAGGGAAGAAAAAATAAAAGCCCGCGAAAAGCAGCTTGCTTTTCAGACCGGGCTGTATTTTTCGCGCTCTGTTACGGATTCGGAAAAGGGCTTTCCGTTCCTTAAATATATAGTGAACGCGCTTATTCTGTTCGGCACGGTTTACGGCAGCGCGGGGTGCGTTATCTCGGCGTTTTCACTTGAAATAAACGAAAGGCCGCTTATTATCTCCTGCGCTGCGGCGGCGGTGCTGTTTTCGTTTATGTATGTCAGCTTCAAAACCAAGGTGGCGGCATATCTGCTGTTTCTTTTCGGTGTAATTTACGGCGGGCTGAAATATTTTGTTATTGTCAACAGCGGAATGAGCGCGATTATCAACAATATTCTTAAGGAGATAGACCGGGTGAGTGACCTGCCGTTTCTGCGGGAGTTTACCACCTTTTATGAGGACGAATACACGGCAATGTCGGTGACGGTGTGTGTTTTTGCCGTTTCGATGATGTTGTTTATCAATATATTTGTGTCGGAGAAGATGAGCCCGGTTATGGTTTTTCTTCTCTCGTTCCCCATTGCCCAGTCGGGAATGTATTTCGGCCTGACCCCGGCAAAGGCGCCCATGGTGTGCCTTGCCTCCGGCTGGGTGCTGGTTGCCGCCGTGCGGTTCACAAATGCCTATAACGGGCTTAATGATAAATCAAAGGTCAGCTCAAAGGTGAAAAAGCACCGCCACAGCTATACCTTTGTGGCCGACCCGAAAAATGTGGCCTCGATTGCCGTTATCTGGCTTGTGTTCATTCTCGGCGTTTCCGCATTCACCTTTTATGCCGTGCCGACTGAGAATTTTTCGGTGCCGTTCCTTGCACCCACGGTGAAGCAGAGCACCGAAAGAGTGGTTAAAAACTTCCTTTCCTACGGGTTCAGCTCGCTGTTTTCCGCCGAAAGGCTCAGCGACAGCCCGGGCAAGCTTTCAAACACAAAATCAATTTCATTTGACGGCAGGGCGGATTTAAAAATTACCCTTGTGGATTACGGCGCAGACAGAATTTATCTTCGCAATTTTGCGGGGGAAAATTACAGCTGCACTTCTCTGCAATGGAATGGCGCCGCCGGGGAAAACAGCCGTGAGCGGTTCTGCTTTACCGCTAATGAACTCGAAAATGATTATGAGGGCGAAAGGCTTGTGTCGGATACCCGGCACATTATGGCGGTAAGACTGCTTGACCCGAATCTTAAGGGCAACCCCCTGAATGTGCCCTATTTCAGCGCGCCGGGCGACGATTTCAGCTTTAACACAAGCGCCGAAATAACCCTTGACGCTCAAAGCGGGCTCAGGGAGGATGAAACCCTTTATTACACCTTTTTTACTCTTGATAATGAGGCGGAAAATTACTCTGCGCTTTCGTCATTTTTAAATGAGGAAGAAAAGGCCACCCTTGAAGAAATAAGGGCGGCGGCGTTTGAAAACGCCCTCACCGTGCCGGAAAGGAATGTTGAGGCCATTGCCGCTTTCTGCGAAAAATACGGCATTGAAAAGGGAGATAAAGATGCTCTGGAAAAGATAACCGGGGCATTTGAGCAGGATTTTGAATACACCCTTAAGCCCGGCAAAATCCCGGTGGGCGAGGATTATGTGAACTATTTTCTGGCGGGCAATAAAAAGGGCTACTGCCAGCATTTTGCCTCTGCCGCCGTGCTGATTATGAGATATCTCGGCTTCCCGGCAAGGTATGCCGAGGGCTATGTGATTAACCGGAATATGATTCTTGACGGCACAAAAAGCGAAAACGGAAGGGTTGAAAAGTGGATTAAGGGCGACGGAGATTACGGTGAAGATGTTCTTACCGTGTCGGTTCCCGACTCCTGCCGCCATGCGTGGATAGAGGTGTTTACCGAAGGGCTCGGCTGGGCTCCTGAGGAAGTTACAACGGCTCAGCAAAGTGAAAGCTCCGCTCAGCGCCCGGGAATAATCTCACTTATAATCGGCTCAATAACCGCCGTTCAGTCTGCCTCGGCGGATAACACCCTGCCCTCGCTTGACCGTGAGCAGGTGAAGGAAACGGGCACAAGGCTTGCTAATCTTGCCCGTGCCGCTCTTGTGCTGCTGGCTGCGGCCTATTTCATAAGAATGGCCGTAACAGTAATAAAACGCCGCCTCGGTTATAAAACCGAAAGCGGCAGAAAAAATACACTTGCAAGGTATTGCAATTTAGTTCAGATTGCGGAATATGCCTACGGCGGGGCGGTGAAAACCTTAAGCTACCGCGATTTTGCCGCGCTGCTTGCCGAAAAGGGGATATTGACCGCTGAGGAGGCCTCTGAACTTGCCGAGGAAACCGAAAGGGCGATTTTCGGCGGCGAAGAATCGGAACAGCTGTATGAATCGGTTCAGGTCAGGTTCGGCGTTTGCAAAAAGAAGCTTGCCGCGGCGCTGCCCCTACCCAAAAAAGCGGGGTATTATCTGATTAAGATTCTGTGGTAGGCAAAAACTGATATTTTTGCACAATAACGGTGCTGATTGATTTTGCGGGCGCGGTAAAGGCGGCGGTGTCAATTTCAAAACCGGTGAGCGAATATTCATCGGAGGTGATGAACTGGTGAGCGGTTTTGCCGAAGTTGAGCGAGCAGCTTTCGTCTTTTTCGGAAAGGTTGATAATCACAACGGCGATATTGTCATTTTGCTCAAAGGCAAGCACAAAGCCGTCGGTGAGGTTTGCCGCCGCGCCTATTCTTACAGCGCCGGGCCTTATGAATTTTGAAAAGTTGCCGAACCCGTAATATCTTTTTGTCAGCTCAAAGCTTTTGTCACGGTTGTAATAAATAAGCCCGTCGCAGTAGTCAACATAGGAAAGGGCAACCCACTCCTGCCACGCAGCCGCGTTAAGGTGAATAAGGTCCTCTGCCATAACCTTTGCCTGCGCAAGGGCGGAATTGATTGAGCAATCTCTGCCGCCCTGCATATGGCACCATTCACTCACCTTTACCGGCACGGTGGGGAACGCCTTTTCCATAAACCTGCGGTAGCGGTCAAGGAAGGCTGTACGGTCGGTTGCCGGGCGGCGGATAAAGCCGGGGAATTTCTGAAGCGGGCCGTCAAGAAAATATGAATGGATATCCACGCTGTCGATATGACGGCGTATTTTTTTATCCTTGCACATAACCGCCGAATAGCATTTGTTGAACCAGCGGATATCGCCGTTTTCCGCGCCGGAAAGCTTAACGCCGCTGAGCGCGGGGCGCTTTTCAAGCTCTTCGGCAAATACCTTCATCACATTGTAGACCTGAAGCGGGCGGTAGTGACAGCCCTCCTGGCCGCCGGTCCACACCCACACGGGCTCGTTTACGGGGGAGATGTACTTTATCGGCAGGCCTTCGCTTTTGAAATGCTCCGCCGCGTTAAGGCAGTAATCGGCAAATTCCTTAACATTTTTAAGCGGCAGATTCGTTCTCATCGGTGAATCAAGGTGAGATTTGCGATTTTTTGTTAACCGTTCTATCGGGGAGTTGACGAAAAGGGTGATTTCATCGGCACCGTTTTCAGCCGCCGCCTTCATCATCCACACCGCGTTTTCATCCCGGCTCCAGTCATATTCGCCGGGGGCGGTTTCAAAGCTGTGCGCCCTGCGGTCTTCGTTGTTGAATTTGCCCGCGCCGGAATCCGCCGAGCCTGCGCCCAAGTTGTAGCGGTATTGAGTTATGCCTATGCCCTTTTCTTTGTTGAAAAGCAGCTCGGCTATGTATTCCCTTTTTTGAAGGGCGGTGCCCGGCTCGTTTTCGGTGAAGCCGCCCACCTCCTGTGCCCACCACGCTCCGCTTACCCCGAAGCCGGTGATTTTCTGGTGCCTTTCACAGCAGTCAACGGTAATTCTCATTTTCTTTTCCCCTTTTCGCTTTTGATTTTGTGTTGAATAAAAGGTTCTGTGATGATATGATTAAATAATATCAAATGCACGGCATAATGTAAAGCATAAAAACGGCGCTGTAAACTGCAGTTTACATAAAGTGAAAAAGCGTTTATCCCGTAAAAAACAATAATGTAAACCCGGATTTCTTGCAATCGCTGCCCGTTTACGGTATAATCAAAGGCGAAAGGGAGGTTATTGATATGCTCACAGGCGAAAAAATAATCAAACTCAGAAAAGATAAGGGCATTTCACAGGAGGCCTTTGCCGAGGCACTCGGCGTTTCAAGGCAGTCCGTTTCCAAATGGGAAAGCGGCGTTTCCGTGCCCGATATTGATAAAATAGTTGCAATGAGCGAGTTTTTCGGCGTTTCCACCGATTATCTTTTAAAGGATTCCGGTGAAAGTGCGCCCGCGCAGGTTGACCCCGTGCAGGCTGATAGCGAAGCTCTTGTTGCGGTCCCCGCCGAAGCAGGCGGAGAGGAAGCAAACGAAGAGGTGCCGCCGGTTGAGGAGCAGAACGCTCAGGCGGAGGGCTTTGCCCCCTATGGCGAAAGCTATGTTGAAAACACCGAAAAGCCCCCTATGCCGGAGAAAAAGAAGCTCTCTTCAAAGGCAAAGGGAATAATCGCCTTTGCGGTGGCGTTCTGCATTGTCGCCGTTTCCATAGCGATTCCGCTTGCAATGGGCAAGGGTAAATCGCTTTGGTGGAAGATGAACGGCGGCGAGGTAAAATACACCTATGTGCTTGTGCACGGTATGGGCGGCTGGGGCGACAACAGCTCGGCTGCCAATGTGGGCTCCTATTGGGGTGCAACAACCGGTCCGCTTGCCGATTACCTTAAGGGGCAGGGCTATGATGTCTGTGTTCCCTCCGTCGGCCCTTACTCCAGCACCTGGGACAGAACCTGCGAGCTTTATGCTCAGCTCACCGGCACCCGTGTTGATTACGGCGAGGCTCACTCAAAGGAGCACGGCCACGAGCGCTACGGCAGAACTTATGAAGAGCCGATGGTGCCCGGTTGGGGAACCAAGGAAAACGGCGGTCAGAGAATAAAGGTTAATCTTATCGGCCACAGCTTCGGCGGCGAAACCGTGAGAATGCTGACCGCTTTGCTTGCAAACGGAAATGAAGCCGAAAAAGCCGCAACCGGTGAGGACACCTCACCTCTGTTTACCGGCGGCAAGGATGATTGGGTTTTCAGCGTTACCACCCTCTGCTCACCGCACAACGGCTCTCAGCTTACCTGCTGCGTTGATTCACTTGGCAAGCTGCCCAATGTTGCCGATGCGTCAAATCTTCTTGTTAAGCTTCTTTCGCAGTCGATAGGCCCCGTGCTCGGCACGG
>JAZUJM010000044.1:0-7282 GCA_045642785.1 Acutalibacteraceae bacterium | reverse complement strand
TCAATATATTAAACGGGCGAACACAGTTCGCCCCTACGAGTCCATTATTCATTCGTGCCGAGCACGCCAAATCCCGGTTTATCTGTGAACCGACTGCTCGCGCACTCGGGTGAAAAAACCGATATCAGCCAATTCGGCTTCAAATCCCGGTTTATCTGTGAACCGACTGCTCGCTCACCGAGCCGGAAAAACTGATGTCAGCCAATTCGGTTTCAAATCCGTTTTTAAGCATATAAATTTCCCGCCGAAAAAGAAATGTTTCTTTTTCGGCGGGTATTATCATTTATGCGGTATATTATTTTTTGATAAGTCCGCTGATAAGGTCAAAGAGAACCTTGATAAGAGCGATGGGCCTTGCAAACCAGGATTTTACATCGTTGTTGCCGAACACACGCTTTACATTGTAACCGCCGCCGGCGTTATGTGAAACCCTGTAAATCTGGAAGCCTTCGGTTCCGCTTTCGGAGGTATATTTAAGGGTCAGAACCATCGGTGCGGGAACCTTGCCGGCGATGTTGATAATAAAGCCGTCAAAGGTGTAATCCTTAACGGGGATGCCGTTAACATATACTCCGGTAACATGCTCTTCATCAAAACGGACAGTATCAAAAACGATATTCTTGCCGGTGTCCTTTTCTTCCTGCTCTTCCTGAGTGGGGAGCACGCTGAGAATCTGACGGGTTATGTAATCATAGCCCTCTATTGAAGGATGTGAGCCGGGGAATGAGCAGTTTCCGTCAAGGAATTTGCCCATAAGTGACCAGTCTTCCTGTGTGCAGAGAGCTTCGGTGTTGGAAATATCCGCATAAAGAACGCCGAATTCATCAGCCCATTTTTCATACTGCTTGTTCATTTTATTTGTGAAGGTGGAGAACAGAGAACCGAGGGGGAACATTGTCTGGTCAAGAATGGTCATCTGATTTACCATATTGAAGGAGCCGACCATAACGATTGTTGCATCGGGATTGAGCTCTTTAAGGCGGGCTATCAGCAGGGGATACTGCTTTACCCAGTTATCATAACCTTCATTGAGCAAATCAACTGCGGATGTAAGAATCTGCTTAAGGGTGTCAACATCGGTGAAATCAATATCAAGGCCGTCACCCAGAAGACCGCCGTTTGTGATTACACGGTAAGTGCGGTAAAAGATATCACACATACCGAGCTCAACTGTAATAAGAGAGGCCTTTTTGGTAACATCAATGATGTTGCCGGTGCGCCCGTCTGTTTCGGGGTTAAAGGTTTCACCCCTTGCACCGGTCAATGAACCGTCATAGCCGAAGTAATTAAGCGCCCAGTCATAATACTCATAGTTCAGGGTCGTGTCGGTGTAATTGTCATCAATGCCGTAAAGGTCAAGGGCAACGGCGGTTGTCATTCCGCCGAAGGTGCAGGGCCAGAAGTTACCGCTTGAATCATTCATATCCGCGGGTGCTTCGCAGCCGACCGCATCGGCAACCTGAGCGGCATAGGAGCCCTGAACATAACGGCAATCATTGTCATTATACTGACCGCCGCAGGTTTCAACCGTAAGGCGTTCACCGTTTTTGCCGATGTAGGAGCCCTCGGCACCGCAGCCCTTGCCGATACTGTCGCCCAATGCAAGGTAGCCGCCTTCACCGTTTGCACCGTACTGATAAACGGAATCCTTTGTTGCCGCCGAACCGAAAACGGAAAGGCAGGAAACAAACATAAGAACGCAGAGAAGGACGGAAACGGCTTTTTTGAATGTGTTTTTCATTTTCTTTACCTCCTTGAATTTGTATTTAATCCAGTCTTGATAAAAAGAAATCTCTTTTATTTTCGTTGTCGATAAAGTGAACGGGCTTTATCTGTGCGGCAGAAGCACCCTGAGAGATACAGCGCTGTGCCCATTCGGAGTGAGTGCCTGGCTTTTGCTTCTGAATAATCATACGGCTGATGAATGCCTTATCGCGCTGGCTTGTGTAGCGCTTGTTGCATTTGCCCATTATGGCTTCCAGTTCGTCAATGCAGCTGTCCCAGTCAAGGTCGGCATCACTTTCCACAACCAGAGCATATCTGCCGGGCACAACGCTGTCATCCTGATAAAACAGCCAGTCGTTAACGGAAGTGCCGTGGGCTTTATTGAACATTTCAACAGATGTGCGGGCATCCTCTTCGCTGAATTTTTCGCCTGCAATATTGAAATACTGCCCCTTGCGGTAAACAAAGGAAATCAAGGGGGTTTTGTTCCTGAAGCCCTTGACCTCAATCACATCCTTAAGGTGGTAGCGGTAAAGCCCGGCCTGGGTTGTGATAAGGATTTCATACTGCTTTCCGCTTTCCAGCTCATCAAGGGTAAGCACCTTGTCGGTTGTTTCCCCTGCGGGGATGAACTCATAAAAACAGCTGTCGGTCAGCAGCTGCATATTTGTGTTTTCAAGCTCATAGCAGGCGGCAACCAGACCTTCGGAGGCACCGTAAATTGAAAAGTCAAAGGGAATATCCTGCGCAACGCTTCTCACATTATCCGCTGCGGGTTTGAAGGAGGCATTGCCTATGCTTGAAATCATGGTAAGGTTGGGCCAGAGCCGTTTAAGCAAAGTGCCGTCAAAGCCCTGCTCAAACTGCTTTCGCAGGTATGCCGCCCTTTCGGGCATGGGCTTTATGAGCTTTGAAAGCGTTTTTCGCAAAGCCGGATTCATATCAATACTGCTGCTGATAACGCCCTTTTCAATATCATCAACAATAATCTGCCAGTTGTTTTTGAGGTAGGCAAGCTGGCTTATATTTATGCTGAAAAATACCGAAAAGATAAAGGTTGCATCCTCATCTGCAAGAGCAAAACGGTAAATATTATAAACATAATCGCCGTCGTGCATATCAAACAGATTGCGGGTGGGTATGGTTAAAATAAACGGATACAAAAAGCCGTATCGCATGGCGCCGATTTCGGCAATGTTGGAGCAGGGCATACCGTTTGGCAGCTTTTCATTTGTTGCGGGGGAAAGGAACACGCCTCTGCCGGGCCTGTATTTTTTGCCCTGCCTGTTCAGCTCCTTAACGGCAAGGGCAAGGGCACGGGTCCAGGTATATTTAACATAAGCCTTAATGGAATCGGATGTGGCGGGGATATACTTCGGAACGCCCGAGGAACCCGAGGTGCGGGAGTAACCGAGGATTCTGGAAGAGGTCAGCACATTGGCCTCTCCGTTTTTGATGCGCTCAATATAAGGGGCAAAATCCTCATAAGTTGAAACGGGAACGCTTTTGCGGAATTCTTCAATGCTTTTTATATTGGCAAATCCGTGCTGTTTTCCGTATTCGGTGTTTGCATTCCTTTTCAGTATCTTTTTCAGCAATTCCTCATTCTCTTCCATCGGATTGAGAGAGGATTTTTCCAGTTGCCGCAAACTGCCGTTGCCTTTTATGACAATCAGGTGCATCGCGGCTTTGCTGAGCATTTTTTTAACCATAGTATTACTTCTTTCCCAAAGTGTTGCTGAACTGTTGCACATTTTTAATACTATTATTATATCATTAGTATATTGCTCTTACAAGAGTATTTTTTATTTCCCGTTTTCTTCCTTAAGATATATAACAAAATACTGCCCAATCGGTTAACCGGTTGGGCAAATTATCTCACGGGTTTAATCTCTCTGCTTTCTCCGTCAGAAGCTCAGCGTCATTCCGTCATAAGCGGCGGTCATATCCAGCTGATTTAATATTTTAACCGTTTCTTCGTTTGAGGCGTGAAGAGTTCTTGCAAGGTGAGAGGCAACAAGCTTTCCGCCGGGGGCCAAAAGCTCTTCATCCTTTATATTCGCTGTCATTATCCGGAGCATGGGCACCGAATTGTGCTCAAATGAACGCCAGTCGGCTTTGTCACCCACGGTGCAGTCAAGCACCATAATGTCAAAATGATGCTTCTTCATTTCCTCCCATGAAGGGCGCAGAAACCACGCCCCGTCAAGGCCGTAAAACACGGTTTTGACGTCGGGGGTTCTGATGATGTAGTGGCAGGCTAATTTATTGCCGCTGATGAGCATATCGTGATTTGCGGGCACGGCTGTTATGCGGTAATCGCCCATATTAAACTCCTCAAACGGCACAGCGGAAACATAGGTGATATTCGGGTGAAGCCCGACAAGCTCACGAATATAACCGTCACAGCAAACCCTCAGCTTTCTTCTTTCGGCAAGGCGTAAAAGGGATTCCGCGCAGATGTGGTCGGAATGGTCGTGGGTAATCAGCACATCGGTTACACCGTCAAACAGCGAACCGTTGCCGCAGCTTTCGGCGAAGTCGAAAATGTGAGGGCCGCAGTCGAGCAGCAGCTCACCGTTGAGCAGGGCAGCGGAGTTGCGCCTGAAAGATGTTCCTTTTTGGCTGATATCCCAATCTGCCGCGCCTGTGCCGAGGAACAGCAGTTCGCTCATTCTTCCTCCTCCGGCTCACCGTCGCACTCAAAGACGATGTATTCATCTTCGGCAAGCTCTTCAAATACATGAAGGAGCATATCCCCGTAAAAGCCGAGGTTTTCTTTCATTGCTTCGGAGTTGACCAGCGCTATTTTTCTGCCCGCTCCGAACTCACTCAGGCTGTCTGCAAGGGCGTCAAGATTTCCGCCGTAATACTCCGGCAGGGAAAGAATCTCCTTGAGGTAGGCGTGAGCGGTTTCGCGGTCGGTCATAAAAGCGCCGTCAAGAATTATGATTTCCATATTCATTCCCCTTTAATAAAGTTGAGTAAAGCTTTCGTAATGGTCGCTTGTGTAGAAAATAAGCCCGTCGTTAGAGAAAATTATCCTCTTTGCGCCGCGGGATTTTGCACCCCCGGTATCAATGTCGCACTCGGTATATTTGCGTCCCTTGGCGGTGGGCAGAAGACCTTCATAATTGCCGAAATAATCGCCGCCGATGCTCTTACCCGGGGCATAGGGTTCAAGAGAGCCGCCCGGCCAGCCGAGAGCCTGTGCTTGCTTTTTGGTGATGAAATTTCCGGGCAGATGACCGTAGGTGTGGATGTAAAGAGCAACATCATCCTTTGATGTATATGTGCCGTTTTCGTCAATGCCGGATTTTTTGGTTGTTGCCGGCTTGGTTGTTGTGGGTTTTGCTGTTGTTGATTTGGTTGTTGTCGGTTTGGTCGTTGCCGGCTTTGCTGCTGTTGATTTTTCGGTTGTATTCTTTTCGGATTCCGGCGGCGAGGTTTCCGAAGGCGGGGCGCTTTCTTCCTCGCTTTTCGCGGGAATCGTTTCGGGGTCAACTGTTTCGCTCTCCTGAGTGAAAGAGGGATCGGTTACATCGGCGGGAGCTGATAATTTTGAGTAAATCGGGTAAACCGCAAGAACAATCAGCGCCAGCAGAGCAACAAGTATTTTTTTCAGATTCTTGCTCATATTGTAAATCTCCTTTTTTATTTTAATAAATCATAATTACAATTTTCAAGATACAATTAGTGGGTTATGATACTTTCGCAAAAGTATCTAAAAGCTCTCATAACACCGGGCTTCAGTTGATCGCTTCTTTGAAAAAAGCAATAAGATTATCCATAACACCGGATGCCGCCTGAATGGTTCCGATCATAAGAAGGTCAGAATTGAAATCGCTGTAATCAATTTCATAACCGGCGTTCCGGATAAGCTGAACAAAGAAAACACGCTGCGTTCTGCCGTTGCCCTCGCGGAAAGGATGAAGCATATTTATCGTATGATATAAATCGGCAATCTGATTTATGAATTCATCCTTCGGCAAATCACAAAAGTAATTCATGGCTTTAAGGCGGGCAAAAATCTTTTTGCCGCTTTCTGCTATGTTTTCCGGCTTGGCAAAAGCCGTGGCGGATTTGTAAATGGCAATCCTGCGGATTTCGCCTGCCCAATCGTAAAAAACATCAAACAGATATCTGTGAATTTGCTTGTAATCTTCAAAATCAAAGTCGGATTTCAGCGGCTGAGATAATAATTCGGATGCCTTGAAACTTGTAATGATACCTTCTGTTTCGGAAAGCTCTTTTTCGTTACGGATATCGAGCTTGTTTATCAAAACAGTTGTACCCTCATAGCAATCTTCACTTGTTGCGTCTATTGAATATGGCATATTATCACCCGTTATACTTCTGTCTGATTTGCTCAATTACCTTTTCAATCGTAATTTCACCGAGTGCAAGTTTCTTTATGATTTCTTTTTGTTCTTCGCCTATTTCAAAGCCTTCCATATTGGTGGAAACAACAGCGTTTTCAATTGCTCTGTCTATTGTCATCGGAGCCATAATATCACCTTCCGTCTGTTGATATTTTATCACAAATCAAAAAATATATCAACAGAGAAATTCCGCTGTTCAGACCGTTGAATTTATATATGATTGAAGCATCAAGCATCGGAATACGGTAAGTATGTTCCTTTGCATATTCTTTTGCGTTTGTCATAAAATCGCCTCACTTTGTTACAATTATCCATCTTATCTTTTATTATAGCACAAAATAGTGTCCGATAAAACTCGCTCTAAACGCAAAAAACTCCCCAACCGATTTCTCGGATGGGGAGTCGCACTAATCAGATAAATATTCCGATGTTAATATTTTGCCACATTGAATGCTTGAAATGATCTACAGTCGAATCAGTTTTGATATAATCAAGGGCATAATCCGAACCAATCACCATATCGGCAATCTTTATGGCTTTTTTCGGAAGATTTCCCTCAGCCGTTGATAGCTGCCTGTGCGGCGGCAAGACGGGCGATGGGAACACGGAAGGGTGAGCAGGAAACATAGTCAAGGCCGATCTTGTGGCAGAACTCAACGGAGGTGGGATCGCCGCCGTGCTCGCCGCAGATGCCGCAGTGAAGAGCGGGATTTACGGGCTTGCCGAGCTTAAGAGTCATTTCCATAAGCTTGCCTACGCCGTTCTGATCAAGCTTTGCAAACGGATCGTTCTCAAAGATCTTGGTGTCATAGTAAGCGGTAAGGAACTTGCCTGCATCGTCACGGCTGAAGCCGTAAGTCATCTGGGTAAGGTCGTTGGTACCGAAGCAGAAGAAGTCAGCCTCGGATGCGATCTCGTCAGCGGTCAGAGCTGCTCTCGGGATCTCGATCATGGTACCGACTTCGTATTCAAGGTCAGCGCCTGCTGCTGCGATCTCAGCATCAGCGGTCTCGACAACGACCTTCTTGACGAATTTCAGTTCCTTGATATCGCAAACCAGCGGGATCATGATCTCGGGCTTGACGTTCCAGTCGGGATGAGCGTTCTTGGTGTTGATCGCTGCACGGATGACAGCCTTGGTCTGCATCTTTGCGATCTCCGGATAGGTAACAGCC
>JAZUJM010000043.1:0-12613 GCA_045642785.1 Acutalibacteraceae bacterium | reverse complement strand
CAGGCTCTTCTTCCTGCTTATCGAAATGATATTCCGCAAGCCGGTGCCGAAAAAATATGAGGCCTATGTTCACGCGGCGGGTATGGTTTTCCTGCTCGGCTTTGTGGCGGTGGTATCAATGAGCGATATATTAAAGCTTATTCGCGGAGAATTCTGAAAGGCGGTAAAACGCAATGGAAAAAAGAAAAAGCAGGCAGATAAATGCCGGCGGCGTGCTGATTGGCGGCGGCGCACCCGTTACCGTTCAATCTATGCTTAACAAGCCCGCCTCTGATATTGAAGGCTCCGTTTTGCAGGCAAAAGCTTTGCAGGATGCGGGGTGTCAGATTATCCGCGCAGCTGTTCCCGATATGCAGGCGGTTAAGCTGATTGCCGCTTTAAAAGAAAATATTGATATACCCGTTGTGGCGGATATACATTTTGATTACCGCCTTGCGCTGGAGAGCGTAAAAGCGGGAGTTGATAAAATAAGAATAAACCCCGGCAATATCGGCGCGGAGGACAGAGTGAAAGCCGTTGCCGACGCCTGCCGTACGGCGGGTGTTTCCATAAGAATCGGCGTTAACTCCGGCTCGGTGGAAAAATCCATCCTTGCCGAGTTCGGCGGCCCCACCGCCGAGGCGCTTGTGAAAAGTGCACTTTATCACGCAAGCCTGCTTGAAAAATACGATTTTTACGATATTGCCCTTTCCATAAAATCCTCTGATGTTGAAACAATGGTAAAGGCCTATGAGCTTGCCGCGGAAAGCTGTGATTATCCGCTTCATCTCGGCGTTACCGAGGCGGGCACATCACGCATGGCACTCATAAAGTCGAGCATCGGCATAGGCTCCCTGCTCATTAAGGGGATAGGCGACACCATTAGGGTTTCAATGACTGCCGACCCGGTTGAAGAGGTCAGGGCGGGCTTTGACATTCTTAAGGCAGCCGGGCTTAAAACCGATTGCCCGAGGATAGTTTCCTGCCCCACCTGCGGCAGAACAAAAATTGATTTAATCGGCCTTGCAAATGAGGTTGAAAGCAGACTTTCGGGCTGCAAAAAGCCGATAAAGGTTGCCGTTATGGGCTGTGCCGTTAACGGCCCCGGCGAAGCGAGAGAGGCCGATGTGGGCATAGCCGGCGGCGACGGAGTTGCTCTTATATTCAAAAAAGGCGAAATCCTCCGCAAGGTGGATGAAAAAATCGCCGTGGATGAACTGATGAAGGAAATTGACAAGCTGGAGATATAATGGCAGATAACAGTTTAACATATTTTATAGGCGGTTTTCTTGATGCTGAGCAGCGTGCGCTTATTGAGGGTGCGGCGGTGCTCGGCATTGAGCTGCGCAATGAGCTTGATTTGCACATCACCGCTTCTTTCCCCAAATATGTCGGATTCAGAAAAGTTCACAAAATGGCTCACGATTTAAGGGTGAAGCTCGGGCTCAACGATGTTATCATCAACGAGCGCTATTCGCCCGAAATGCTCACTGCTTTCTGCATTGATGACCTGACCGCCGCGCTCAAAGATAAAAAGGCCGCCGCAAACGGTTTTCTTGATAATATTCCCGTTGATTTTGACGGCACCGAGCTTGTATATCACACCAACGGCGGGGCGGAGATTCTGGAGCAGACCGATGCCGCTTCCGCGCTGGAGCGCTATGTTTCAGACACCTTCGGCAGAAAAATAACCGTTTTGTTTGAATCCGGCAAGACCTTTGCCATTGATAACCCCGAATATATCGAAATGCAGAAAGCGGCGGTTGACCCGATAAACTATGTTTCGATTGAAGAGGCGGGCGAAAAGAAGCCGAAGCAGGAGTTTGAAGACCTGCCGCTGACCTACCACAAGGCGCGTGTTGTTTACGGCAGCAGAGTTAAAACAAAGCCGAAGCCGATAGCGGAGATTGACCCGCTTGACGGCAATGTGGTGGTGTGGGGCGACGTTTTCAATGTAAGCGTTAAGGAAACACGCGACGGCACAAGGAGCATTATAGTATTTAATGTTACCGATTACACCGGCTCCTACACCGTTAAGGTTTTTGAGCAGACCGAGAGCTGCAAGGATATTATAAGCGCAGTTAAAGACGGCGTTACCGTGGTGGTTCGCGGCCATGTTGCGCAGGATAATTTTATTCACGACAATGTAATTATGGCAAGGGCGGTTATGATTGTTGACAAGCTGCCCGACACCGATGATGAAGAAGAAAAAAGAGTTGAGCTTCACCTGCACACAAGTATGTCTGCCATGGACGGTATGACCGCGCCGGAGAAGCTTGTTAAAAGAGCCATAAGCTGGGGGCACAGAGCCATTGCCATAACCGACCACGGCGTGTGCCAGGCCTTCCCCGAGGCGAGAAACGCCGCCGGGAACAAGATAAAGGTAGTCTACGGCATGGAAGGCTACTATGTTGATGACAGCTTAAAGATTTTCAACGGCGATTCCGAAGAAACACTTGACGGCGAGTTCGTTATATTTGATGTTAAGGCAACCGGCACAAGGTCGGGCGTTGACCGCATTATTTCGCTGTCTGCCCTGCGGCTTGTTGACGGTATGGAACGCGATTCCTTTACCACCTTTGTAAATCCCGGTGTGCAGGTAAGCGCATCTGTTGCCGAAAAAGCGGGGTTTGACCCGTCTGCCGCCCGTTCATACCCCGACGAAGAGCAGATAATCAAAAAATTCGCTGACTTTTGCGGCAAAGCGGTAATTGTTTGTTTTAATGCCGAGTTCGGCGTTAACCTTATGAAATCCGCCGCAAAGAGGCACGGCATAAGCTTTGAACCTGCTTATATTGACGCACTTATTCTTTCACACAGCCTTGTTGACGATGTTAAAAAATACACCATAGACGCGGTTGCCGAGGCAATTAAGCTGCCGAAGTTCGATTCCGGCTCGGCGGCAAACTGCGCGGGCGTGCTTAAAACCGTTTTCCTTGATTTTGTTAAGCGTGCAAAGGCGGCGGGTGCCGTTACCGCGCGGGATTTAAACGAAAAGTTGGAGGGCGCAAATGCCAAAAAGCTGCCCACATACCATATTATTATCATTGCGAAAAACACCTACGGCTTAAAGAATCTTTACCGCCTTGTTACCAAAAGCAACCTTGAGTATTTTTACCGCCACCCCAGAATACCGCGAAGTGAGCTTATAAAGCACCGCGAGGGGCTTATAGTGGGCTCCGCGTGCGAAGCGGGCGAGCTTTACCGCGCCATGGTTGACGGCAGAGATGAAGACCGTCTTAACGAGATAGCCGATTTTTACGATTATCTTGAAATTCAGCCGAGCGGCAACAATATGTTCATGGTGCGAAACGGCACCGTGGATTCGGTTGAGGATATTGAAAACTACAACCGCCGCATAGTAGACATTGCCGACCGCTTGGGCAAGCCTGTTGTTGCCACCGGTGATGTTCACTTTATGAATGAGGGCGACAGCGTTTACCGCGAGATTCTTATGGCCGGTCAGGGCTTCACCGACGCTTCGGAGCAGGCTCCCCTCTATTTCAGAAAAACGCGGGATATGCTCAGCCAGTTTACATATCTCGGTGAAGAAAAGGCGCGCGAGGTCGTTATTACAAACCCCAACAGAATTGCCGATTTGTGCGAGCACTTAAAGCCCTTCCCCGACGGAACCTTCCCCCCGGATATTCCCGATTCCGACAAGGAGCTCCGCCGTATCTGCTATGAAAGAATGACCGCCCACTTTGGCGACCCTCTGCCGGAGCTGGTGCAGAAAAGGCTTGAAAAAGAGCTTGATTCAATAATAAAGCACGGCTTTGCCGTTCTTTACATAATCGCGCAGAAGCTTGTTAAAAACTCAATGGACCACGGCTACTATGTCGGCTCCCGTGGTTCGGTCGGTTCCTCCTTTGTCGCTTTTGCCGCCGGCATTTCGGAGGTTAACCCCTTGCCGCCCCATTACCTTTGCAAAGACTGCAAGCACTTTGAGGTGTTTGAAAAGGGCGAGTACGGCTCCGGCTTTGATATGCCGCCCAAGGATTGCCCGAATTGCGGCAAGCTTATGAGCCGCGACGGCCACAACATTCCGTTTGAAACCTTCCTCGGCTTCAAGGGCGATAAATCACCCGATATTGACCTTAACTTCTCCGGCGAATATCAGTTCCGCGCCCACCGCTACACCGAGGAGCTTTTCGGCATTACCCATGTTTTCAAGGCGGGCACAATAGGTACCCTTGCCGACAAAACCGCCTACGGCTTTGTTAAAAAATGGCTTGAACAAAAGGGCAGAACCGTTTCCCGCGCGGAGGAAGACCGTCTGACCCTCGGCTGTGTGGGCGTTAAGCGCACCACGGGCCAGCACCCGGGCGGAATGGTGGTTGTGCCCAACAACCGCGACGCGGAGGATTTCACCCCCATTCAGCACCCTGCCGATGATGTGGATAAGGGTCTGCAAACCACCCACTTCGATTTCCACGCCATGCACGACACCATTCTTAAGCTTGATAACCTCGGCCACGATGTTCCCACAATGTACAAGTATCTTGAGGATATGACCGGAATATCGGTAATGGATGTTGATGTGTGCGACCCTCAGCTTTATAAATTGCTTGAAACCCCGGAGCCGCTGGGCGTTACGGCGGAGGATATAGAGTGCCCCACGGGAACCCTTTCACTTCCTGAACTCGGCACCCCGTTTGTTTTGCAGATGCTTGTTGACGCAAAGCCCAAAAACTTTTCCGATATGCTTCAGATTTCCGGCCTTTCACACGGCACCGATGTGTGGCTCGGCAACGCAAAGGATTTGATTGCCGAGGGCACCTGCACCATTTCGGAGGTTGTGGGTACCCGTGACAGCATTATGGTTTACCTTATTAATAAGGGCCTTGACCCGAGTATGGCGTTCAAGATAATGGAGATTACCCGTAAGGGAAAGGCCACAAAGCTTTTGACCGATGAGCACAAGCAGGCGATGAAGGATCACGGTGTGCCGCAATGGTACATTGATTCCTGCTTAAAGATTAAGTATATGTTCCCGAAGGCTCACGCCGCCGCCTATGTTATTGCGGCAATGCGCCTTGCGTGGTACAAGCTTTACCGCCCGCTTGAATATTACGCCACCTTTTTAACCGTTCGCGGTGAGGACCTTGATACCCCGTCGGTGCTTGCCGGACGAGCGGCGGTTAAGGACAAAATGCGCGAAATCAAAGAAAAGATGAACCGCAAGGAGGCCAGCGCCAAGGAGGAGGGCGTTTACACCTCTCTTCAGGTCGTTAACGAGATGATGGCAAGGGGCGTGCAGTTTATGCCCGTTGATGTTTACAAATCGGAGGCCTCGACCTACACCATAGAAGACGGCAAAATAAGGCTGCCGTTTTCCGCAATCCCGGGCGTGGGCGAAAACGCGGCAAAGGCGATAGCCGCCGCAAGGGATGACGGCAACGGCACCTTCATTTCGGTGGATGATTTGCAGCTTCGCTCCGGCGCTTCAAAAACCCTGATAGCCGCCCTTGAGGATATGGGCGCGCTCGATTCCATTCCCAAAACAACGCAGCTCAGCTTCTTCTGATTTAACGGTTGAAAAAGAGGAAGAAATGAGTTATTATAATTAACAAAGAATTTTTAATCAGGAGGCAATAAAAATGAAACCTATCATTCCCGTTGCAGCTGCCGGCGGCGCCCTGCTTGCCGCAAATGCAGTCAGAGCCGCCAAATTCGTTCCCGAAAAGAAGGATTGGGGCACAGCCGAGCCCGAATTTGTTGATGCCAAAAAGGCTGCCGAGCACATCTCCGGCGCTATCCGCATCAAGACCATAAGCAATCCCGACAAGTCACTTGTTGACTGGAACGAGTTCAAAAAGTTTGAAAAGTTTCTTGAGGAATCCTATCCTCTTATTCACAAAACAATGACCAAAGAGGTTGTTAATGAGGCAAGCCTTATGTTCCATTGGAAGGGCACAAAGCCCGAGCTTGACCCCATGGCTCTTCTTTCACATCAGGATGTTGTTCCCATTGAAGAGGGTACCGAAGAAAACTGGACTCATCCTCCCTTTGAGGGCTATAACGACGGCGAAATGATCTGGGGCCGCGGCGCTCTTGATATGAAGAACCACCTTATCTGCGTTATGGAAGCAATCGAAACCCTTATTTCCGAGGGCTTCACTCCCGAAAGAGATGTTTACCTTTGCTTCGGTCAGGATGAAGAGGTTGTTGCCTCCGGCGAAAGCGGCGCAAACTCAATGATGGAAATATTCAAGGAAAGAGGAATCCACCTTGATTCCATTATCGACGAGGGCGGTGCAATTCTTGACCTTGATATCAAAGGCGTTATCAGCGGCAAAAAGCTTGTCGGTGTCGGCATTGCCGAAAAGGGCTACACCGATTTCAAGGTTTCCGTTCATTCAAAGGGCGGCCACTCCTCACAGCCTCCCAAGCACTCCGCAATCGGCGAGCTTGCCAATGTTATAAGGGACCTTGAAAACCACCAGTTCAAATCGGAGCTTATGCCCTTTATTAAGGACCTTTTCTCCGGCGTGGGCAGAAACTGCACCTACCCCGTAAGGCTTGTTACCTGCAACCTTAACCTGCTTTCTCCCGTTATCAAGCAGGTTATGAAGCAGATTCCCCCCGCAGCCTGCCTTATCAGAACCACCACCGCCATCACAATGGCAGAGGGCAGCCCCGCGGCGAATGTTCTTGCACAGAACGCCAATGTAACAATCAACTTCCGTCAGATGCCCGGCACCACCGTTGCCGATGTTGAAAAGCACATCCGCAAGGTTTGCCGCAACAAGGATATCTCAGTTGAGCTTCTTAAGGCTAAAGAGGCTTCCAAATTCTCCCCCACCGACAGCAGACCCTTCAAGATTCTTGAGCAGATCTGCATGCAGGAGAATCCGAACAACATCGTTACCCCCTACCTTGTTATGGGCGGCACCGATGCCTGCTATTATGAGCCCGTTTGCGACAACATCTACCGTTACGCTCCCTTTAATGTAACAATCGAAATGCTTCGCTGCACCCACGCCACAAACGAAAGGCTTCCCATTGCCACCATCGAACCCGCAGTTGCTTTCTTTAAGCGCTGGGTAAAACGCGCATCTGCCGAAAACTGATAATAATTAAAAATTGACCTGCCCCGGATTTGATGAAAACCAAATCCGGGGCAATTCTTCTTGAGTGAAAAATTTGAAAACCGCTTCAATCTTTCCTTAAATATACTTCTCTTTGCTGCAAAAAATAAAACTGCCGTAAATATTTTTACGGCAGAGGGGAGGTGAATTATGAAAAGATTTTTTAAAGCGCTGACGGCTGCGGCGGCGATATTCTGCGCCGCGATTTTTACCGTTATCGGCCTTGCTTCGGCTTCGCTGCCGGATGAAATGAATATCGGCTTCGGCGGAAGGCCGGAGCTGCCGGAGGTTTATGCGCTGAGCTTCGGCGACGGGCAGAATATTCCCGTTTCCGGCTCCGAGGACGCGGCGGCAGAGGCCGAGATAAAGGCATTCGGGCTTTTCCCGGTAAAAAATGTTCAGGTCAATTCCCAAAGGCGAAGATATGTTACCCTCGGCGGCGGAATAATCGGAATAAAGATGTACACCGAGGGAGTGATAGTTGTGAGCGTTGATGAGGTTATGACCTCCCTGGGCAGCGTGATTCCCGGTGAGGGAGCGGGACTGCGCGAGGGGGACATTATTACAAAAATAAACGGCGAAACCGTGACCGGCTCCGACGATATTGCGCGGGCTGTCAGCTCCGGGAAAACCGTTGCCTTAAATGTAATAAGGGGCACAAAGCCCTATGAAATGCACCTGACCCCCGCCGCAAATGCCGAGGGCGAATACAAGGCCGGGCTTTGGGTGCGTGACAGCTCTGCCGGGGTGGGCACAGTGAGCTTTATTGACCCGGCAACAGGCAAATTTGCCGCGCTCGGCCACGCTGTGTGTGATGTTGACACGGGCGAGCTTATGCCGCTTTCTCAGGGGGAGGCGGTGGAGGCCGGGATAAAGGGAATCTACCGCGGCAGCAGGGACGGCCCGGGTGAGCTTTGCGGTGTGTTTACCGGCAAATCGGTGGGCACGCTCAGCCTTAATGCCTCAACGGGCATTTACGGCAGATTTACCGATGCCTCTCAGACCGCGGGGCCTGCCGTTCCGGTTGCACTTGCAGATGAAGTTAAAACCGGAAAGGCTCAGCTTATAGCCACCCTTGATTCCACGGGCCCGCACGCCTATGATATTGAGATAACAAAGCTCTACTCCGCCGCCGACACGGCAAACAGAAATATGACTATAACCGTCAAGGACGAAAAGCTGATTGAAAAAACCGGCGGAATTGTGCAGGGGATGAGCGGTTCACCGATAGTTCAGAACAAAATGCTTGTGGGCGCGGTTACCCATGTTTTTGTGAGCGACCCCACAAAGGGCTACGGGATATTTGCCGAAAATATGCTGGAGGATATGAAATAAAACTCTGCCGCCGTATACCCTTGAGCAGAAACGGCGGCAGAGCCTTTTTTATTTTAATTCATCAAGCATAATCTTTTTGATTCTTTGGCTTTTAAGGCAAAAGCCCGTGTTATCCGAGTGATAATAGGCAAGCAGGAAGCCGCCGTCAACCTCAATCATTGCGGGGTAGCAGTAGCCGTTTGAAAGGTCATCTTCAATATAAAACAGCCTGTCGGCACAAAAGCTTTTGCCGTCATCATTGCTTACTGCCAGCACATAAGGTGTTCTGCCCCACGGCTCGGCCGGGCTTCTGAGCAGGTGAGCGGGCACGGGATTAAAAACGGCAAGGGTAAGCCCGCTTATTTTTTTAACAAGCATCGGTGAGCAGGGGGAGGAAAAGAAATAATCGGGGGCCGGGGTGCTCCAGCTTTCGCCCTCATCAGCGGAGCGGCAGGTGAACTGGTGGCCGAGCCCGGTGCGGTTGTAGCACCAAAGAGTGCCGTCGGCAAATTCATAAAGGCCGGGTTCCTGATAGCCGTCGTTATCATTCGGGAAGGGAGAGGAAAATTCAACCTCGGTTTTGCGAAAGCTTCTGCCGTCATCATCGGAGATAAAGAAGCACAGAACTCCCGGCATAAAGCGGCCTTTTTCCGCCTTTACGGAGTGCCGTGCCACGGAGAAAATGATTCTGCCGCTTTTAAGCCTTAAAACACGGTCATTATTGAGCACAAAGTAATCCTGCTCCGGCAGGCAATCCATACAGCTTATGCCCTCATCCCAGCTTTCGCCCTCATCAGCGGAGCGGCGAAGCACTATTTTATCGGTTCCGTCGGCGTTCTTTACAATATAAAAAGCGCCTATGTCGCCGTTGCCCATTCTCAGGAAGGAAAGGCTCATTATGTTTTTTGTGCCCTCCGGCTTGTCAAAGAGCACACGGCTTTCGCTGAAGCTTTCTCCCTCGTCGTGAGAGATAACCGCGGCAATGCGGGCGTTGGCGTCGTCGCTGTCATTGTTACCGATATATTCGGTGTAGCCGAACAGAATATCGCCGTTTTTTAATCTTATAAACGCACCCTCGCCGTTTCGCGGATTATTGCCCTTTGCGCCGATAAACAGAACCTCTTTGCCGATTTTTTTCATAATTCTGCCTCCGAAAGAAAAATGTGAAAGGCGAAAACCGTCTTCCACGATATTTTAATTGCTTTGGCGAAATCTGTCAAGAAGCTGTGCGGCTTCACTAAGCACAAAAAAGTTTGATAATCAGGCGTTGAAATTCGCGGGAAATATGTTATTATATATAAAAAACAAAAGGAACGGTGAAATAATGAAAAAAGTATTATTTGCTGTTGTCGCTCTCTGCCTTGCTTCAGCTCTGATTTTCGGGCTTTGCGCCTGCGGAAAAAAAGCGGAAGAGCCTGCCGCCAATGAAAAAGTAACCTCATCTTTTGCCGACGGTGAGCATCCGCTTGTAAAAATTACAATGGAAAACGGCAGCAGCTTTACCTTGGAGCTTTATCCCGAGTTTGCGCCCGAAACGGTTCAGAATTTCCTTGACCTTGTAAACTCCGGCTTTTACAACGGCGTGGGCTTTCACCGGGTGGTTGAGGGCTTTATGGCGCAGGGCGGCGACCCCGACGGTGACGGTATCAGCAACGGCACCGAAAAAACAATAAAGGGCGAGTTTGCCGCAAACGGCTTTACTCAGAACACACTTTCGCACACCCGCGGAGTTATTTCCATGGCAAGGATGGGCAGCGATATGAATTCGGCTTCGACCCAGTTCTTCATTTGCTACAGCGACGATTACACCGGCTCCCTTGACGGCTTGTATGCCGCTTTCGGCAAGGTTATTGAGGGAATGGAAACCGTTGACGATTTTCTTAAAATTGAGCGCACAATGGGAAGCGACGGAGCATTATCCTCACCTGTTGAGCCTATTATTATGGAAAAAGCGGAAGTAATATCAAAGTAAAATCAGAACAAAGCTTAAAATCCCCGCTTCGGATTAACTCCGGAGCGGGGATTTTGCTGTTATGATTTGCTTGCGTTTCTTAAATCAACGCGCTTGATTTTGCCGCTTATGGTTTTGGGCAGCTCATCCATAAACTCAACGATTCTCGGGTATTTGTAGGGAGCGGTTTTCTCCTTAACATATTTCTGAATCTCTTTTTTGAGCTCGTCGGTGCCCTCGGTGCCCTTTGTGAGCACTATTGAGGCCTTAACAACCTGACCTCTGATTTCATCGGGTGCCGCCGAAACGCCGCATTCAAGCACATAGGGCAGCTCCATAATAACGCTTTCAATCTCAAACGGCCCTATGCGGTAGCCGGAGGATTTGATAAGGTCATCAACGCGGCCCACATACCAGAAGTAGCCGTCTTCATCGCGCCACGCGGTGTCGCCGGTGTGGTACATATCATCGTGCCAGGCTTCATCGGTTTTCTGCTTATCAAGGTAATAGCCTTTAAAGAGGCCGCAGGGAGCGCCGAATCCGGTTTTGATAACGATTTCGCCAACCTCGCCCACCTTTGCGGGCTTGCCTTCGCCGTTGATGATTTCAACATCATACATGGGGCTGGGCTTGCCCATGGAGCCTATCTTGATTGATGAACCGACAAAGTTGCCAACGGTGAGGGTAGTTTCGGTTTGACCGAAGCCCTCCATTAAGCAAACGCCGGTGGATTTTAAGAACTGGTGGAAAACCTCGGGGTTGAGCGCCTCACCCGCAACGGTTGCATATTTGAGGGATTTGAGGTCGTACTTTGAAAGGTCTTCCTTAATGAAGAAACGGTACATTGTGGGCGGTGCGCAGAAGGTAGTGATGTTGTACTTTGCGAAAAGGGAAAGAATATCATTTGCCTTGAAGCGGTCAAAATCATAAACAAAGGTTGCCGCTTCGCAAATCCACTGGCCGTAAAGCTTGCCCCAAAGAGCCTTGCCCCAGCCGGTGTCGGAAATGGTGAAGTGAAGGCCGTTCGGGTCAACATTGTGCCAGTATTTGGCGGTGATGAAGTGACCGAGAGCGTATTTGTAGCTGTGAACGGCAATTTTTGGGTAGCCCGTTGTGCCGGAGGTGAAGAACATTATCATGGCATCGTCGCCGCCGGGACATTCGGTGGGTGCGGGGCGCTCCATAACGGGGCTGAATTTTTCAAACTCCTCATTGAAGCAATGCCAGCCGTCACGCGTGCCGTTAACAATAATTTTGGTTTTGAGTGTGGGACTCTTTTCGGCTGCGGCATCAACCTGGGCGGCTGTTGCACCGTCTGCCGTGCATACAATGGCGCTTACACCTGCCGCGTTGAAGCGGTATTCAAAATCGTGCTCCACAAGCTGATTGGTTGCGGGGATGGCAACGGCGCCTATCTTGTGCAGGGCAAGAATCGAGAACCAGAACTGATAGTGGCGCTTTAAAACAAGCATAACGCGGTCGCCGCGCTTGATGCCGAGCGAGCGGAAATAATTGGCGGTCATGGCGCTGTAATGCTTCATGTCGGTAAAGGTGAAGCGGCGCTCATTGCCTTGCTCGTCAAGGTAAATCATGGCAAGCTTTTCCGGGTCTTTTTCGGCAATGGCGTCAACGATATCAAAGCCGAAGTTGAAGTTCTCTATGTTGCGGAATTTAATGCCGCTGAGCACTCCGCTTGAATCAAGCGAGGTTTGAATAAAGCGGTCGGCAACCGGGTCTTTGATTCGGGCAAGGTCAACATTCGTTTCGCTTGCGGTTCTGATTTCATCGGTTATTTTTATTGTTTTTTCGCTGTCGGGGTTAATGACTATTGCGTAAAATTCGCAGTCCTCACCGCCGATTGCAATTTCATCGTGGGGAATGGAGCTGTTGAAATAGATACTGTCGCCGGGGTTCAGAATCTCGGTGCTTGTGCCGATTTTGAACATAAGGGTGCCGCGGATGATAATATTCATCTCCTGCCCCTCATGGCTTACCATATGGTAGGGCGGGCTGAGTGCCTCTTCGCTATAGGGCACAACAACTCTGAACGGCTCGGCAATCTTGCCCTTGAAAAACGGGGCAAGGCGGTTGTATTCAAAGCCCTGACGGCGAACTATGGGATAGTTTTCATCCTTCCTCACAAGGTTGTACTCGGTAAGGCTGGGGCTTTCACCCTCAAGAATATCCGAAATCTCAACGCCGCAAACCTTTGCCACATTGTAGATGAAGGTGAAGCTGAAATCGGCTTCGCCTGCCTCATATTTTTTGTAATCGGCAT
>JAZUJM010000042.1:0-10418 GCA_045642785.1 Acutalibacteraceae bacterium | reverse complement strand
ACTGCAACAAAACCCGGCTGGTCTACCACGCAGGGCGAAAGAATGACATATTACTCATACTTTGCAGGTCAGAATATAATTTATACGCTTGTTTCCACATACCTTGTAACATACCTTATGTTTCAGGGAATATCGCCCGTTAAATCGGCGGCGGTTATGCTCGTAGTTAAAATATGGGATGCGGTAAACGATACGATTTTCGGCGTGATTTTTGACAAGGTGAAATTCAAAAGCGGCAAAAAATACCTGCCGTGGATAAAGATTTCCACAATACTTATTCCGATTTGTACGGTGCTTATATTCTTTATTCCGTCATCGTTCGGCGAAAATGCAAAGCTTATCTGGTTTGCTGTTGCCTATATTCTGTGGGATGCCGCATACACGCTCTGCGATGTGCCGATTTTTGCAATTATCACATCCATGACAAACAATCTTGACGAGCGCAACACGGTTATTTCATATAAAAGCATATGGACTTATGTCGGCGTGGGCATTACAACCGTTGTGGCAACCGTTCTTGTTTCCGAAAAAATCGGTGCAAGCTATTCGGTAATCGCGGTGGTGCTTTGTGCCATGGCGTTTGCCACCATGCAGCCGGCTTCATTTAAGCTTAAAGAGAGGTATCACTCAAAAGAGGAGGAAACATTCACCGTTCGTGCAATGTTCAAATACCTCATCCACAACAAATACCTGCTTATTTACTATCTCGGCTATTTCTTCTATGCTGCGCTTAATATTCAGGGTGCGCTGAATCTGTATGTATCCTACTATCTCTTTAACAGTTCGCTGTTTTCACTTGTTGTTTCTGCGCTCGGGGTTGCGCCGTCTGCGATAGTATCGCTTCTTATACCGCACCTTATCAGAAAATATGACAAAATGAAGCTTTACCGCGCATCCATGGCCGCGGTTTCCGTAATCGGAGTTATAATGTTCTTTGTGGGCTACAATACGATTATCGGCTTTATTATTCTTTCGGTGCTGCGCAGTATTCCGCTTGCGGTTGTTGCCATTGCCATGGCTCTTTTCACCCCGGACTGTGCCGAATACGGAAAATATAAAACGGGAATCGAAGCAAAGGGCATAACCTTTGCAATTCAGACCTTTGTTGCCAAGCTTACTGCCGCAATTTCGGGTGCGCTCGGCCTTTTCCTGCTCGGGCTTAAATCTGTGGGCTGGCATATGATTGAGGTTGAAAGCTTTAAGGAGCTTGAAGAAGCGGGCATTACTCAATCTGAGCACGCACTTGATTCACTTTGGTTTTTCTATGTGTTCGTTCCCACAATCGGCTGCATACTGGCGTGGATAGTATGGGAATTCTACCGCCTTAAGGATAAGGACGTGCAGATTATGGCTGACTGCAACTCAGGGCTGATATCACGCGAGGAAGCCGAACAGAAAATTTCAAGAAAATACTGAGCCTGAAAGGTGAACCGAATGGAAAAGCATATTACGGGCGCATGGTTTGAATTCAGGCACCACTCCCCGGTCGAGGGCAGGTATTGGAACGATACCTGCCGCACCTTTACGGCGGCGCAATGGCGCGAAAAGGTGGCAGAAGCGGCAGGGTGGGGGCTTAAATACCTTGTGCTTATGAATACCGCAATAGTTTATGACGATGATGAATATTGCTACTTTGATACGGATATTTTTCCCTTTGCCGATATGGAGTGCAGGGAACCGATAGAAGAACTGCTGTCAGCGGCGGATGAACACGGCATAAAGGTCTTTGTTTCCTGCGGATTTTACGGTAACTGGACCAAGCCTGCGGAGAATATGAAATCCGAAGTTGTGCGCGAAAGGGCGTTTAAGGCTATGCGGCAGCTTTGGGCCAAATACGGCTTGCATCCGTCCTTTTACGGCTGGTATTTTCCCGATGAAACCTGCATAATAGGGCATTTCGGCAGGAATTTTGTGAGCTATGTGAATGCCTATTCTGCCGAGGCGCAGAGAATCGCACCCGGAACCAAAACGCTGATTGCACCGTTCGGCACGAAAATCGCCATACCCAACGGCAGATATATAAAGCAGTTAAAAGAAATGAATGTCGATTTTATAGCGTATCAGGATGAGGTCGGCGTTAAAAAATCCACGCCGAAGCAGACGGCGCGATACTATAAAAGATTAAAAAAAGCCCATGATAAAGCGGGCAAAAGCAAACTGTGGGCGGATATTGAGCTGTTTACATTTGAGGGCATTGTGTGCCGCTCGGCGCTGGTGCCCGCACCGATTGAGCGCATTAAAAAGCAGATAGAAGCAGTATCGCCTTTTGTTGACGAAATACTCTGCTACCAGCATATAGGGCTTGTTAATGCGCCGGGGTCTGCCGCGTTTTGCGGCCATCCGGATTCCGTAAAGCTGTATAACGCTTTGCGGAAAATGAATGAAAGCTCAGAAGAATAATTTTTTACGGCAGGACACAAGGCCCTGCCCTGCAAAAAGGCGCACCAATGGGGCACCTGAGCACAAAACCACCGGCTACATCGTAGGGGCGTTCATTGAACGCCCGCGAAATAACGGCAAATTTTGATTAGAATTCGGCGGGCGATTAAAAATCGCCCCTACGAAACCTGCTTTGTTTAAACATCTGATTAAAACCGAAAAATCCCCGGCAAAAACAACGGCGGGAACCGTTCCTCAGCTTTGCTGTCAAGGTTATGCAAGGCTGTTTCTTTCTGCTTTATTTAGTTTAAAAAACATCAGAGGCGTGTTATGAAAAAATCATTTCTTAAAAAAGCTGCGGCAGTTATTCTGTCTTTAATTATCGGAATGGGGGGCGTTTGCGTTATGGGCTCGGCTGCAAATTCGGTAACCGTTTCTTCTGCCGATGAATTTTTAAAGGCCGTTGACAGCGCCGAAAACGGAAGCTTCATTTATCTTAAAGGCGGCGTTTACCGCTTCGCTTCCCCGATTAACTTTAACGGAATAAAAAAGAATATAACGGTTTTGTCTGTTCCGGGTGAAACCGCAAAAATCACCAATGCCTGTCCCGTGTCTGAATGGACTGAATGTACGGTAAACGGAGTTAAGGCTTTTTCCGCCCCGGCAAACGGAAAAAGAATATCGGCTCTTTTTTCCGAAAGCCGAAAGCTTGAGGTGACAAGGCTTCCCGAATCGGGTTATTATTACATAGATAAGCCCGATTTGTCCGACACAAAAGGAGAGGGCAACGACCTTGCTTCCGACGGCTTCTTTGCTCATGATTTGAAAAAAACGCCGTCAAATCTTTGTGATGTGACGGTTGAAATTCTGCACCAATGGGTCAGCGAGGTTGAAAAGCCGGTATCATTCGATGAAAACACGGGCCTTTTCAGGCTCGCAAGGTATTCGGGCAGGCCGATTGAACCCGGCGACAGATATTTTTTGCAGAATGTACTTGAATCACTTGATAAGCCCGGTGAATGGTGCTTTGATTCCAAAGCCGATAAGGTCTGGTATGTTCCCTTTGAGGGAGAAACGGCGGAAAATCTTGTTCTTTTCGCTTCATCCGAAGCTCTGCTGATGAATGTTGAAAATTCCTCGGGAATTACTTTTGAAAACATTAAATTTGCAGACACCGGCTGGGACTATTCCGATGATAAATACCTGAATATGAATATCCACACCCGCCTGAGAGACTATGAAGTTTCATCTGTTCAGGGTGCGGTTGATGTCAATGCCGCCATTGATATTATTTGTTCCGACAACATCAATTTCAGAAACTGCGATTTTGAAAATATCGGCGCAACGGCGATACGCTATTTCACAGGCGCAAAGAACAGCGCTGTGGATTCCTGCTATTTCGGCAATATCGGGGCGAATGCGGTTTTTATCGGCGGCAGATTTTTTGTCGGTGAAAACATTGAAGAAATGCGTGAAAACAATGCGGAAAATATAAGTGTCAGAAACTGCGAAATCGAAAAATACGGCAGGCAGTTTTTCGGCGCCTGCGGAATAATAATTACTTACTGCGACACGGCAGAAATAATTAATAACGAAATTCACGACGGATATTATACCGGAATATCCGGCGGATATATGTGGCTTTTCGGTGAAAATCCGACCGGAAACCTCAGAATCAGCGATAATCTTATCTATAATATCGGCCTGAAAACTCTTTCCGACCTTGGCGGAATATATATGCTCGGCGTTCAGAGCGGCACGGTTGTCAGCGGCAATGTTATTCACGACTGCTCATGTTATGACGGCAGCGGCGGCTATGCCGGCAACGGAATTTATCTTGATTCGGGCTGCGAATTTATGACGGTTGAAAATAATCTTGTTTTTAATTGCAGCACCTCATGCTTCAACACAACGCTCAGCAGGAATAACATTATCAGAAACAACATTTTTGCTCTTTCGGGTCAAAGCATTGCAAGCCTCGGCGCAGAGGAATTTGCTTCATTAACCGGCTTGAACAACTCATATTTTAACAATATTCTTCTGACCGATAACAGGGTTCTTGCCGTTGAATACCTCGGCAATACCGGCCATTTTAACGGGAGCGGCAACATCCTTTGGGATATGAGCTGCGGTGACGAGCTTTATTTTACAACAGGCATTTATACGGATAAGGCCATTATCCGCCGTACTGCCGAAAGGAAAAAGCTCCTCGGCTCCGCGGTTTATGCCGAGCCCGGATTCAATGATGCTTCATCATATGATTTTGAATTTACCGGGGATTCGGCAGCCGTCGGGCTTGGCTTTGAGCCGTTTGATTATTCAAAAGCCGGCACTTTAAAGGGCACAAAAATCGGCCTTACCCGTGAGGGCGGATTGACTGCTTATAATGCCGGCACCGGTGAACGCTTAAACAGACCGGCTTGCCCGTCATTCGGTGAAAAAATCAAGCTGTTTTTCAACAATATAATTGATATAATCGTAAATCTGTTTGAAAAAATCTTCGGCTTTGTTAAGCCGTAAGTCAAAAATCGAAAAAGGCGGAGCCTGCTTCTGCCGGAAAACATAAAAAACTTCGGAGCCGTAAACCCGTTTCTGGGTTTACGGCTCCGGTTAATTTAACGCTGTTTATCAGAAAATTCTGAATGTTCTTACATCAAAGGGCTTGATGTCAAAGCTGAATTCATTGTTTTTGAATTCGATTTCGCCTTCATCACATTCCATAAGGTTTGTTTCGCAAACCCTTGTGCCGGGCAGATTCCATTTAACCGTCACCTTGCCGCGGCGCTGCTCGGTTTCAACCACTCGAAGAATAAGGCCGCTGCCGTTTTGCGCCTGCTTGACCGCCTCAATAATAACATTTTCGCGGTCAATGCTCACAAACGGGGCAAGGCTTTCGATTTTGCCGCCCTGCGCCTTAACGAAAAATGCGGCGGGCTTAACATTGAGCACAAGCGCCTTTTTAACCGTTTCGGCATCCTGCCAGGAGTTTAAGTGAGGATACAGAACATAGGTGAAGGTGTTAATGCCGTGGTCGGCGGTTCTGTCGGGGCAGGTGGAGGCACGCATAAGGGTGAGCCTCATCTTGCTGCCGTGAATATCACAGCCGTATTTGCAGTCGTTAAGCAGGCTCACGCCGTAGCCGCCCTCGGAAAGGTCGGCCCATTTGTGGCAGCAAACCTCAAACTGTGCGGCGTCATAGCTTGTGTTGAAGTGGGTGGGGCGCTTTATCGCACCGTGGGCGATGTCATATGAAGCCTCGGTGTTGAGCACCGCAACATCAAACGCGGCCTTAAGCACCTTGTCGGTTTCGTGCCAGTCAACCTCGGTGTCAAACACAAGCTCGTCAGAGCCGGCGTTGAGAATGATATTTTGGGTGATGGTCGATTTGTTGAATTTGCGGATAATGCGCAGCACTCCGCGCTGAGCGTTTGATTCAACCGCTTCAATGCTCTCGGCGCTTTCAAGCTCCCACATCTTTTTCTGATAATTGATTTCAAGGTTCCATGCGGTTTCGTGAATACATTTATCCTGAGAAATTGAGAGCAGATTGCCCTTGCCGTCAAGCACCTCGCGGTCATTCGCCTTGTCAAAAATTGAGGTGATGATTCCGTTTTCATCAAAGGCAACGCGAAGCTTATCATTTTCAAGCAGATTCTTCTGCGCCGCTACACATTTGCCCTCGCTTTCACCCTTAACAAGGGCAAAGGCCTTGAAGGTCATCGGCGGCAGATTATTCGGCGTGAAGGTGAGAATGAATTTGCCGCCGTTTTCGGTAACGGTGCTGGGAAGCTTTTCGCCGTTTTCGTTAACCGGGCAAAGGTTCTTTTCGGGTATTTCAACGCTCACCGGGCAGGCGGCGCAAACCGAGGTAAGATTCCAGCACACAATGCTGTCTGCCTTAAGTGAGATTTCGGCGTTAACGGTGTTAAGTGCGCTGTTGAAAAGTGCCGTTGTGCGCTTGGTAAGGGCGGCATAATCGCGCTTTGCGTCAACATAAACCTCGTGAATGGAGGAGCCGGGCAGAATATCGTGGAACTGGTTGGTGAGCAGAATCTTCCAGCACTCTTCAAGCTCTTCCTTGGGGTAATCCTTACCCGCAAGCACAAGGGCAAAAATGCTTGCCATTTCACCGCGTGAGAGCAGGTATTCGTTGCGGCGGTTGTTCTTTTTAACAAAGGCCTGGCTTGTGTAGGTGCCGCGGTGATTTTCGTAATACATCTCGTTGTTCCAAACGGGGAGCTCATCGCGCTTTTCGCTGACCTTGTTGAAAAATTCATCCACATGGCCGATTCTTGTAGCGGGCAGGCCGGGGAAGTTTTTATATCGTTTACCCCTTTCAAGCATGGGCAGCATGGCTCCGCCGCCGCCGTCGCCGTGGCCGAACATTGCCATGGTTAAGTTTACAATGCCTTTTTCGTCATTTGTTTCGGCTTTTCTGATATCGGTAATGCCGTATTCGCCGTTGTATTCCGCCCTTTGCAGGTAGGCGATTATATCATCACCGTTGTTGCCCTGCCAGCGGAAAAGGGTGTGGGGGAAGCGGTTGGTGTCGTTATTGTTGAGCTTTGAGGTAATGAAATATTTCATACCGCTGCGGCGGATAATCTGCGGCAGAGCCCATGAGAAGCCGAAGCAATCCGGCAGCCAGTAGGTGTCGGAGCATTTGCCGAACTCCTTTAAGAAAAATTCCCTGCCGTAAAGCAGCTGACGAATCAGCGCTTCACCGGAGGCGATGTTGGTATCCGCCTCTACCCACACATTGCCCACAATATCCCATTGGCCGTTTTTGACCTTTTCTTTAATCTTTTCGTAAACATCGGGATACCAGCGCTTCATCATATCATAAAGCACGGCCTGACTTTGCGCAAAGGTCATTTCGGGGTATCTGTCCATAAGTGACATATTGTTGGAGAAGGTGCGCGCGCCCTTGCGAACGCTTTCCTGAATTCTCCACAGCCACGCAACATCAATGTGAGAATGGCTTGTGAAAACGATTTCCGACTGAGGAACATATTTTATTTCGCCGAGCAGCTTGTGATAAACCTCCGCTGCCTTTGCGATTGAGGCGCGTACTCTCGGCTCGTCAAAATCAAAATCAATGGTGTGAAGTGAATCGTCAACAGCCTTATAAACAGCGCTTTTAATATAATCATCCTTAATATAGGTGAGTGCCTCAAATGCAACGCTTATATCGTACCAGTAGCTTTCAACAACGGTATCCACCGCCGCAAGCTCAACCTTTTTGAAAAGGTGCTCACGATTCTTTGCGCCGTCCATAGCCTCGTCGCAGAATTCGCCGGAGTTTACGGTGGCTTCAATTAAGATATTGAGCACCTCGCCGCCCTTGAACTCCTCATTGAGCAGAATCTCTTCACGGTGCTGGCCGCCGTCGGAGTGTGTTACCGAGCCGCGGATAACGCCGTTAACCGTGATAAGCGCCTCGCCGCCCACATCGGCATAAAGGCGCACATCGCGCCCGGCAAAGCTCTGGGGCACGGTAACTTTGGCCGAGAACCAATCCGCGCTGTCATAGGCGGCGAACCAGCGCTCACCCGTGTGAATCGTTTCGCAGAAGTCCTCTTCCTTTTCGTATTTGCCGCAGTCAATGTGGCTGCCGCAGGTGTGCTGCCACTCGGTTACGGGCAGGGTTTCAAAAAAGAGATACTTGGGTAAATAGCGCCTGAACATATATTCAAGCACTCCCTGCTTCGGTGTTTGCATACATTATCCTCCTTATATTTTGAATCATTTATACTTCATATTTCTTCAATGAACTTTGCCGCCGCCGGGGTGAGCTCCGGCTTTTTTAAATAGCAGAAGCCAATCGCCCTTTCGGGCAGGGGCTTGCGCATTTCAAGCTGAAAAACCTCGCCGGAGTTTAAATATTTTTCGGAAAATTCGCGTATAACACAGCTTACGCCGAGCCCTATCTGGGCAAACTGTAAAAGCAGCTCGTGAGCGCCGAGCTCTATTGAGGCGGAAAGCCTGCTGCCGGAAATCAGAAATTCGCCGTCAACAAAATTCCTTGAATTGCTCTTTTTTTCAAGCAAAATCAGCGGCAGCTCCGCAATTTCACGGCGTGAAAGAGCCTTGCCCTTAAGGTGCTCAAAGCCCGGCCCGGCAACAAAAACATCGTGAACCTTAAGGCAGGGTACCACATTGAGCGCTTCATCCTCAATCGGCAGGTTGCCGAAGGCTAAATCAATCCTGCCCCTTTTAACAAGCTCAACCGCTTCTTTGGTTACTCCGTTAATAACCTCAATTTTAATCCCCGGATAGGCGCGGTGAAAGGCTTCAAGCCGGGGCAGAAGAAAGTAGGATGAAACGGTATCGGAGGCGCCGATTCTCAGCTCGCCCTCTTTAAGCTCGCCCAGCGCGGAAAGCCGCCTGCTGCCGGTTTCAAGAAGCTCAAGGGCAGAGGAGGTGTATTGAAAAAGCACCTCGCCTTCGTGGGTGAGGGTAACGCCGCGCGGGGTGCGGAAAAACAGAGTGGAGCCGAGCGAATTTTCAAGCTGACGGATAGCCTGGCTGACGGCGGACTGAGTAACAAACAGCTTTTCCGCCGCGCCGGAAACGCTGCCCGCCGCCGCAACGGCGTTGAAGATTCTGTATTGCTCAAGCTTTGCGTCCACTATTAGCGCTCCTTATATAAGATAATAATATTACTAATTTTACTTATACCATATTAAGTGGTAAAATACAAGTGTAAAATTTGCTTTTGAAAGGAAGTTTTCATTATGGAAAGACTTGTCGGCACCATTTCACGCGGAGTTCGCGCTCCCATAATCCGCAGCGGCGATGACCTTGCAAAAATCGTTTCCGATTCCGTTATTGCAGCTTCAAAGTCAGAGGGCTTTGACCTTCGTGACCGCGATGTTATTGCCGTTACCGAATCCGTTGTTGCAAGGGCTCAGGCCAACTACTGCACCGTTGATGATATAGCGGCTGATGTTAAGGCAAAGCTCGGCGGTGAAACAGTCGGCGTTATTTTCCCCATTCTTTCAAGGAACCGTTTTGCTATCTGCCTTCGCGGCATAGCAAAGGGCGCAAAGAAAATCGTTCTTATGCTCAGCTACCCCTCAGATGAAGTGGGCAACCACCTTGTTTCACTTGACGACCTTGACGAAAAGGGCGTTAACCCCTATTCGGATGTTCTCACCCTTGAAAAATACCGTGAGCTCTTCGGCGAAAACAAGCACCCCTTCACCGGCGTTGATTATGTTGCCTACTACGGCGACCTTATCAGGGAATGTGGCGCAGAGTGCGAAATTATCCTTGCCAACAACCCCAGAGCCATTCTCAGCTACACAAAGAATGTTCTCACCTGCGATATCCACACCAGAGCCCGCACCAAGAGAATACTCAAAGCTGCAGGCGCAGAGAAGGTTTTCGGCCTTGATGAAATAATGAATGCTCCCGTTAACGGCAGCGGCTGCAACGAGCTTTACGGTCTTCTCGGCTCCAACAAGGCAACCGAGGATAAAATCAAGCTCTTCCCCAGAGACTGCAAGGATTTTGTTTACGGCGTGCAGAAAAACGTGCTTGACGCAACCGGCAAAAAGGTTGAGGTCATGGTTTACGGCGACGGCGCTTTCAAAGACCCCGTAGGAAAAATCTGGGAGCTTGCAGACCCCGTTGTTTCCCCCGCCTTCACTGACGGCCTCAACGGCACACCCAATGAGGTTAAGCTTAAATACCTTGCGGATAACAACTTTGCCTCCCTTGAGGGCGATGCTCTTAAATCCGCAATCAGCGATTATATCAAGAACAAGGGCGACGACCTTGTGGGTTCAATGGAATCTCAGGGCACAACTCCCCGCCGCTTAACCGACCTTATCGGTTCCCTTTGCGACCTTACCTCCGGTAGCGGCGACAAGGGCACTCCGATAGTTCTTATTCAGGGCTATTTTGATAATTATACCAACGATTGATAGTTCTCCTAATAAAATTATCCGGGATTCACCGAAAAAAGTGAATCCCGGATTTTTTATTAGGAGAAATTACTTAAGCCACCAGATAGTACCCCAAAGGAAATATCT
>JAZUJM010000041.1:0-19964 GCA_045642785.1 Acutalibacteraceae bacterium | reverse complement strand
CGCCCATGGTGCCTTCAACAACTTTAATGTCGGGTGTGTAGCCGACAACTGTGGGTGAGGTTACGCTGTAGGCTTCGCCGTAAGCGGCTGTGCCCTGATATGCGGCAGGAGTATTCTTGCCTGCACCTGTGTAGCTGACCTTAACGGCGTGAACGCCTGCAGCATAAGTTACGGTTACGGTAAGGTTGCCGGCGCCCATGGTGCCTTCAACAACAGCCTTATCGGGTGTGTAGCCGTTAACTGTGGGTGAGGTTACGCTGTAATTTGTGCCGTATGCAACCTGTGCGGTGTACTGTGCGGGTGTGGCAGCGCCGGCACCTGCATAGTTGATTGTAAGGGTGTAATTCTTTGCAGTCTTGGTGGCTCTTACAACAATGTTGAAGGGTCCGTCAACTATTTCGGGAACATAACTCCAAGCGCCTATATCATAGCCCTCTTCGGTGTAGGTGTAGGCGGGAATTGTGCCGAGATAGGGAACAAGATCAACATGAACAAGCTGGTCGTTTACATAGTATTCAACTCTGTATTCATGTGCTTTAAATCTTGCATAGTAGTTTGCGCCGTCGGTGGTAAGAGTTGCGGGCATTTTGTTTCCGCCCTCAGCAGCATCATACCAGCCGTCAAAATCGTAGCCTTCGGGGATTTCCACATCGGGAGCAGTAATTGCTGCGCCCTCAGCGCCGGTGAATGTGCCGACCATATTGGTTCCGTTATAGAAGGAAACGGTAAGCTGAGCCTCTGCATAGTAAGCCATGTAAACCTGGCCGCCTGCAAGAACTGTGCCTGCGGGCTGTTCAAGGTCGCAGGTCTCATAATCTTCGGTAATGTACCAGCCTACGAAGGTCTTACCTGCAACTGCGGGAATATCTTCGGCAGCGGGAGCGATATCGGAAATAAGGGTGCCGTAATCAGCCTGAATGTTTACATAGCCGCTGATATCATTACCGTCTGCATCAATGAAGGTTACGGAGAACTTCTTGGGTGTCCACTTTGCGAAGAACTCTTCGTCAGTAGTGCCGATGCTGAACGGGAAATCAGCATCGATGCCGCTGGCATCAACCCAGCCGGCAAAGGTCTTACCGCCATCAGCCCATGAGGGTATGGTTGCGGGAGCGAAAACGCTGTCATCATAGACATAATCTGTCTTCTGATTGTAAACCTGAGTTTTCTCAGCGTCAAGATAGAAGGTTACGGTGCGGTAAACGGGAGTATAAACCGCGTTGAAGACGAGGTTTTCGTCGGGCATTGTGGAGGGAACGGTATTGTCCCAACCACTGCAGGTATAACCGGGCTTGTCAGCGGGAGTGCGTGCGGTGATTGCAGCACCAAAGCTGAGAGTTTCCTGGCTTGTGCCGTTGTTATCATTCCAGGTTATGGTATGAGTATTGGCAGTAAACTTTGCATAGAAGCTAAGCTCGCCTGCAGTCATCTTGTAGGGGAAGGTGACGGTTGCGCCGCCGTTGGTGAGTGACCAGCCTGCAAGAGAGTAGCCGGGCTTGGTGTAGTTGTATCTGGCAATATCGCTGCCGAATGCAACATTGGTATCAGTCTTAAGAAGAGTGCTGCCGTCATACCACTTAACATTGTACTTGTTAGCGGTGTAAACAACATTAACTGTTGTATCTTCTGTGATTGTGCCGGAAACAGTAGCCGGGCTGGCTGTGTAGCCGGTAACAACGGGTGAAGCAACACTGTAGGAAGCGCCATAGGCGTAATCTGAGGTATAGGTTGCGGGTGTTGCTGCGCCTGCGCCGCTGTAATTGATGGTAAGGGTGTAAGCAGCATCCTCAAATACGGCGTAGAAGGTTGTGTTTGCAGTTAATGTGTAGGGGAAGGTAACGGTTTCGCCGCCTTCGGTGAGTGACCAACCGATGAAGTTCTTGCCTGCAGCAGCGGTGGCAGCACCGGGATCTGTTGCGGCAGAAACATTGCTCTGGGTGGTGAAGGTGTCTGTGCCGTTCATGAAGGTTGCGGTGAAGGTATCATCATCGCCGCCGGGAGTGCCGGGAGCGCCGATAATGAAGGAGCAGCCGAAGTCTTCAGTAATGAAGGTCATTGTGCAGGCATTATCGGATGATGCTGTACCTACTGTTTTGGTTGAAGAATATGCTACTTTGTTCTGGTTTGCAACAGCAACAAAATTCTTGGTGCCTTCTTTTCTCTTATAGAGTTCTCTCGGGATAAAGATTGCACCGGTGTCGCCCTTTTCAACGCCGTTGGGGTTGTCATCTGACTTGGCAGCCTTAACCTTAAGAAGGTAGCCGAAAAGCCATGTGGAACCGTCTGCCTTGAAGCAGGTATCTGTTTCAATGGTATAAGCGCTGCCGCGGATTGCACCGATTTGAAGAAGCTGTTCAGTGGTAAGTCCGCCGCCCTTGGATGCAGTCGGAGTTGTGGGGTTAATAGTGATATCGGTGTGGCTGGCAAGTGTATCAAGCTTAAATACAAAGTTAAGGTCTGATACTATTGTGTTATCCTGATTCATCCTTGCAGCAAAATTCTGAAGATCCGTATTGTCCGTGGTGCTGCTGCTGAGCTTGGCAACATCAGCTGTAAGCGGAGCAGCAGTTGCAAGATCAAAGAAACTGCTGGAAAAACCGAACTCTAAGGTCGGAAGGCCGATATAGAGACCGGATGAAGTGCCGTAAGTGACCTTGGTGAAAATAAGCTGACCGGGCTGTACATAGCCGTCGGTGGGGGTGATGTAGTCGTCAATAGCGTACTCACCGTTGTAAGTGTTGGCTACTTCGAATGACTGAGAGGCAAGGTAAACCCAGCCGCCGCTGCCTGAAGAGCCGCTTGCCGTGCCCGCGCCGTAAAGAGCATCATACTTTGCATTCTGCTCAGAAACGGAGAGAACATGGTCATTTCCCTCAGCAAAAACTTCACCGAGCTTGTAGGTTTTGCCGGCGTAGTCGGTATAAACCACATCGTCAGCAGAAGCGCCGAAGGTGAAAACGCCGCCAAGGCACGAAACAGTCGTTAAGAGCATTGTGAAAACAAGCACACAGCTCAAAAAACGCTTAAAATTTCGCATTAGCTGAAAATCCTCCTTTTATATTTCTAAAATATCATTACACATATTGTGCCGCTGACAAATTAGATATGTTGCGGTTTGCCACCGCAATTAAGACGCGGAGAGCGCCTTTAAATCTTCGGGGCGGAGCAGCCCGCCCCGAAGAAAATCAAATATTATGCCTGTAAATTAGCCTAATTCCCAAGCGAAGCAGAAGGGTGTGCCGTCCTGATAGTCCTGAACCTGAGAGTTGGGAACCTTGTCGATGTAGATGCCGTCGGTTGTATCACAGCTGTAGTCGCCGGTAACATCACCTGCAGCGGCATAGAGGGAATATTCGTTGCCGTTCCACATTTCTCCGCCGTAACGGTCAATCCATGCAGAGTCGGCGTTATCGATTGCAGCATCGCCGGTAACATCACCGTAGATGAAGATTCTGTAGCTGTCGAGGAGTGAATCGTCGGCAGTGCTGTAAATGTTGATGTAAGCACCGGTGCCGTATGCGCCGTACTCATTTTCTTCCCATGCTGCATAGCAGCCCTTAAGGGTTTCTGCCGGGAAAATGCAATCAATGTAGCTGGGATCAACATAAACGCCAAGTCCGCTCATGTACTTCGGCTTCTCGGATTCATCTAAGTTCCAGTCAAATCCGAGCTCTTCTATCATAGTATTCTCGAAGGGAACAAAGGTCATCATGAATGTGCTCTCATCGAAGAACACGCCAAAGTCTTCGGTAGTGATTTCGTAAACAACATCATCACCGCCTGCGCCTGCAGGAACAAGAGCATTGACAGCAGCCTCAAGTTCGGAAGCCTTCTTGTCAATCTTATCCTGGTTGGCATCGCTCTTTGAAAGGTCAGAAGCGCAAAGCTCAATAGCGGAGGAAAGAACCTTCTGAAGTGCTGCATAGCTTTCTGCGGTCCAATCAGCTTCGGTAACAGCGTTTGCTTCTTCCATTACGGCAAGAAGTTCGGTGTAGTCGCAGCCTTCGTTAAGCTTCTTGTAAGCTTCAACAAGCTCGCTGAGAGCTGTGGTGATCTGTGAGGGCTTGGGTTCGCTTTCCTGAAGGGTCTTGTTTGCGAAGTTCTTAGCATTGGTGTAGTTGGTCCAGGTCTTGTCGGAGTAGTTGCCCTTAGCGGAAACCTGACCGTAAAGAGCTACAACAGTTGCAAGCTTGCTGGTGTTGCCGGGGAGAGAAATAAGTCTGCCGCCGGTGAGGTTGACCATGTGAAGTGCATAAGCAACATCAACGGGGTCAAGGGTGGGAAGGTTTTCGAGCTTCTCAAGGTAGGCAGCATATTCAAGGTCATATGCTTCCTTGGCCTTAAGATAGTTGTTGTAATCGTAAACCGAAGCGTTGACGCCGGGATTTTCGGGCTCAACGGGAGGATAAACGGTAACCTTGTTGATAAGATCCTGTGCACGGTCAAGAGCATCGTCGAATCTGATGTAGGTGTGAGGAACGAAATCTCTGCGGCCGAAGAATGAATAGCCGTCTTCGTAGTATTCCTTATTTACCCAACCGTCTTCGGTGTAGGTGCTGTTGGAGGTGCCGACAACGGACTCAACAGCCTGCTTAAGGGTGTCAATGTTTGCGCCTGCTGCCTTCTCGTCAAGAGCCTCGATGGCATCTGCAAGGGCATCATAGAGCTCGGCATACTTGTTGGGGTAGCCGGCAGCAACATTGTTGTTCATGTTTGCTGCGAAGGTGGTGTAATTGTTGGGAGCAAGAACCATGTTGCCGGCGTTCTGAAGAGCGGTCTTGTAGTTGTTCCACTCTGTTCTGGCGTTGGTGAAGTCAGTATCCTGACGGTTTGCGGTAACAGCGCTGTTGTAGTAGGACTCAAGGCCGTAATCATCATAAAGGAAGATTCTTACATTAACAGTTGTGGATGTGCCGTTAACATTCATCTTGAAGGATGCATCATAAACGCCATCCTGAACATAGGTATCGGGGCCTGTGGTGTTTGTGGTCTTGATGTAGTAAACAGCATCTTCGCTGTAGGTTGCGCCTGCGGGAACATACTGTCTCTGCTCGTTCTGAACATAGATTGTGTTTGCAGCCATTGCGGTGTCAAGAGCTTCCTGGTCGGCAAGGTTTACCTTGTTGTAGGAATAGGTGGCTCTGGTGTAGCCGTCAACAAGCTGGAAGGGAGTGAATGCATAGGTACCGCCGTCCTTCTTGGTAACAGCGGTGGTCTTGCTGGTATCGGTGTTAAGCTGAAGCCATGCAGGACCGGAATAGTCTGACAGGGTAGCGGTGAGATCGTTATTGTTTTTGCTCTTGTCGGCATCTTCTCTCTTAAGAGCGATGTTGTAGGACTCAACGCCCGAAATGCCTCTGCCTCTGTTGAGGTAGACGGAGGGAGAAGTCTTAAGTGTGAAGAGGTTGGGAGCAATAACGGTATCTACTTTGTAGTCGGAGTCATCCTCTGCAACTGCGCCGACATAAGCATATCTGGTGCAGGCAAGGATTGTGCCGTCTGCAAGAGCTTCGTTATTTTCGTCGATTACCTGATACTTAATGGTAAGCTCGATAACGGAGCCGTTTACGAAAGTACCGGAAAGGGTGATGGTGGTGTTGTCACCGCCGTTAAGGATATCGTTCTTGGCAAGACCTGTTGCGGAAACAGAGTTTGCTGCTGCGCCTGCACCGGAGGTTACGCAGGAAACGGAGTCAATCTTGTACTTGTAAAGGTTATCCTGCTTGCCAACGCCCATTTCGTTTACGGAGTAGGTGTTAAGACCGGAGCAGCCGTTGAATACCTGGAAGGAAACATCGTTTGCATTTGCATCACTTGCATTGATGTTTGAGGGCATAAGGCAGTTCATCTTATCGAATTCCTGAGAAGCGGTGAGGTCAAGAAGGTCGCAGACTACGGGAAGAGCAACGCTTGCCCATTCTTCACCGTGGATATTGAAGGAACCGAGAAGATTTCTTACCATACCTGCAAGAACGGAGTTCTGAAGGATGCCGTCGAAGTTTGTGAATTCCTGAGTAAGTGTGCCGGGGAAGATGAGGTTAAGAACATCCTTAATAAGGTCAATGAGAACCTGCTTAATGGTGTCAAGAGCAAAGGTACCGGTGGGGTTCTTTGTGAGAAGCTCATTGAGGCCGGAGCCGTCAAGACGAAGAAGAGGAAGAACAATATAGTCGAAGATGATGGAACGGACAACATCCGAGCCGCCTTCGCTGTTGGTCTCTGCGCTTATAACGCTGGAAATCCAGGTCTTGGATGAGCCTTCAAGAGTGGAGCTGAGAGGAATGATGGAGTTAACGATAAGGTCGATATCCTCCCATGCGTCGGTGATGGTTGTGCCTGTTACTCTGCCGTCGTTATTCTTATCAAGCTGAATAGCGTCAAGAGTGCAGCCGTCGGAGGTGAGCATCTTGCCGTAGTTGTGAACACCCCAGGTTGCAACCTGAAGAGCGTTTACAGTCCAGCTGCCGGTGTCGCCCTGATACTTAAGAAGACCGTTGACCGAGTTGTTGGCGGGGCTTGCGTTGCCCTGTCTCTTATCGGGGTTCATATCGGTTTCCTGGTTAAGGCCGTAGATGGCAACATCCATAAGGATGGTGAGAGCCTTGTCAACAATAGCCTCGCGATAAGCTTCGTCGTTGCCGTTGTTGGTGGGCTTGGTGTAGGTGAACTGGGGGATATCCTGCCATGCAAGCTGAGCAACTGCTTCGTAGCAAACATCGGCAAGGGTATTGCAGGTGTCGGGAACATACATCCAGTCAACAGAAGCATTGAGGATGGTTCTTACAACAAATGCGTAGATCTGCTGATTTTCCATCTGTGCATACTGCTGAGGAAGAAGGCCGTGGATATAGTCGGGGAAGAAGAAGTCGCCGCAGTTCTGAAGAACATATCTGGCAAGAGAACCGATGTTGTTGAAGAGAGCATCGTTGCCCTGGGTGTAATCCCAGAAGTAACCGTTGGCATCTCTCTGATCGGTGGTGTACTGAGTGCCCTTAAGAACAAGGGTAGCTGCGTAGCCGAGGAAATCGTTGAAGTTCTCAATGAAAGGAGTTGAGGACTTTGCGGGATAAAGTGCAAGCCACTCTGAATAAGTGGGAATGCGCATATCGTCAAGATCAAAGATAGCGGCAAGGCTTTCTTCAACTGTTTCGGCAGTCCAGGGCTCGCCGTCATAGTTGGGAACATAAGTTTCCTTGTTGGGATCCATCTTATCCTTATCGTAAACGATACCGGCAGTTTCGCGCAGCCAGGGGCGGGTAACATTGTTGAGCTCGGGAACGGCAACATAATCAAATGCGTCGCGCATAAGCTTTTCAATGAAATCGTAAGCGTTCTTGTTGGTGTTGCAGATATTAATTGTATTGGCAATTATATCTTTCTTTACATTGTAGGGAACGGGGTTCTCATCAAGGAAGTTCCAGATGATACCTCTCTGAACGGTGTGCATTTTGCCATCGTTGCCGAGTTCCTGGCTGAGAATAAGCTCTGAGCCTGTGTCTTCATAAACACCGACCATAGCGTATTCAACAAGCTCCTGAAGAAGAGCATCAAGAGTTTTGTCGGGAACATATGTTTCCCAGTCAACATCGTCATCCATAATGCCGGCAAGAAGACCCATAAGAATGTTTCTTATGTTGAATTTGAAGTCGGCGATAACGGAATCAAGAATACCGAGGTTGATAGTGCCGTCAACATAGGAGCAGAGAACATCGGTATTGTCGTTAAGGAAGGAGATGAGCTTAAGGATTATGTTAAGGTCGGTGCTGTTGCCGTCGGCAACGTTCTGTCTCTTAAGCATAACCTTGCTTGCTTTGTTATAATAAAGGGAATCAATGGTAAGCTGCTGTGCAGTACCGAGAAGGGGAAGAAGCTGGTCAGCGGAGTCGATAAGAGTACCGACCGAGCTGAGGGTCTGGTTGACCGAGCGAAGATCAAGCTCACCGACGAAGATATCATCTTCTGTGAGGTAAAGCTGCTCTTCTGCAAGCATACGGTCCAACTCATCGGCAGCCATTGTTGCATACTGTTCGGTAGTGAACATAGGCTTGTCAACATCGTTGTAACCTTCGCGAGAAGTGATTGCGGCGTCTTTGTAAGGCTCATAAGCGCTGCCGAATACTGCGCAGATGCTGAGCAGCATGGATAAAGCCATGATGACGCTGAGAATGCGGATTGACTTTTTCAAATTGTTACACCTCCATAAAGATTAAAAATTTAACAATTTTGAACGAGATTAATGCCGGGGTATGAAAGTTTTGCAAGCTGATTTTAGCTGAGCGCCGGTCGGCGCCCGCCGACTGCCTCGCCTGCCTTTAACAACCTCCTTTGTGTTCGCCTGAGCCGGATACGCCCATCCGGCGCAAAGCGGCAGTCAAATCGAAAAAGTAGTTCCTTTGGAATTCCGGCGGAAAATGCACCGCATTAACCTTTGAAAAAAGGGTGCACTAACCCGATAGAGATTCCACGGGATCATAATAACTATACCTAAACGGGGGCGAAAAGTCAATGTTTTTTGAAAAAGGGGATCTGTTTTTGTTAGTTTTGGACATATGCCCTTTCGGGGGTTTGGTAGTTTTGACTAAGCAGATGAAAAAAGCCTGCCGGTTTTGTCTGATTTTTGATTAATTCGGCTGCTTTTTGCGATTGTAAAGTTTTTAATCTTTACGAATATGTAAATCTTCGATTTTTACATTTTTTGCCTCGAAAAAGGCACATATATTAAAGGTATAGTAAATTTATATTTTATTATATATGAAATATTCCCGAAAAGAACTGTTTTTACGAAAAGTAAAGAGTAATTCCTTAACATTTGTATTTCTTTTCGGGAATATAATGGCTTTTTTACCGTTTTCAGAGTTAAAAAAACCGGCATTTGAGCACTATTTTCCCTGCCGGAAATCATTTTCGCCGCTTTTTTCCTCATTTTTTTGCTCATTGTAAGCTGTTTGCGCTTTACTCTGCTCCGGCAGAGTAATTCTGCCGTTTCTCAGCCTTATGCCGAGCATTTTTTCAATAACGGTTACATAATACCACGCCACCGAGCCGGTGTAGAGGGTCCACCCCGCCCTGCCGCAAAGCTCACCTGCCGAAACATCGCCCGCGAGTGCAAACGGCTCACCGCGGTACCGCCGGGCTCCGGATTTTTCGGAGCAGATATTTGCGGGATTGATGAGTTCAAGAAGCTCCCTCCCCTTTTCCTCCATTCCCTCCTTGAAAAATGCAGCCGCAAGCCACACCGCCGCGTGGGTATATTGCCCGCCGTTTTCTCTTATCCCGGGCGGATAGGAAGCGATGTAACCTACCGAGGAAGCCCGGTTATAAGGAAACGGCGGTGAAAGCAGCCGAACAAGCCCCGTTTGCTTATCAACAAGCTCTTTTTCCGCAAACAGAAGTGCGGATTTTCTTTTTTCGCTGTTTGCCGCGCACGCAAAGGAAGCAAAGGCCTGCGGCAAAATATCAACGGTTTTCATCGGTTCACCGGTAGGGCCGACAGCTCTGATGAATTTCTCGCCGTCAAAGCCCGATTTGCCGACCGCGCCGCGAAGGGTTTCGGCACAATCGGAAAGCAGCTCGGCGTTTTCATTGTCGCCCTCATACCTGCAAAGGCGTGAAAGAGCTTCAAATACAATTATTGAAAATTCGGCAAGCCAAACGCTTTCGGTTCCCTTGGGCAGCCTGTTCATTCCGTCGTTCCAGTCGCCGGAGCCTATCAGCGGCAGGGAGTTTTCGCCGAAATTCATACTCCTTTTTGCCGCCATCACGCAATGGGCAAGAACGGTTTCGCTTTCTGTGCTGCGTTTGGGATGAAAATAGCGTTCCGTTTCGCCTGCGGAAAGCTCTTCGCCCTCAATATAAGGCACCTTTACCCTCAAAATTGAGTAATCTCCGGTTTTGGCGGCATATTCCGAAACAACAAACGGCAGCCAGAGCAAATCATCGCTGCACCGTGTGCGCACCCCCCTCACGGAAACACTCGCACCGGGGATGATGTGCCACCAATGCAGCACATCACCCTGCAAAAACTGAACTGCACAGCACCGTAAAATGTGAACCCTCACAAGCTCCGGGTCACCGTAGAGCAGGGCAAGGCAATCCTGAAGCTGGTCACGAAAGCCGAATGCTCCGCCGCATTGATAAAATCCCGTTCTGCCGAGAAATCTTGATGCCTTTATCTGCTGGTAAAGGAATGAATTATTCAACAAATCAAGCTTTTCGCGGCCGGTTTTTATTTTCAGCGGTGCGGCAAGCCGAGCGGGTTCAAAAGAAAGCTCCGGCATTTTCAGCGCCGAGCGTTCCGAAACACCGAAGGAAAGAAAGAAATCGGTTTGAACGCTTATTCCGGCAGGCAGCTCGATTTTGCGGATAACGGCGGCACACGGGGAACGCAGCGGCATAAACGCGGTTTCATCCCAATCACCGGCAAAAAAATCCCTGCGCGAAAAGCAGACCGAATCGGCACCGCCCCTGCACAAAACGGAACAGAAGCCGCCGGTTTGCGAAAAATAATCACGGAAAACAGCTCCGCTTCCGACCCTTTTGCCGCTGAAACAATGAAGCGTATCCGGCCTTACCCCGAGCACCGGTTCACAGTAAAAAGCAAGCAAAACGGTCTGCCTGTGCTCACCCGTATTTTTAAGATTAACGCTGATTCTTTTTGTCATTCCGCGTTCCGGAACCGTTACCGAAATACAATGCTCAATCTTATCCGAAACACCGTACCACCTTGCGCCGGTGTTTGTGAAAACCGCCCTTGCCCCCGCCGTTAAATCGCGGATTTTGCCGTTTATCAGCCCGGCAACAAGCTCTCCGCAGTTGTCGGAGCAGGGGTCGTTAAACCACGGAGTCAGCTTGTTTTCCCTTGAATTAAGCGCCCATGTAAAGCCCACTGCCTTGTCAGACACGAGCGTTCCGAGGCTTTTTCCGCTCAAAGGCAGGCACCACGGCGGGTCATCAAGCGCCGAAAGCCTTGTTTTTTGAGATACATCAAAGCTTTCAGGCCTTTGAAAAGGCTCTCGGATGTCGGTTGTACAGGCCGTTTTTTGCTCCGTTTTTACCTCAAATTTGCCTTCTGTAAAGCTGTATAACTTTACAGAATCGGCATTTTCGGAAGCTGTGAGCCACTCAATCCCCTCTCCGCCGCACGGCAGGCAGGGTTCAAGGCGGCGAAGGGGTTTTGCCGCCGTTTTGCCGCCGGGCACTCTGCCGAGACTTCTTGAATCAAAAACACTCGCGTTAACGAGCGCGGCACACTGCTCCGGGGTGTGAGCATTAAGATTTACGGCATGAACTCCGCCCGAAACACCGAGCATTATTTCACATTCCTCATCCCTCAAAGCGCGGCGAACGGAATCCAGAACCGGGGTATCATAGCCCGGCTCCTCGCGAAAAGCAATAACCAGGTCGGTGGGCACCGAGCAGCTTCTGAGCAGTTTGTTCACTCTGATAAACGGCCTTATTTCCTCGGTGCCGCTTCTTGCTTCAAGGGAGGTTAAAATAATCGGCTTGTCGCCGGAAATTCCGAAGCTCCACAAATCCGCAAGTGAAAACTCTCTTTCACCCGTCATCCCCCGCCCGTCACAGGCGCAGGGATAAAACACGGCAGGCAGAATATGGGAGGCTATGGCGCTGTCAAGCACCCGATGATAAAACGGGTCGGCGGCAAAGCGCTCCGAGGGCAAACGGCTGCGCAGGGTGATAAGCTCGTTTTTTGCCTCGCTCTCACTTTGTGCCGCGCAAAGAATAAGAGTTTTTTCAGCCTTTTCGTGAGGCTTAAGTTTTATTTTAATGCTGAACGCCGCGCAGGGGTCGGAGGATTTCCCCTTTTCCCCGAATGAATTATGGCAGAGCGAAAATATTCCGTGCGGCCTGCAAAGCACCTGCTCCCTGCCAAGGCGGGTTTCGCATTTTTCCGCCCTTTCGAATCCCGCTGCAAGGCAGATTTCCGCCTCGCCCTCCCTGGCACGCCGCCTGAAAAGGAGGATTACGTTTTCCTCATCCTCCGTGCAGTCAATAAAAAGCTTTGAAAACACCGGATGTGATGAAAAGCTCTCCCCACCCGCAAGGCAGGGCTCAAAATAAACAGTCAGCTCGCCCTCAACGGTGTTTTTGCCGCTCAGATTCTCCACGGTAAGCTTTCTTCTTTCGCCCTGAGAGTTACGCATAACGGCGGTTTGCATTTTCAGAAGAATATCGCCCTTTTTTGCCGTGTGAACCGCCTCGCGCTCATTGAAGCGCGCCCTGAACTGTGCCGAGCTTTCACGGTCAAGGCAGCTCACAAAAGGAATCGCTTCTCCGGCTGTTGAAAAAACCGCAAAAATCCCCTGCGGTCGGCGCAGATTATCCCTGCTTCTGACAGTCAGGTCATCGCCGTCAAGCATTGAAACCCCGGTGCCGCAATCCGAAATTTCCGTGCTCCAGCGCCCGTTGGAGTAAATTCTGACCCTCGGTGATGAAATATCCGGCATTACGGGAGCAGAGCTGTGCCGCTCGGTTCTTTCGCGGATTTTCGGCACGCTTCTCGGTTCAATATCCTTAAACACCCTTGCGCCGTTGGGCACCTTTTCATAAAGCAGGCTTCTTGCCCCCGCCATAGCGTCATCCGCCATAAAACGCCTTTGGATGATATTATTGTTGAGCACGTTATCAACACTCAGAAAGCTCATACCGATATGGTGAGCCATAAAGCTGCGCACTATTGCCGCCCCGCCCGGTTCTGCACGCCCCGGTGTCATATCCGCCGCCTCATAAAAGCCGTATTTGCCCGTCATCCCCATTTTTTCAAGGCGTTTAAGATTCTTAAGTGAAGCCTCCGGCGCGGCGGTGAGGGTCAGAAATGACGAATAAGGCGAAATAACAAGCTCCTTTTCAAGCCCTCTTTTTAAACCGATTTTTGCCGCACCGTGAGCCTTGTACTGATAATTCAGCAGGCTGTCAAAGGTGTAAAATCCGCTTTCGGAAATGCCCCAAACGCCGTTGCCCGTCCTTTTACGCTGACAGAAAAGGCAGAATTTGAGCGATTCAGCCGAAAGACTGCCCGCAGGGGACGGAATAAAGATGTGCGGCATAAAATATTCAAACATCGTGCCCGTCCACGAAACAAGGCCGGTGTATCTTCCCTCGCCCACAAGTATCCTGCCGAGTGCCGCCCAGTGCCTTTTATCCGTTATCCTTTTTGCCACGGCGTAATAGGCGGTCATTCTTGCCTCGCTCATAAACAAATCGTAGCAGTTGCCGGAGGGTTTTCCGCTTGAATCAACACCGATATAAAACAGCTTTCTGCGCGGATTATAAAGCGGCAGAAGGTCGGTCTGCTCCAGAAGACGGCCTACGGTTTCTTCAATTTTGCGAAGGGCGGGCTCCTCACCGCCGTATTCGGCAAGCCCGCTTTTAAGAGCGGTTAAACAGCAAAGAAAATTGCCGCTGTCTACCGTTGAAACAAATTCGGGTGCAAGCGGCTCCAGAGTGACAGTGGAATACCAGTTAAACAGATTGCCCCTGTATTTTTTGAGGCGGCACACGCTTTCAAGGCTTTTATTAAGCCTTTCGCACATATCCCGCGTTGTTATCAGCCCCAAATCCCGCGCCGCAAGCACGCTTAAAAGCATAAGGCCGATATTTGTCGGTGAGGTGCGACCGGCAAGCCTTTTTACCGGCGCTTCCTGAAAATTATCCGGCGGAAGATAATTGTTGCTTTCATTGCAGAATTCATCAAAATAGCCCCACATTGCCGAAGCGTATGAAATAAGCCTTTCCCTGCCGGAATCGTTAACGAAAAATTCCCTTTGCTTATATTTGCGCGCACTCAAAAGTGAAAACGGAAAATCGAGCAAAAATAATATCCCGCCGAGCCTCTGCACCCCCGACCCGAAAACAAGCAGAAAAATCCCCGTTATAACGGATGGCAGGCAAACAAGAATATCCTTTGCCGCGGCGCTTGATTTTTCGCTTTGCGCGGCGGTAGTCCATTGCAGCAGATTGCGTTTTGAAACCGCCATTCGAAAAACCGCCAGCACGCCGGATTTAAAAGCGCAGAAAGCATTGCCCGGCAGCATAACAACATTAAGGAATGCCCTCACAAGAGCGCCGAGCGCCGCCGGGAGCGTTTCGGAATAATAAAGGCGCGAAAACACGCTGAACCCGCCCCCGGTAAGTGAGCGCACAAAGGTGTGCAGCTCACCCGCCGCCGCGGAAATAAGCGCCGCCAATGCGGTAATCTCCCCCGCCCGCTCCGGCAAAAAAACCGAAATGATAATTGCCGCAAGGGCGGCAGGCCCCTCAACACAGCGGATTATATTATCCGCAAGCATTTTTCGGTGAAGGGCTTTCAGCGGATTTTTTGAAAAGATGAAGCGGATGTTCTGCCAATCCCCCCGCACCCAGCGCCCGAGCCTTAAAAGATATGATGAACGGCGCGACGGAAAGCCCTCGGTAAGCTGTAAATCGGCAACAAAGCCGGTTCTTAAATAGCCGCCCTCCAGCACATCGTGGCTGAGCACCCGCTCGGCGGGAAAAGCATCGGCAAGAAGCTCGCGGTAGGCTTCAACATTGATAAGCCCCTTGCCGGAGAACACACTTTCGCCGAACAAATCCTGAAATTTCTCCGTTGCCGCGGTATCGTAAACGCTTATTCCCCCGCCGCCGGTAAGAAGCCTGCAAAACGCCGTGGATGATGTCATATTGAGCTCCTGACGAACACACGGCGCAAGTATTCCGTAGCCCTCCGTAACGGTGCCGCGCTTTTTGTCAATAACCGGCATATTCAAGGGGTGCTCGGCAACACTCACAAGGGAGGAGGCGCAGTCAAACACCGTGCCCGTGTCGGAATCAAGCACAAGGATGTATTTTGATTTTCTGAGGCGTTCTTTGTCGCCGCTTATCAGCCTGAACTCCCGTTCATCACCGTTTATCGCGTTCACAAGGGCGGTAATGGCACCGCGCTTTCGCTCCCTGCCCGTAAATTCCTGCTGAGTTTCCGAAAAGGTTCTCGGCCTGACCGCAAGCACAAAGCCGCCCGAATATTTGCGGTTAAGCTCCTGCGTTACTCTTGCCGCCGCGGCAAGCGCCGGTTCATCCTCCGGCCTTGAAGAAGTTCCGGAGGCTTTAAAATCCGCAAGGCAGCAAACGCCAACATTCGGCGCAAGGTTGCTTTGCATAAGCGATTCAAGCCTTTTTTTGAGCTTGTCGCTTTCGCCCGCAGGCGGCAGAAGGGTGGAAACGGTTATCATAACATTTGCTTTTTTCACCCTTTCATCCTCCGCTTTAAGCCGAAAAAAGTATTTGGGTGAAACGCCCTTAAGACTCAGAGAATCGACAATCGGCAAAAAAATCTGCCTGAGCGGAAGCCACAAAAGCGGAAAAAGATAAGCCTTTTTAAGCAAAACCGCCGCAAGAACCGCAAGCAAAACGGGAATCACCTCGCCCGCGGCGGCGAAAACCGCTCCTCTGAGCCTCAGAGGCTTTTCCGAAATAAAAGCCGAGCCGATATGCCTCTCCCGCACGGTTTTGCCGCTCTGCGCCTTTCTGAGCGCCTCTTTTGCAAAGCTCTCTTCGTCCTGTGAGCTTTTTTCCGCAAGGCGCGAAAGCTCCCGGCGGTAAATCGCCTTGCTTTCATCATCCATGGCGGGATAAATCCCCTCCGGGTCAAGCAGCAGATATTTTTCCGCACGGTTTGCGGCGCCGATAATATCCTCAAAATCTGTTTCCTGAAGCCGTCTGAGGGATTTTACCGCATTTGAGCGGTATTTTTCATTCTCTTTTTTTACGCAGCTCATTGCCGCATATTCGAGCACGGCGGCGCGCAGAAAGGCGGCAAGGCTCTGAGATTCGCCGCCCGTCAGCCCTCTGCTGCAGAAATAATCCTTCAAAGCCTCCTGCTCCGGCAAAACTCCGCCGCGGCAAAGCTCAAAGCAATCAGTAAAAAGAAGAGGCAGGCCGTTTTTATCCACGGGGATTCCGGGGCACACGCGGCACTCGGCTATTGCCTGCCTTGCCTCTCCGCTGAGCAGATAAAAATTATCGAGCATCCATTCGGAGGCAGCCCCCTCGCCCGATGAAGAGCACCTTTCCGCCTCGCGCCGGAACAGTCTTTCCGCCCTTTTCATCTTTTTGCAAAGGGGCCTGTTCTTTTTAAGCTTCAATCATATCACCTCGCCGCCCTTTATTTAACGGAGGATTGCAGTAAAACCGCGTGCGCAACCGTTGGTATTGTTTCCTTTTGCAGGGAGGAAACAGCCGACATCAGCGCCCCCGTGCCCACAAAAAGCACGCGGTTAAGCTCACCCTCCTCAATGCGGCGCAGAATATAAGAGCACACAACCGCCCCGCTGCACCCGCAGCCTGAACCGCCCGCGCCCACATTCTGCTTTGACAAATCAAATATCATAAGCCCGCAGTCGTTGTGAACAGCCGAAATATCCATACCCTCTTCTTTTTTGAGAAGCTTCTTAAGCAGATCGGAGCCCACCGCGCCGAGGTCGCCGGTAAGAATCAGGTCATAATCCTGCGGGGTGGTTCCCGTGTCATTGAGAAAATCCGCTATTGTGCGGCAGGCGGCGGGGGCCATAGCGGCGCCCATATTATTGGGGTCCTTTATGCCGAAATCCATAATTCTGCCTATCATACAGCTTTTTATCACCGCTCCTCTGCCGCTTTCCGAAATTACCGCCGCACCCGCCGCCGTGGCGGTCCATTGAGCGGTGGGGGTGCGTTGACCGCCGTATTCAAGCGGCATACGGAACTGTTTTTCTGCCGAGCAAAAATGGGATGAAGTGGAGGCAGCCGCATTTGTTGCCGCCCCGGAATCAACCGCCATGCCCGCAAGGCAGAGCCCCAGCGCCATGGTGGAGCACGCGCCGTAGATTCCGGCAAAGGGAATACCGAAATCACGAACGGCAAAGACGGTGCCGGTGCACTGGTTGAGCAGGTCGCCCGCAAAAAGCAGGTCGATATCCTTAACCGGAATACCGGATTTTGAAACGGCACGGCAAACCGCGTCACGGTGCATAAGACTTTCCGCCTTTTCCCACGTTGCCTCACCTGCCATGGAATCCTCATAAACCCGGTCAAACTCCGCACCGAGAGGCCCCTCGCCCTCCTTTTTGCCCGCAACCGCGGCATAACCGGAAACACCGGGACACCCCGGCAGGCCGATAACATATTTTCCTATTCTAACAGGCATTTTTTCAGCTCCCAACAAATAATAATTCAAAAAGAGTATTATCCGCAGAAAGCTTTATTATTCGTAAAAAAAGCAGATACGCCGGTCATACTGAAAAGCCGCGGAAGCAAAAATGCTTCCGCGGCTTTGAAAACTGCTTTTTATTTTATTTTTCTGTATATTTCCTGAAACGCCACATATATTCTGAGGCTCTTTATAAATTCAATGATGCTGTCCTTAAGCTTTTCGGCATCGGTTCTTGTGTCCTCAATAATGAAACGCGCCATATTGCCGTCGTCGCAGGTGAAGGGCTGAGAGAAGCATATTCCGCCCTCGCCGATAACCTGAAAACGAACATAGCAGGTTATATCATCGGAGTATTCCCTTAAATTGATAACGGAGGTTATCTCGCCGCCCTCCTGAGCAGCCGATTCGGAAATGATTTTTCCGTTTGCAATCCATTGAAGCTTCTGTGCGTTTTTCACGGTTACGGTGATAACATCATTTTCATCGTCAACATTGAGCCCGGTAACGCAGGGAAGCTCACCCGTGCCCACAAAATCATCCGGCATCTCTTTGCGGGCTCTTCTGCCCACAACAAAGAAGTTGCCGTTTTCCATGGTGCTTTTTACATTTTCAAGGCTGTATTCGGGCAGAATAAAATCCATATAGGAGGTGTCGATATCGGAAAGCTTGTGGGCATCGCTGTTGCCGAAGCCCCAGACGGTTCTTTCACCGCGGGGAATAACATATTGCAGAATTTCATCCCAAAGGATTCTGTCGGAGCTTGTAACGGAATCAACGCGGTTGAGAATTTCCATACCGAGGCAGGTTTTATAGGTGTTGAAAATATCTCCGAAATAGCGCACATTTTTAGGGTCGCGTGCCTTTTCGGGGTGGCTTGCGGAGCCGAGCCAGTCGCCCGGATGGTTGATAACCGAAATGCCGCCCGCCTTTTCAACATTCTTCACGGCATATTCATAACCGTTTTCAAAGCCGATATCACCTGTGCCGAAATCACAGAAATAGCCGTTGACATGGCTCTTTGTCATTGTGAGCATATTGAGCTCGATTCCGCCGGGCACGCATTGAAGACCTCTGCCGGCCTTTCTGCCGGATTCGGCGGAGTAAGCGTAGGTGCCGCCGGTTATGGCCTTAAACTCATCATCGGTGAGCTTTGTGGTTTTTCTGCCCGCTATGTACTGATAAACATAAAGCGGAACATGGGTGGGGTTTTCGTTCCAGTATTTGCCGATTACCCCGTGGTCGGCAAAGCCGAGAATATCAAAGCCCGCCTCATAGTAGCCCTTTATCATATCGGCATAATCCTCGGTGGCATCGCTTAAGGTGGAATGGGTGTGAAGATTGGTTTTGTAATGATTATCGGGGTTTGAAAGAAGCTGCTCAAAACCCTCATACGGGTTGCTGATTTTGTAATCCAGCTCATCGGCAAAGCCGATTACGCCGAAGGAAAGAAGCATTGCCGCGCTGAGCGCAAGTGCCGTGAATTTCAAAAATAACTTTTTCATTTTTTCCTCCTTTTTATTTTCGCTTTGATATTACCATTTTTCGTTTTTCCTTGCAAGCATTTTATCAAACTTGAACATTTGCGGCGGAAAATATCCCCGCCGCAAGCATTCAGAAAATATAAATAATCAGCCCGTAAAGGCAGGCAGCAAAGGTTCCGTAAACAATCACCGGGCCCGCTATGCGGAACATCTGCGCCCCGGTGCCGAGTATTCTGCCCTCACTTTGAAACTCCATTGCCGGTGAAACAACGGCGTTGGCAAAGCCCGTTATCGGCACTATTGTGCCCGCACCCGCCAAAGAGGCTATATTATCAAACACACCCAGTGCCGTAAGCAGAGCGGTTAAAGCGATAACCGTAACCGGAACAAGGGTTTTCACCTGCTCCTCCGGGATTCCGAGCCCGGAATAAAGCCGCCCGAGCGCTTCACCGCCCGCGCAGATGAATCCGCCCGTAATAAACGCCGCGAAACAGTTAAACAGCTTTTTTGAGGGTGGTGAGGCCTTCTTTGCCATTTTACCGTATTCCTCATTTGAAATACTCATTTTCATTCCCCCTTTTCGGCACTATTATTCCCCGAACAGCTCATAAATATACCCTCAAAAATAACAAGCTTATCATTGACATTCGACCGATAAAAGAATAAAATAAAAGGGTAAATTTTATAAACGGAGTTGATAAATATGGAAATCAAAAAGCTTAAATATTTTGCCGGCGGCGAATGGATAGAATCAAAGAGCGGCAAGTATATGGATGTTTACAACCCCAGCACCGGCGAAATTCAGGCTCAGACCCCCTGCTGCACCACCGAAGAGGTTAACTATGCGGTTGAATGTGCAAAAAAGGCCTTCCCCGCCTGGGCGGATACACCGGTTATGAAAAGGGTTCAGATTCTTTACAGATTCAGAGAACTGCTTAACGAGCACATGGATGAGCTCACCGAGCTTGTTGCAAGAGAGCACGGCAAGGTGTGGGCAGAGGCAAAGGGCGATATCCTTAAGGTCAAGGAACCCCTTGAGCTTGCCTGCGGCGCTCCCTCGCTGATTATGGGTGAAAGCCTTCGCGACACCTCCTCCGGCTTTGACACCACCTCTTACCGTGAGCCCCTCGGCGTTTTTGCCGGAATCATCCCCTTTAACTTCCCCGGCATGATTCCCATGGGCTGGATGACCCCCATCTGCATAGCCTGCGGCAACACAATCGTTCTCAAAGCCGCTTCAATGACCCCGATGACCTGCATGCGCTTAGCTGAGCTGTGGCAGGAAGTCGGAGGCCAAGCGG
>JAZUJM010000040.1:0-4062 GCA_045642785.1 Acutalibacteraceae bacterium | reverse complement strand
TTTTTTCAGTATTCTGAAAAAAGTGGAGCGTGATATGCCAAGTTCTTCCAGAACTGCCTCTATGGGCAGTTCTTTTTTTCTCCATTTTTCCACAAGAAGCTCAAAATTCTCCGGCAGCTGCAATTTTGGCCTTCCGAACTGAACGCCCCTCTCCTTTGCGGCGGCTATGCCCTCCGCCTGGCGCTTTCTTATAATTTCCCTTTCATTCTGGGCAAAGAATGACAAAATCTGCAGCACCAAATCGGCAATGAAGGTGCCCAAAAGGTCTTTATAAGCACGCGTGTCAAGAATCGGCATATCAATAACAAAAATATCTATGCCTTTATCCTTTGTGAGTATTCTCCATTGGGTCTGAATCTCTTCGTAATTTCTGCCGAGGCGGTCAATGCTGACAATGCACAACAGGTCACCGGCTTTGAACTTCCGCACCATTTTCCGGTATTCCGGGCGTTCAAAATCTTTGCCGGAACATTTCTCAACAAAAATGTTCTTCGGCGGCACGCCGTTATTTCGCATTGCAATAAGCTGCCGTTCCTCATTCTGGTCGGTGGATGAAACGCGAATGTAGCCGTAGGTTTTCATTTTATATTCTCCTTTTGCTTTATATTCCAATTCCGGCCAAGCCGGAGATTGTTTTCAGAATGATTTCATAATGATAATAAAACAGATTCAGAATAATTTCATCCTTTTTGATAAAAATTTAAAATTTATATTATTTTGCAAAAACACCGTTTACCGGATGGCGGCCTGTAATTTCCAAGACAAAAAAAGACCGCAGGAATAAAATTCCGCGGTCAAAGCGTGGTCAAAACGCAAAATATTGTGGTCATAAATCATCGGATTTGTTGTATATCAAGGGTTAAAAGGCAGACTGTTTCTATATGGTTAGTCATCGGGAACATATCAACGGGCTGAATTTTTTTAACCTTGTAGCCCTTTTCGCAAAGGAAAAGCAAATCGCGGGCAAGGGTTTCGGGGTTGCAGGAGATATAAACCACCCTTTCGGGCTTAAGCTTTACAAGCGAAGAAAGGAATTTTTTATCACTGCCGGCGCGCGGCGGGTCCATAAAAACAACATCGGCCTTTTCGTTTTCCTGCGCCATGGCCTCCATAAATTCACCGGCATCGCCTTTTATAAATTGTATATTCTGTGCATTATTCAGCACGGCATTTGCCGCGGCATCGCGCACGGCATCGCCGTTAAGCTCAACGCCGATAACCTCACCCGCCGTTTTCGCGGCAACAAGCCCTATTGTGCCCACACCGCAGTAGGCGTCAATCACCCTTGATTTTTCATTTAGGGCGGCATACTCCATTGCCTTTGAATAGAGCACTTCGGTCTGAACGGGGTTTATCTGATAAAACGATTTTGCCGAAATGCGGAATCTTCTGCCGCAAAGCTCATCCTCAATATATCCGCTGCCGAAAAGCACCTCATTCCTTTCGCCCAAAAGCATACTTGTTTTGCGCGGATTAATGTTGAAAACAACCGTTGTTATCTCCGGGAAACGGGACAAAAGCCGCTCGGTCAAACGGTTTTTCATCGGAAATTCCGGCTTTGAGCCCACAAGCACCACCATAATTTCGCCCGTGGCAAAGCCCCTTTTTACAAGCACATGGCGTAAAAATCCCCTGCCGCTGTCTTCATTATAGGGCAGAATTTTAAATTCCGGCAAAAGGGAACGGATGAACACTATTATTTCATCCGCTTTTTCATCCTCCGTTAAGCAGGAATCCACCTTAACCACATTGTGGGTGCCGGCCTGATAAACGCCCGAAACCACCGTACCAGACCGTGTGAGCTGAAACGCCGCCTGCACCTTGTTGCGGTAGTGGTAGGGATTTTCCATTCCGATAATTTCGGAAACACGGCAGAATTTGCCGAGCAATTTGATTTCCCTTGCCTGCTTCCACGAAAGCTGAGAGGCATAATCCATATTCTGCAGCTGACAGCCGCCGCACTTTTTTGCCTGCGGGCAAAGCGGTCTGCCGCCGGATTCACTTTTATTTTTAACCGCCCGGTGCGGTTTTATTACTTTTCGGTTGGTTTTTCTTTTCTCTGCCATATTACCAAATTCCCTTTAACAGAATGTCAGAAGCTGTCACGCATACAGTTTCTGCAATAAAGAATCCACCTCGGCTTATCCAGCGGGTCGGGTGTGCGCCGGGGAAGAGTTTTGTAAAGCTCCTTCGGGCATTCGCGGTAGCCCGAAAAAGCGCTTGAAAAAATTCCCCTGCCGCCCGTAAGCGAACGGAATCTTACCGGGTAATCCATTGATGACTGAACGGGCAGCTCCGCCTCAACAGTAAAGGAGCCGTTTTCAATAACCGGGGAATCAAACTCCCCGCGCATATCTATGATGTGCCCCATAACCTTGCCGAGCAGGTTTTCATCCGCGCTCATTGTTACATGAACAAAGGGTTCAAGCAGAACCGAGCCGCACTCCGTAAGCGCCCTGAGGAAGGCAACCGGGGTGGCAACAAAGAAATCAAGCGGATGTGTGTGAATGTTGTGATGAGCTCCGCCTGTGAGCGTGATTCCGGCATCCACAACCTCCCAGCCGTATATGCCCTGAACAACGCAGTCACGCTTGACCGAAAGCTCAATGTGATGCTGATATCGGTACGGGATAACATTATCTTTAATTGCTGAACGAAATTTAATTCCGCTGCCGCGCGGCAATGGCTCCATTTTAAGCTCCACCTGCGCCCAGCAGGGCTTGGGCATGGTGTAGGATTCATATCCGAAGGCAGCCTTGCGCGGTGTTTCCTTGAAAATAACCGCCGGCTCCGAGAAAAGCACCCGGCAGCCGCAGCGCTCATAAACAAGCTCTTCAAGCACCTCAAGCTGAATAACGCCCGTAATATTCAGGCGCACCTCACCGGTTTCATTGCTGAAATTAAGCTGAAGAAGCGGGTCTTCATCACCGAGGGCACGAAGCGTTTCAATAATGGCAGGGCGGTCCTCTTCCCTTTCCGCATGGGCGGTAACGGTCAGCAGCGGCACCGCAAGTGAACCGCCGTCACGGGGAGGAGCAGCGCCGATATAATCCGAATTTTTAACCGAGGAAAGGCCGTAAACAATCCCGGTTTCGCCGGCGCAAAGCTCGCCGCAGTCAACTGCACGGGCACCGTCAAACCGCCTTATCTGGGCAGCCTTTTCTTCAACAATACCGTTGATTTTAACCGTTTCTCGGTTTTTCAATGTTCCGCCGAAAAGCCGGACATAGGCACCTTTTCCCATATCCCTGTCATTTTCCACCTTGAACACAAGGCCGGAAAGTTCAGGCGTTTCAATGGCGGAGGAATCCGGAAGGCAAAGGGTGATTGCGTCAAGCAGCTCGGCAATACCCATACCGGTTTTGGCACTGGTAAAAAATGCCGGAAAAGCCGCGCCGGAGCGGCACTTTGCAAGAAAAGCCGAATAAACATCCCCCGGACTGATTGCCCCGGAAAGATAAGCCTCCATCATTTCATCATCACCGAGAAGCATAAGCAGCTCTTCCGCCGCCGATTCCGGCGAAACGGAACAAACCCGGCACGCCTCTGTTCCCTCACCCGTCAGGGTCTGCATGGGGAACGCATCAACCCCGGTCTGCTCCTTCAGCCGTGCAATGCACCCGATGCTGTCGGCACCCGCGCGGTCGGTTTTGTTAACCACAATAACGGTGGGAATATTCATTGAGCGAAGGGTGTTCATAATAAGCTTTGTGTGCGCCTGAACCCCCTCAACCGCCGAAATAACAAGAACCGCCCCGTCAAGAACGCCGAGGGAGCGTTCAACCTCGGCGGTAAAATCCACATGGCCGGGGGTGTCGATAAAGCAGAGCCGTGTGCCGTTGTGCTGCGCCGAGGCGCAGGCATCACGCACCGAAATGCCCCTGCGGCGCTCAACGCCCATGCTGTCGGTGGCGCAGGTGCCGGAATCAACATTACCTGCCCGGCGAAGCGCCCCGGCACAAAACAGAAGCTGTTCGGTTATGGAGGTTTTGCCCGCATCAACGTGAGCAAGAATACCGATATTGCAGCATTTCACGGGCAGCACCCCGCTTTCTTTTATAT
>JAZUJM010000039.1:0-14681 GCA_045642785.1 Acutalibacteraceae bacterium | reverse complement strand
AAGGCGGTTTTCACTCTTTGGCTGCCACGGATAGCGGCAAACGGTGATTCCGCGGTGAATGACATCAATCAAAACATTAATGAATTTATCAAAGGCAATGTTTGCTTTGCTCGGCATAACCGTTCCTCCGTTATTCTTATTCCGGCACGGCGGGGGAAAGAAGGCCAAATATTCTTTCGGGGTGGTCGGTCATAAGTACATCCGCGCCGTTATATATGAGTGTTTCGGCATCTTCGGGCTTGTCAACGGTCCAGTACTGAACCGAAATACCGTATTTGTGGGCATAATCAATAAGCTTTGTTTTGCCGAGGTTGGAAACAAGAAGCAGGCCGTTATCCCAGTAGTAGGGCATCTGCAGAGCCATAAACTTGAAGTTTTCCTTGCTCAGATCATCGTTCCTCATCGCGCAGCCGTAAAAATCAACAATTTCAAACGGGTTGGCGGAGCGCATAAGCTTGCCTGCATAGTGGTTATCAATGTAGTGGCCAACATCGTTCCAAAAGCTGCCGACTATTACACGGTCAAGCATATTGCGCTCTGAAAGAATCTGATAGAGCTTATCCACCATTTCCGGTGCCCAGGGGTGGGGATATTTGATTTCCACAATGTAGCGGAACTCACCGGGTGCGGCGGTTTCTATTGTGTCAAAAACATCGGAAACCTTTGCGATTCTCAAATCATCGGGAATATCATCGCCGCGAAGACCGGCATAGGGATATTCGTCGCCTTTTTTAAATGTTTCGCCGAAGTTGAGCTCACGCAGTTGGGCATAGGTTTTTGAAAAAACCGTGGTGTTCTTTTTGCCGAAATGCTCGGCGGCATCGCTCTTTTCGTCAACAAAAAGGCTGTGGTAAAGAACAAGCTCACCGTCTTTGGTGATTTGAATATCCATTTCAAATATATCGGGGCGCTCATCGCTTTCAAGGCAGTTTTTAACAGCCATAAGAGTATTTTCGGGGGCGTTGCCCTTGCCGGTGCGGTGAGCGGCAACAAGTGTTTCGCCGTAATCCGGCAAAAAGTAGTCGCCCGTGCCGGAGTTCTTTAAGGTCGGCTCTGCCTTTTCAACCGCCGAAAATGAGGAAAGGCACATAAGACCCGCCGCAACAAACAACACGGTTTTTCTTAACACCATATGAACTGCGTTTAAAATGACTGAAAACATAATTTACCCTCTTTCCCTTTATTTGTATATCTGAATAATAACACACCCGGGTTTATCGGTCAATATGCCGATTAATAATTATGCACCGAGCTTTTTGCCGTATTTTTCATAAAATGCAATGCCGAGCAGGGTGCAGGTGAATGAGATTGTGCCGCCGACGGTAACATCGCTTAAATAGTGTGCGCCCATAACAAGCCTTGTTAAGGCTACAACGCTTGTGAATGCAAAGGCGATAACAAAAAGTGCGGTTTTGTGCTTTTTGCATTTTTCACTCACAAACGGCAGCAGCATAAGCTGATAGCTTACCCCAGCGCCCGCCGTGTGACCGCTCGGGAAGGAGTGGTTGCCGTTAAAGCCGTTAACTATATACCACGGGGTAAATTCGTTATAGGGAGCCTCCATGCTTCTGAAGCGTGTTCTGCCCCAAAGGCCTTTCATAAGGCTGATAAGCCCGGTGCCGAGTGCACCCGCGCCGAGGCCGACAAAGGCGATTATCAAAAGCGGTTTTCTGACATTTTCGGGTATTGTGATGAACTGCATAACAAAAATAACGGTTAATGCAAAGCCGACACCGAAGATGATTCCGTAGGCGGTCTGAAATTCATTATCCTCAAAAAGTCTGCCGCCGAACCAGTCGCCGAAATATCCGCCGCCCGCAACACAGCCGATGCCCGCAACCCATTTCATCCATTTGGGGTTGGCAAGCTTCATAATGAATGCCATAGCCACGGTTATTAACAAAGAAGAGGGCATTTCACCCGTTTGCTCAAACCAGTTTGCAATTAAATCTGACGGATGATTGAGCAGAATATCAATCTTTAAATCCGCAAAGGATGCGACGGCGAGCGAAACTGCCGCGCAGATGTAAAACGCGATGATTTCCCTCTTATACAGTTTTAGAAGTGAGTGCTTCATTTCAGGCTTCCTTTCATCTATTATCAGCCCTCAAACAGGCCGTATTTTGTAAGAATATCCTTGCCGACCTCAAACATCAGGCGAACTGCCGCTCTTTTGACCTCAAGCGAAGGGGTGGAGGCAGCCGCTTTGCCGAATTCATTGCGGCGGTTCGGCCACGAGCCGGAGCGGGAAACGATGTTATCCGCCTCAAAGGTGAACACTCCGTTCCTTGCAATAAAGCCGTTATCCTTAAGTGCGCGCATAACCGAATCAATATCAAGGGTACCCATAAGCGGGCAGATGTGGTCGTCACGCAGGCCGAAATTATCCTGAATATGAACGGCGCACAGCCTTTCGCCGAGCTTTATTATATCGTTATACTGGTCGGGATTAATCAGATTTGCGTGCCCGACATCCCAGCACACGCCGAGCAGGGGATGATTGCAGAAATCAAGCAGGCTGTTCAAATCATCCGCATTGTAAAAGGAGCAGACCTCCTCCGAGGTCGGAATATAATTTTCCGCAAGCACCCTGACATTGTATTTTTCCATTGCCGGGAAAAGCGCTTCATAAAAGCTCCTGACCCCGGCAAGGTAATCCTTCATTCCGTCGGACTTTACAAAACGGTTATTTCTGCCGGAGTGAACCACAATTCGGTCAATTCCGAGGTAGGCGCAGGCCTCAATGGCATAAATATTGCCCTTGATAACAGTTTCGGTGTCATCGCTGAAATAATCGTTGCCGGGTGAATGAGCCTGAACAAAATCAAATCCGAGCCTCTGAGCCTCTGCGGCGGAGGCAACAACATCCTTCATCCTTTCATTGCCCATAAACGGTGAACCGGGGTAGTTGGCACGGTAAAAGGAATAATCAAGGTGAGTAAAGCCCGTGCCCTCATAGGCTCTCACGGCCTCTGCCGTGGTTTCACAGTAGCCGCAAAAATCGGCTGTGGTGGTTGCAAGGCGCATTCCTTTGCCCTCCTTTATTTAATGGCGGAAAAATCAAAGCTGTAATCCTTTGAAAATTCAAGAGTTGAGTAATTTATTTCACGAAGCAATACCTTATCGGGATAAACCTCAAGCGCCATGCCGAGCCCGCCCTCGGCGGTTTTGGTAACGCTCGGCAGGGTTACGCACCAAAGGTTTTCGCAAAGATTACCGTCAACGGTGTATTCATTAAAGTTGTGATGAAGGTGACCGTTTATGAAAAACACGGGGTAATCACAGCCCGGAGCATATTTTTTGATGATTTCTTCGATTTTTGCCGATTGTTCACCCACGCCGTAATTCTTTTCAGCCGACGGGTCATAAACCACATTATAAATGCCCTTAACCGAGTGAAAAACATAATGATTCCCTCCGCTTAAACCGAATTTTACTAATTATAACATTACTTTTCTCACAATTCAATTTTTCTTTTACTTTTAATACGAAAAACCGCCGGGGAGTGCCCCGGCGGTGAAAAGGTGAAAATCAGTTTTTGATTTTGTCGATTATAAGCTCAACGAGCACGCAGATTCTGAGCGATTTGAGCCTGTGGAGGAAGTTCTGAAGCTTTGCGTTAAATGATGTGGTGTCGGGCTCATACTTAAGGGGTTCGGCGCCGTTGTCGATAACAAGAGCCTGGGAAAGGGTGATTCCGCCCTCACCTAAGAGCTGGCAGCGGATGTATAAAAAGTCCTCTGCGCCCTCAACGGTGTCAAGGTCAAGCACATAGGTGGTTTCTTCGCCGCTCTGTGCAACATCCTTGCTTGCAATAACATTGCCGTTGGCAACCCACTGAATGTTATAGCAGTTCTTTGCCTTGACGGTAACGGTGTGGCCGTCAACCGAAAGCTCGGTAAACTCGGGGTAGGGTACCTCGGAGTATCTTACATCCATATCTTCGGCGGGGCCGAAAACCGGGTCGGCGCGAAGCTCCCTTGTAACGCAGAAGAAAGCACCGTTTTCCATTGTCTTTTTGATGTTTTCCTCATTGTTTTCTTCCATCATAAAAACGGAGAAGGAGGAATCAACATGGGAGTAATAGTGCGCATCGTTGTTTGAATAAGCTATAACATTTTTGCCGTAGGGCAGGCATTCCATAAGAATATTATCCCACAGAACGCGGTCATAGGGGGTAACATGGTTTCTTTCGTTGAAAACCTCCATGCCGTAGCATGAGTCGTATTTGAGAATGATGTCGGAGAAATAGTGAACATTCTCCGGGTCGGAGGAAATGGCACGGTCACGGCTTGAATGAAGCCAGTCGCCGGGGTGGTTGATAAAGGAGATTCCGCCCGCTTCGTCGGCAAGCTTAACGGCACCCTCGTGGTCGTTCTCAAAGCCGAGGTAGTTGTCGCCCTCGTGAGGGGGCAGGAACATTCCGTTAACATGGCATTTGGTTATTGTAAGGGCGTTGAGCTCGTTGCCGCCGGTAACGCAGGTCATTCCGTAGCCCCTTGCCTTGCCGTCAACGGGGTAGGTGCCGGAGGTTATGCCCTCAAACTCCTCGTCTGTTAAACGGGTTGTCTTTCTGCCTGCAATGTACTGGTAAAGGTAAAGGGGCAGATGTGTGGGTTCTTCGTTCCACGCCTTGCCGGTTACACCGTGGTCGGTCATTGCAAGAAAATCAAATCCCTGCTTGTAGTGCTCGATAATCATTTCGTTATAATCCATTTCAGCATCGCTGACGGTTGAATGGGTGTGAAGGTTGCCCTTGTAGGCACCCCAGGCGTTATCGCCGCTCCACACAACATCCTTGTAGGGCGAATCAATAACATAATCGCCGCTGTCGGCAAAAACGGGCACGGATACCGCAGAAAGCAGCATAAGCGCCGAGAATAAAACGCATAAAACCTTTTTCATCATATTACCTCCGGATAAATTTTGGATTTGACATTAATATAACATTATTCTTGTAAAAAGGCAAGCTGATATTTTATCCTGCGGTTCTATTGCTAAAAATACGCAGTTATGTTATAATCGTAAAAAATGTAAAACGGAGCTGAAATTATGTCAGAAAATAAAACTACATCCGTTCCGGCTTATCCCGAAGCAATAGTCAATTTCAACGACGCCATGCGATATGCCGAATCAAGGGGCAGCTATGAAATAAAAAAAGTTATTCTCAATTCCCCGGGCGCAGAGCCGCGTGAGGTTTATCTTGTTGCCCTTCGCGGCACAAACAGGTCTTTTGATAAAGACGATGTGCTCGGCGTGTGGGTCTGCCTTCAAAGCTTCCTTTCAAAGTCCAACATCTATTTTGAGCTTGTTAAAGAGGCAATCAACCGCTTTGTTCCCAAGGGAGAAGAGATTGTGCTTATAGGCCACAGCCTCGGCGGAATGATTTGCCAGCAGATTTCAGCCGACAGCGAGCTTAACCGCGATTATAAGTTTATCAATCTGCTCAACATCGGCTCACCCTATGTTAAAGTCAGCGGCAGAACCTGCCCGTTTCACCGCTTTGCCGACAGGGCGGATTTTATCCCGTGGCTCGGCAGGTCAATAGTAGCAAATCTTGTAACCGAAAAGCCCGTTTTCAAATGTAACGGATATTTCGGCAAGCCCGTTGCCGCCCACACGGATTCCTACCGCCTTTCTGAATCGTGGAGCTGCTATGATTCATTCGGCGTGCTCAACGGCGGCAACACAATGACTTTTGTTGACTGAAGATTTCATAAAGGGAGAAAATAAGATGAGTGAAGAGAGCAAAATCAAGCGGGGAGTTCTTTTTTGCCCCGGCGACCCGGAGCTTAAGGCAATGAAGCTCAAGGCGCACAAGCTTAATATTGATTATAACCGCCTTTATGAGGATGAAACCGAAAAGCGCGAGGCGATTCTTGATGAATTGCTCGGCGGCAGGGGAGCGGGCACCTTTTTTCAGGGCCCGATAACCTTCCACTACGGAGTACACACCACCCTCGGCGAAAGGTGCTTTGTCAACTTTAATTTTACCGTGCAGGATGATGCCGAGGTAACAATAGGCAGCGACTGCAACTTCGGCCCGAATGTTACAATAGTAACCCCCGTTCACCCTATGCTGCCGGAGGAGAGAAAGCGCATAAAGTGCGCCGACGGCACAATAAAGCGCCTTTGCTATGCCAAGCCCGTTAAAATCGGCAGTGATTGCTGGTTTGGCGCGAATGTTGTTGTTTGCCCCGGCGTTACAATAGGCGACGGCTGTGTTATCGGTGCGGGCAGTGTTGTTACAAAGGATATTCCCTCAAACACCTTTGCCGCAGGCAATCCGTGCAGGGTAATCCGTGAGCTTTCCGAAGCGGACAGCCTTAAGAATCACCCCGAAATTCTTGACGATAACGAAATTATATAATTTTACAGAAAAGCTTTTAACGGAGGACGGAAATAACCATGAAGCTTGAAGAAAGAAACGGTGCGCTTGTTCTTGTGCCCGGCGAAAGAATAGATTCCGCCAATGCTGAGCAGGAAAGTGCTCAGGCAGAGGCTCTTCTCGGCAGCAGAATTGCAGACTGTGAGCTTGTGTTCGATGCCGAAAACCTTATTTATATTTCCAGCGCGGGGCTTCGTATGGTGCTTAAGCTTCGCAAACAGAATGCTTCGCTTAAGGTGATAAATGCCTCGGCAGAGGTTTATGAGATTTTTGAAATGACGGGCTTTACCGAAATGCTCACAGTTGAAAAGGCTTTCAGAAAGTTTTCGGTTGACGGGTGTGAGGTTATAGGTCAGGGCGCAAAGGGCGTTGTTTACCGCTATAATGATGATACTATTGTTAAGGTTTACAAAAACCCCGACAGCCTTCCCGACATCAAAAATGAGCGCGCTTTGGCGCGCCGTGCCTTTGTGCTCGGTATTCCCACCGCCATTTCGTATGATATTGTCAGGGTCGGCGAAAGCTACGGCTCGGTTTTTGAGCTGCTCAATGCCAATTCATACTCACGCCTTATTATTGAAGACAGCGAAAACAGAGATAAATACATAACCGAATATGCCCTTCTGCTTAAGAAGATTCATTCCACCGAGGTTAAGCCGGATGATATGCCGGATATAAAAATCACCGTCAGAAAATGGGCAAAAGCGGATGAACCCTTCCTTTCGGCGGCAATCAACGCGAAAATCGCAAAGCTTATTGATGAAACACCCGACACGCTCAATATGCTCCATTGTGACTATCACACCAACAATGTTATGAATCAGAACGGCGAAACCCTGCTTATTGATATGGATACCCTTTCGCACGGCCACCCGGTATTTGAGCTTGCCAATGTTTATATTACCTATGTCGGCTTCGGAGAGGTGGAGCCGAAAATGGTTGAAAACTTTCTCGGTATGCCGTATGAAACGGCAAAATATATCTGGAGCAGGTTCCTGCCCGTTTACCTCGGTACTGAGGACAAGGAAAGAATAAACGAGGTAGAGAATAAGGTTAAGCTGCTCAGCTACATAAGATATCTTCGCCACACCGTTCGCCGCGGCGGCGAAAGCGAGGAAGACAAAAAGGTGATTTCGCTTTGCCAAAGCAGAATCGAAGAGCTTGCGGGGAAGGTTGAAACCCTTGACTTTTGAATAAACAAATAACCGGGAGCCGTTTTTTAATCGGCTCCCGGTTGTCATTTTATTCGGTAAGCATTTTTGAGAAAGCCGCAAGCGAAAGGGCGGGAACATTTTCAATAAGCTTTATTCCCATTGCCTCGGCGCGTTTGCGCAGGGCGGTGGAACCCCGTGAGGTGGTGACAAGCAGAGCCTTGGCGTATCTGCCGCCGTAGTGCTTTGTCATTGCCTTTATCTCATAAAAATACTCATTTGTTACGGTTGTGTTTTTGCAGCTGATAAAATACGGAATACGCCCGTCGGAAATGATGACATCAATCTCGTTCTTTGTTTCTCCGCTTTCGCCGGTAACAACTCCGTCCCAGTCAACAGGAACCCCGGTGCAGGCATCAACGGTCTTTTCCGATTTCAAGCACGCCATATAGGTGTACATTTCAAGCAGATTGCCGCCCTTGTCAAACAGGCGATAGGCATTCTCCGGCATATTAATGCGGAAGGATGAATACAGCGCTCCGTTCACAGTTTCGGTGCCGCCCTTTGTTATTATGCCCTTTTTTGCAAGGATGTCGGCAATTTCGTTATAAATCTTTTTTTCGCTGTCGGACTCGGTTCTTTTTAAGAAAACGCTGCCGCCCTGTGCGCCGCCCCTTATTATTTTGGGCAGAGTGCAAAAGCTGTTCCATTTTGCGGATTTATCCTTGACAGCATTCCAGAGCTTGATAATATTGCCCTCAAGCCCTGCGGCAGACAGGTTGTATCTGTTCCTTGAATCCGGCTCAACAAGAGCGCCGTGGAGCCTTATCTGCTCCCTTACGCTTAATGTGTAGTTTCTTAAATCGGCTTCAAATTCGCCGGGGTAGCTGATAACACATTCGCCGCTGGGAATGTCATAGCGGTGAATGGTTATGTTCGGTGCAATACCCCTGGCAAAGAATATTCCGCCGGCAATAATGAACATTTCCGGCCCGCCGGTGATATCAATATCAAACTCGTCGCGGCTGTTGACGACCGATTGAAGCGCCTTTATTATTACATCAACGCTCTGTGAGGAAAGCTCAATAAATTCCGGCTCAACCCCGCCGCGGCTGCGGTTAAACTCGGTGAGTGCCTTAAAGTATATTTCGGTTTTTGCGGTTCTCTGTGTTGAAAAATAAAGGTAAACTGTTTTATCGTATTTTTTGTGAAGCTGTGAAACGCAGTTGTTGAGGTTTTCGGAATCAAAAAACTCAACAAGCACTTTTTTTGACTGAATTTTATCGTTTTCCGTTTTAAACACCCCCGTTCAGCGGCACTTTTATTTGTATCTTTATGTTTATTTCGCCAATATTCTTCTGTAATTTTCCTTATCCGTGTCGCCCTCGGTGGAGAAGCACAGAACCACGGAATCGGAGTTTAAACCGAGGGTGTCGCGAAGCGGTTTAAGTTCATCATTCTGCATAACCTCAACCACAAATCCGGCTGAGGAGGCTCCGCTTTCGCCCGAGATTACTTTCGAGTCGCCGTTAACGGGCCTGCCGAGTGCCCTCATTCCTATTGGCGCGGCATACTCCGGCATTGAAACGGCAAAATCGGCATAATCCTTAAGGATATCCCACGCCAGGGAGCACGGCTCACCGCAGCACAGCCCCGCCATCATTGAGTGCATATCTCCGCTAACGCTGTGCAAAGTGCCGTCATTCGCCTCGGCGGTGCGGAATATGCAGTCTGCCGCGTTCGGCTCAACTATTGTAATTACCGGCTTTTCATCGCCGTAAACATCGGCAAAAAACGCGCACACAGCGCCCGCCATTGAGCCCACGCCCGCCTGCAGAAAAATGTGGGTGGGCTTAACCACGCCGAGCTGCTGTATTGCCTCATAAGCCATTGAAAGATAGCCCTCCATAATCAGGCGGGGAATCTTTTCATAGCCGGGCTGGGTGGTATCCTGCACCATTATCCAGCCGTATTTTGCGGCACATTCGGCGGCAAGGCGAACATCGTCATCATAGTTAAGCTCGGTTATCGAAGCATCGGCGCCGAGCTTTTTTATGTTTTGCAGTCTTTCTTCTGCTGTGCCCTTCGGCATAAAAACAACGCTTTTCTGCCCCAGACGGTTTGCCGTCCACGCCACGCCGCGCCCGTGGTTGCCGTCGGTGGCGGTAACAAAGGTGAGCTCACCGAGCTTGCTTTTTGTTTCTTCGCTCACCATTTCGGCGCAGGTGAGTTCGGTTATATCCTTGCCGAGCTTTTCGGCAATAATGCTGCCGATTGCATAGCTGCCGCCGAGCACCTTGAATGCGTTTAATGAAAAACGATAGCTTTCGTCTTTAACAAAGAAATTTTTGATTCCGAGCTCTGAGGCAAGACCTTTCAGCTCGGCAAGCGGAGTAATACCGTATTCGGGAAAGCTGCGGTGAAAGGCGTTAACCTTTTCTGCTTTTTCGGCTCCGAAACCGCTCACGGGGCAGGGGTTTCCGGAGTGTATTATCCGTGCAATTTTAAAGCTTTCGTTCATATTATTCATCCTTTTACCAATATATTTATCCGAATCTTGCCGCTGTGCGCGCCGCCTCATACAACCCGGGCAGGCAGGCGGAGAAAAACGCCTTATAGCTTTCGCAGTAGTAATTGATATTATCAACCCTGTCGCGGCGGCAGCCGTTGCGGCAAAGGCCGAAAAAGCGGCAGGCTTTACATTCCTCCGGCACCTGCACCGAGGCGGTAAGAAACCGTTTTGCCGTTTCGGAATAGGCCATTTCGGCAAAGCTTTTTTCGCCAATATTGCCGAGCAGCCATTCATCAAGGGCGTAAAAGTCGCAGGGGTAAACATTGCCGTTGCCCTCGCAAACAAACTGAATGGAGCATTTGCCGCTCATTCCGCACGCCTCCGGGCATTGACCGAGAATCATACTGATATAATTGTCAAAATTACGAATGCTCACATATTCGCCCTTTTTAAAATCCGCAAGCCACAGGTTGAAAAGCTTAATAAGAAAATCTCCGTAGGCGGCAGGGGTGAGGGAGTGGCTTTTTTGCCCGCGTGGTTCAGCCAACGGGTCAAGGCACGGTATAAACTGAAGATAACGGAACCCGTTTTTCTTATAAAAATTATAAACCTTTTGGGGGCAGGAGGAGGTTTTGGCGGTTACAACGCAAAGAATGTTAAATTCTGCGCCCGCTTTTTCAAGCACCCTTGCCGCCGCCATAACGCGGTTAAATGTGGCAGCGCCGCCTTTGCCGGGGCGCTGGGCGTTGTGCAGCCCGGCAGGCCCGTCAAGCGAAAGGCCGACAAGAAAACCGTTTTGTGCAAAAAAAGCCGCCCATTCATCATCAACGGCAAAACCGTTTGTCTGAATGGCATTGTGAATTTTAACACCCGGCTTTTTGTGCTTTTTCTGAAGCTCAACAACTCTTTTAAAATAGTCAAGCCCCGCAAGCGTTGGTTCGCCGCCCTGAAACATAAACGAGCAGCTGCCTTCGGCAAAATCCATTGCCTTTTTGATTATGCTTTCCGTGAGATAATCAGAAAGAACGCCGCAGAAGTTTTCTTCGCGGCGTTCGGCCTCGTCACGGTAAAAGCAGTAGCCGCACTCCATATTGCATGCGCTGGAGGCGGGCTTGATAAGCACCGATACGGGAGGCATATTATTTCATCCTTATCATAAAAGTACTTCGGAGTTTGTGCCGTAGAAGATATCGCTTCGCCCGCTTATGAATTTGCAGAAATCCTCAAATTCGCCCCAGGTGTCGGCAATATCAAACTCATATGAGTGACCCCAGATGTAGAAAATCTTCGGTGAATCCGGCTTCATTGAAACAAATTCTTCGGCAAGAGGCCGAAGATTTTTAAAATCAAGGTGATGAACGGTGGGCTTAAAGGTGAAAAGATCATCCTGCAAATCGAAAGAACAGTTTTCTTCGATTGTTCTTGCATATTTTATGCCGGTGGATTCCTTGATGATTTTTGCCACTTTTTCATCATAATTTTTGCCGCCGCATGGGTAGGCAAAGCCCTTGACCTCATAGCCCGCAAGCTCGGAAAGAACAAGGCGGTCCTGCTCAACCTCTTCGATTATTTCTTCTTCTGTTTTGCCGGTTAGCAGGGGGGGGTGCAGGGTGTGGGAGGCAATCTCATGCCCTTCGTAAATGGCTCTGACTTCCTCGGGGCGAGGCTTGACATGAGCCACGGTCACATTTTCCCTCACAAGTGAACCCGCTGTGCCGAGATAGGCGGAATTTATGTTGAAGGTGGCCTTTAAGCCGTATTTGTTAAAAAGGGAGATAAGTCTTTTATCCTGAGTGATGCCGTCATCATATGAGAAGGTGACGGCTTTCATTTTGCCGTTAAACATTGGCTTGCCCTCATTTCATAAGATCGTTTTCCATAATGAATTTAACCGTGTCGTCAACTGTTGTGAAGGCAAGCGAAACGGTGGTGTCGGCGGAGCCGTAATAGATTGCTATTCTGCCGGTGTCGGCGTCGGCAAGCGCGGCGCAGGGGAAAACGACATTCGGCACATCGCCGAAGCACTCATAGGGCTCGTGAGCGGAAAGCAAAAAGCTGTTTGCGCGGTGGAGCACTTTCCACGGCTCGTCTTTGTCAAGAATGGCCGCGCCCATTGAATAGGTGAAGCCGTTGCAGGAGGTGAGCACACCGTGGTAGAACATAAGCCAGCCGTCTTCAAGCTCAATCGGGGTGGGGCCTGCGCCAACCTTGGTGGATTCCCACGGCATAACGGGCGACATAACAAAGCGGTGCTTCCCCCAGTAGGTTAAATCCTTGCTGCGGATGATGAAAATATCGCCGTAGGGGGTGTGGCCTTTGTCGCACGGGCGAACAAGCAGCACATATTCATCGTTAATCTTCCTCGGAAAAAGCACGCCGTTGCGCGCAACGGGGAAGCAGGCATCCTCATACTGCTCAAAGGTTTCAAAATCCGTGGTGGAGGCAACGCCTATTGTTGTGCCCTTCGGGGTCATATTGACCCAGGTGAGAAAATATTTGCCGTCAATAAAGCACAGGCGCGGGTCATAGCCGAGAAAAATCGGCTTGTCGTTAAGCTCCCAATGGATTGCATCCTTTGAAAAGCCGGTAACAAGCTTTTGCTCGCGGGTCATATAATCAACGCGGAACACGCCTGCAAAGCCGTCTTTAAACGGAACAACGGCGGAGTTGAAAATGCTGTTTGCCATATAGAGGTTGTCGCGGGTGATAATGGGGTTTGAGTTGAAACGCCACACGGGGTAGCGGTAACCCTCGGGCTTTTCCTGCCACGGAAGATTGGGGATTGACTGACCTATGATTTTAGCCATTTTTATACCCTCCCGATAATCAGTTGAACCAGCCGCGAACCATATCAATGAACGCACGGAAGAAATCGCTGACGAAGTTTTTGTTGAAAACGGTTACGGGCAGCTCGGTGCCGGAAATGGCGGAGGCGATGAACTTTGCAACCTCGCAGTTTTCAACCGCCTTGCCGTTTTCGGTAAGACCCTCTGCACCGAATATTCTTAAGGGAACATTGGCCCTTGTGTGGGAGCCGGTGGTGAAGGAGTAGGTGCCTGTTTTGCTGTCAAGGGTGATGCCGCCGGTTTCGTGGTCAGCGGTGACTATAACAACGGTGTGGCCGTCTTCCTTGGCAAAATCAACGGCGGTGCGGACTGACTTGTCAAACTCGATAAGGGACTGCATCATGCCCTCTTTTTCGTTGTTGTGGGAGTATTTGTCGATATGTGCGCCCTCGACCATAAGGAAAAAGCCGTTGTCGTTGTTGAGCTGGTCAATGGCAAGGTCGGTAAGGGTGCTGAGTGTGGATGTGGATTTGCCGCCGTCATCATAGCAAACATGGTTGAACTGACCGAATGAGGGAACACCCTCTTTAAGGGAAGGAACATCATAGAACTTTGTTACATACTGCCAGCCGTTTTCTTTGGCTGCCTGCTCGGAAACATAGCCGCAATCCTCACTCCAGATAAGGTCAAAATTGCTCTTTAACTGCTGGTCGGTGATTTCTTTTTCCATTGACCTTGAAGGCACATGGGCGGTGAATGAAGCGGGGGTGGCACCGGTGTTGGAATCGGAGGTGAGAACACCTGCCTTCATGCCGCAGTCCTTGGCAACCTCGGCAACGGTTTTGAAATCAAGAAGCTTGCAGCCGCCGTCGCCCATAGTAATCGAAAGGGTGGCAATATTGCTGTTGAAGCAATGCTTTCCGCTTGAAAGCGCGGTGCCGCCTGCCGCCGAATCGGTAAGGCCGGAGAGTGAATCGGTTATTGAATAGCCCTGAATCGGGAAGGTGTCCATGCAAAGGGCAACATTGCACTCTGCCTTGGTCCAGTTAAGGTGGTTGGGGCCCATGCCGTCGCCTATCATAAGAATAACGTTTTTGATTTCATTTTCCTGTGTGGCAACTGCGGGCACGGCGGTGAAAAACGCCGAAATAAGAAGAGTTACCGCAAGAAGAAGAGAAATTAAGCTTTTTTTCATATTGATTTTACCCTCCTGAAAAAAGATATTAACTGATTATATCATATATTATTCTGCTTTACAATCCGTTTTATTTGCCCGGGGCGTTGAAACGGAAAAATAAATGTGATAAAATGGCGAAAAACGATTATCATTACACGGTAACGGAGGTAATATTATGATAGATTTAAACAAAAGCCTTTTTGAAAATGCGCGTGAAAACGGTCCGCTTATCTGCGCTCACCGCGGAGTTGCCTGCGGAAATATAGCCTGCAACACTCTGCCTGCGTTTAAAGCGGCTCTTGCTCAGGGGGCGGATATGGTTGAGCTTGATGTTACCAAAAGCCGCGACGGCGAATTTTTTGTCTTTCACCCCGGCAAGGAGCCGGCCCACCTGCGTTCACCCTTAAGGCTCGGTATGCTTTCGGCAAAATCCGTTTCAAAAATACGTTATGTCAATCAGGATGACTGCAAAACCTTCCTTGAAATAAACCGCCTTGAGGATGTGCTTGATTTCCTTCGCGGCAAGTGCTTTATAAATGTTGATAAATTCTGGAGCGATATTCCGGGCATAACCTCGGTAATCCGCCGCTGCGGAGTAGAAAAGCAGGTTGCCGTTAAAACCTCGCTCAAAGAGAAATATTTTAAACAGATTTCGGACTGCGCCGCT
>JAZUJM010000038.1:0-3920 GCA_045642785.1 Acutalibacteraceae bacterium | reverse complement strand
AAAAGACGAATCCGGGGCGCTTTTTTTGTTTTTGATTTTATTCGGCGCAAACCTCTTTAAGGGTTTTGATAGCCTTCGCCAGATCATCCATCGGGATGTTGAGCGCGGGCAGAAGCCTTACCTTATCCTTTGCGGTAAGGAAAAGCACGCCCCTGTTTATGCACTCGTTAACAACATCAACGGCGGGCTTGACGGTTTTAACGCCTATCATAAGGCCGAGGCCGGTTACGCTTTCAACGCCCTCGGCATCGCCGAGCTCGCTGAAAATGTACTCACTCTTCTTTGAAACGGCGGTGAGCAGGTCTTCATCAATGCGGTCAAGCACACTTATTGCCGCCGCACAGCAAACGGGGTTGCCGCCGAAAGTGGAGCCGTGGTCGCCGAAACCGAGCACATTCTGCACCTTTTCACCAAGCAGGGTCGCGCCGAGCGGAAGGCCGCCCGCAAGACCCTTTGCGGTGGTAACGATATCGGGCTTAATGCCGTAATTCATATAGGAATAAAGCTTGCCGGTTCTGCCGTTGCCGCTCTGAACCTCATCACAGATAACAAGAATATCATGATTCTCGGCATATTCCGCCGCCGCGGCAACAAAGGATTTTTTAAGCTCGTTAACGCCGCCCTCGCCCTGAACACACTCAATCATAACAGCGGCAATCTTGTGCTTTGCGGCAAGTGCCTCAAGCTCAAAGATATCATAGGCATCAATGCTCATAAAGCCCGGGGTGAGCGGCTGAAAATCAGCGTGGAATTTATCCTGCCCGGTTGCCGCAAGGGTGGTGATGGTTCTGCCGTGAAAGCTGTTTTTGAGGGTGACTATGGTGAAGCAGTCCTCGCCCTTTTTGGCGGCTGCATATTTCCTTGCAACCTTTATGGCGCACTCGTTTGCCTCGGCGCCGGAGTTTGAGAAGAACACCTTTTTCATGCCCGTTTTTTCACAGAGCTTTTCCGCAAGCACGGCGCAGGGCTCGGTATAATAGAGGTTGGAGGCGTGCTGAAGCTTTGCGGCCTGGGCGTTTACCGCCTCCTGCCATTTTTCATCGGCAATACCGAAGGAGGTAACTCCTATGCCGGAGCCCATATCAATATATTCCTTGCCGTTTTCATCCCAGACCTTGGAGCCCTTGCCGTTTGCAACAACAACCGGGAAACGCTTGTAGGTTCCCGCAACAAAATTCGCGTCTTTTTCGGTTATACTCATCTTTCTCTTCTCCGTAAACATTGTGCCGACGCCCTCGTCGGTGAGCAGCTCCATAAGAATGGAGTGAGGAACGCGCCCGTCCATAATAACAACATTCTTAACGCCCTTTTTAAGAGCCTCTATGCAGCAGTCGGTTTTGGGAATCATTCCGCCGCTGATAATGCCTTCTTTGCGAAGCTGCATAACCTCGTCAACGCCTATTTCGGGGATAAGTGACGACGGGTCGTCTTTATCCTTCATAAGCCCGGCAATATCGGTCATCATAATGAGCCTTTCGGCACCCAGAGCACCCGCGATATATGCCGCCGCGGTGTCGCCGTTTATGTTGTAGATGTTGCCCTCGGCATCACAGCCCACGGTGGAAATAACGGGGATGTAGCCCTTTTCGAGGATATCGGTAACGGGGGCAATGTGAATCTTTTTGATTTCACCCACAAAGCCGAGCTTTTTATCCTTGGGCGCGGCCTCAATAAGCATACCGTCAATGCCGGAGATTCCTATTGCCTTGCCGCCGTTTGTGCCGAGCTTGTTAACAAGCCCCTTGTTAACCTTGCCCGCAAGCACCATCTGGGCAATATCCACGGTTTCCTTATCGGTAACGCGAAGCCCGTCAATAAACTCGGATTTTTTGCCGAGCTTTTCCATAAGCTCGCTTATCTCCGGGCCGCCGCCGTGAACAAGAACAACTTTAACGCCGATAAGCCACAGAAGAACGATATCCTCCATAACCTGCTGCATAAGCTGTTCGTTGACCATTGCATTGCCGCCGTATTTGACAACAACGGTTTTGCCGGTGTAAAGCTTTATGTAGGGCAGAGCCTGAGTTAAAACCTCAGCGCGCTGAGAATTGGAAAAATCCTTAATCATAATTCTTTCCCTCCTGCAATCAAGTGCGGTAATCGCCGTTTATCTTAACATACTCATAGGTGAGGTCACAGCCCCACGCCGTGGCACACGCATTGCCGCTGTTAAGGGCGATATTTATTTCTATTTCTTTTTGGAGAAGAATTTCCTTTGCCTTTTCCTCCGAGAAATCAAGGCCCGCACCGTTTTCGCAAACGCTTATTTCGCCCGCCGCACTCTTAAAGGAAACATCAATCTTATTAACATCAACCGCCGCACCGCTGTAACCCACGGCGCAGAGAACTCTGCCCCAGTTGGCGTCGGCACCGAACATTGCGGCCTTAAGAAGGCTTGAGCAGATAACGCTCTTGGCAACCGTTTTTGCGGTTGCAATATCGGCGGCACCGGCAACATTACATTCAAGCAGCTTTGTTGCGCCCTCGCCGTCGCCCGCTATCATTTTGCAAAGTGAAACGGTAACGGTGTTGAGTGCCTTCATAAACGCTGCGTAATCCTCACCCTCGGCGGTGATTTCGGCATTGCCCGCCATGCCGTTTGCAAGCACGGTTACCATATCGTTTGTGGAGGTGTCTCCGTCAACGCTCACCATGTTAAAGGTGTCTTTAATATCACCCGAAAGCGCCTTTTGAAGCATTGCGGGGGCAATGCAGACATCGGTGGTGATGAAAACGAGCATTGTTGCCATATTGGGGTGAATCATTCCGCTGCCCTTGGCAATGCCGCCCATTTTGCAGGTTTTGCCGCCGATTTCAAACTCAACGGCAATATCCTTTTTAACGGTGTCGGTTGTCATAATGCCCTCTGCCGCAAAGTCGCTTCCGTTATCGGTAAGCGAAGCGGCAAGTGCGGGGATACCCGCCGCTATGGGTTCAATATCAAGAGGCTGGCCTATAACGCCGGTGGAAGCAACAACCATATCGTCGGCGTTAATGCCGAGAGTCTTCGCCGCAAGTGCGCTCATTTTTTCGGCAATCTCAATGCCGTCTGCATTGCAGGTGTTGGCGTTGCCGCTGTTGCAGATAACGGCCTGAGCCTTTCCGTTTGCAAGGTGAGCCTTTGTTACAAGCAGGGGTGCGCCCTTGACAAGGTTGGTTGTGTAAACTGCCGCCGCCGAGGCCGGAACCTCACTCATAATAATTGATAAATCCCTTTTATCCTTGTTTTTTCTTATTCCGCAGTGTATGCCGTTGGCCTTAAAGCCCTTTGCGGCACAGATGCCGCCGTCAATTACTTTCATTTCTCTTTCACTCCAGATTTAAGCCCGCCGCCTCATCAACGCCGAGCAGAATATTCATGTTCTGAATTGCCGCGCCGCTTGCGCCCTTGCCCAGATTATCAAAACGGGAAACAAGAAGCACTCTTTCTTCATTGCCGCAAACGGTGATTTCCATGCTGTCAAGCCCCTCAAAGCGGTTTGCGGAAAGGAAGCCCGCCTCTGCCGCGTTTTCGGTAAACTTAACTATTCCGTCTTTATAATAGTCACGGTAAATATCCTTTATTTCCTCCGCCGTGCAGTTGAGGTCTTCGGCAAAGACGGGAACAGTAACCTCCATGCCCGCATAATAGGGGGCAACAACGGGGCAAAACACGGGGTCTGCTTCAAGGGAGCTTATCACCTTCATCTCAGGCAGGTGCTTGTGCTGCTGAGAGATGCCGTACATTCTCGGTGCGGAAAGCAGCTTGTCGCGCCCGTCGGCCTCATACTCGGCAATCATCTTTTTTCCGCCGCCGGAGTAGCCGGTGAGCGAATAGCAGGTGAGCCTTGCACCGGGTTTGAGCGCGCCCTTTTCAACAAGAGGGGCGGCAAGTGAAATAAATCCGCTTGCGTGGCAGCCCGGGTTGGCAATGCGCTTTG
>JAZUJM010000037.1:0-4410 GCA_045642785.1 Acutalibacteraceae bacterium | reverse complement strand
TGTCGAAGCAGTCCTTGTCATTCTTCTTCTGAGGAATGATTGTTTCGATCTGCTCGCCGGCGATTTCGTGATAAATTACAAGAGGACCGCCGATGCTGCCGTTCCAGCACTCGGTTGAGGGAACTCTTACCGAACCCTTGGTGCCCATTATGATGGTGTCACCCGGGGTGTCAAGGTTCATTGCCCACGCAATGCGGAAGTCGAGGATGATATCACCCTCAAGGCGAATGAAGCCGGCGGCAAAGTCATCAACGCCGAAAACATCGTGGTGCTCATATGAGGGGTCTTTTCCGAAATAATCGGATTTGTAGCCGGTAACGGTGAGGGGCTTGGGATAGCCGATTGAGTTAAGAACCATATCAAGGGAGTAGCAGCCGATATCGCCCAAAGCACCGAGACCTGCGGTATCTTCCTGAATAAAGGATGTGCCGTAGGGAGTGGGGATGCCTCTGCGGCGGCCGCCGCCGGTCTGGATGTAATAAATCTTGCCGAGCTCACCGGACTGGCAGATTTTCTTTAACATCTTCATATTTTCATCAAATCTGGGCTGGAAACCGATTGAAAGAACGCCCTTGTTTCTCTTTTCGGCGCGGCAGATTTCAACCGCCTCTTCAAGAGTGACGCACATCGGCTTTTCAAGCAGAACGCTTACACCGTGGTCAAGAGCATAAATGGTGCACTCGGCGTGGGTTCTGTTATAGGTGCAAACGCTCACGGCGTCAACCTTGGCGTTATCTATAAGCTCCTTGTGGCTGGGGTAAAATTCAATGTTTTTAAGTCCGTTTTTCTCGCAGAAAGCCTCTGCCTTGCCGGGGATAAGGTCGGCCGCGGCAACAATTTCAACATCGGGGCACTTTTTGTAGGCGTTAACATGAGCCTCGGCAATCCAGCCGGTGCCGATGATACCTACTCTGACCTTGCGTGAAGAATCAACCGATTTTTCCTCGGTCATATCCTTGTCAAATCTGTCAAGAATTTCCGACATAACAATGCACCTCTTATTTTTATTTTCTTCGGTTTTTACCAGCCGAGCGAGCGAAGATACTCGCGGCTCATTTCAACCGATTGAAGCCTTGTTTCGCCCTTTGAGGGCTCATCCTGCTCAACAACCACCCATTCGCTGCCGGCCTTTTCGCAGGCGGAAAGTATGGCGCCGAAATCCTGCTCACCGAAGCCGACGGGGCGGAAGCAGAAGCCGGATTCCTCTTCCTCTTCTTTTTCTTCCTCATCGTCAATGCCGATAAGCTTGTAAAGATTGCCGCTTTTGCCGCTGCCGCGGTCAAAATCCTTAAGATGAACAACGGGAGCGCGGCCGGAATACTTTTCAACATATGCGGCGGGGTCTTCGCCCGCAACATTCACCCAGCAGGTGTCTATCTCGGTTTTGAGAAGCTCTGCGGGAACGGTTGAATAAAGAACATCAAGCGCATAATCATCGCCGAGCTTTACAAACTCAAAATCGTGGTTGTGGTAAAGCAGCTCAATGCCGAGCTTATTTGCCGCTTCGGCAATTTTTCTTATTCCCTCAACGGTGGCCTGCCAGCCGTCGGTTCCGGGGCGGCACTCGGGGGTAAGATAGGGAACGGCAACATACTTGCAGCCGATGGTTGCATAATCGGAAAGCACCTTTTCGGGGTCGGCAAGCATATCGTAATAGGGCACATGGGCCGAAATGGGGGTAATGCCCACCTCTTCGCATATTGCCTTAATCTTTGCGGGCTCGGTATCAAACAGGCCTGCAAACTCAACGCCGTCGTAGCCCAATTCCTTCATTTTGCGAATGGTGCCCTCTAAATCCTGCGCCATTTCATCACGAACGGAATAAAGCTGAACCGCAACGGGTAACTTCATTATGATTCACTCCTTTTTCATTTAGGAAAAAATAACATAAATATAGTATCACAAGCGTGTCGAAGATACAAGATGTTTTAAATATCTTTTTTCAGTCTTTTAAATAATTTTCCAATATTTCAGCCGCCATACCCACAAGTTCAACGCAGGGGCGCTTTTTATAGTACTCGGGAGTTCTTGCCTGCGGAATATGTGAAAAATCCGCTCCGTCCAAAAGCTCGCGGCATACTATGGAGCCGTTTTGCTTTTTAAACTCTGCCGAACACTCCTGAATCATTTTGTAAAGGTTGGCCTTTGCCTCTCTGTCCTCCGGGGCATAACCTCCGCATTTGAGCGAAAGCACAAGCGCCATTCCGCTCACCGCACCGCAAACCTCGCGCTGACGGCCTACGCCGCCGCCGAGCCCCGCCGAAACACGAAGGGCGGTTTCGGCACTCATTCCGAAATCCTCACAAAACGCACCAAACACGGATTGAGCACAATTATAACCCTTTGTAAACAGCTCTTTTGCTTTTTCTTTTTTACTCATAACATAATCCCTCTCTTATTAATTTTTGATGAATTTTTAATAAAACTATTTTCAATTATAAACGGTTGTGGTATAATGGGCAGGTAATTATGGGCAAAAATTGCTTTGCCCTGAATAATAACGGAGGAAAACACAATGAAAATGATGAAAAAATCACTTGCCCTCTTCCTCACCCTTATGCTTGCCCTTTCTTCTTTGGGCGTTGCGGCATATGCCGGCGACACACCGGTTGAGGAATCCGCAGCCGTTGCAGGTGTTCCCGAAATGACTGCAAGAGACAGCGGCAAGGTAGTATTCACTTTTAAAGATGCCCCCGAAGGCACACAGATGGCTGTTGCCATTGCCGATTATTCGGCCGACGAGATTGAAGAAGAGTCATGGAGCATCTACACCGTTACCGACGACAGCATCACCGTTGCCAACATTTCAAATTCACTTGTTCCCGCTTCTCAGGCATACAAGGTATTTGCCCGCTATGATGTTGACGGAAGCTATGAATATGTTGAAAGCTCATCCTTCCGCTTTATCCCCGTTGCTCCCGAAGAAATAAGCAAGAGCGACACCGAGGTTGCCTTCAGTGCGGCAGTCGGCTGTGAATACAAGCTTGACGACGGTAAATATACCGCTGAGCCTTCATTCAAGGACCTCGCGGCAGGCTCCGAGCACACACTCTATTTCAGATTTGCGGCAGAGAGCGAAGAATCCGCTATCAAGGCCGGTGCCGAGGGCAAAAAGGTCTTCAAGATGAAGCTCGGCAAGCCCGCAACCCCCGGCAAGCCCGTTTATGTTTCCTGCACCATGACCACCATCACCGTTGACAAGCCCGATGGCTACGAAGGCGATGTTCAGTATTCAATAGACAGCGGCAAAACCTGGCAGGACAGCGGCGTTTTTGAAAACCTCAGCAAAGGCACCACCTACAGCATTATTGCAAGAGGTGCCGCAAATGACGAGCAGATTGAAGGCGAAGCAGGCCCCGCAATCAAGGTTAACACAGCTTCCAGAGAAGTTTACACCGCCGACAAGGATTTCTGCATTATTTCGGTTCCCGAAGAGGATGTTGCAAAAGGCAAAACCGCAAGCATAACCGCAAAGGGCAGCACCGCTTCCGGAGCTGCAACCGAGGGTGACACCCGCCTTGTTCCCGTTAAATGGACAGCCAAGCTCGGCGAACAGGTATTAGGCTCCGGCATTTGGACCGACGGCAAAAACACCCAGGCCTTCGGCATAAGCACAAAGGAAATTGAAATTCCCTCCGGCGGCAGCGTGATTGTCACCGTTACTGTTGAGTACAGCGAAGAGGAATACAGCGCCGGCGAATGGCAGAAAACCGGAGATACGGTTGATAAGACCGAAAACTTCAAGGTTGTTCCCGTAAACTACATTGAGGTTGTTATTAACGCCATTGCATCCCTTTTCACCGGCATTCGCAACGCTTTTCAGAACATTAAGAATTTTATCAACAACTTCTTCAACAGCTGATTTGATTTTTCATTTGCCGCCGTCGGTTTTGACGGCGGCTTTTTTATTGTAGCGGCAATCAGCGGCAAAGTCAACTTGTAATGGATACAAAAAAGTGCTACAATGTATCAAAAATAAAAAAGAGGTGCTTTTTTGAAAACTCTTTTTGAACTGTTTATCGCCTTTGCGAAAATCGGCTCACTCACCTTCGGCGGCGGCCTTGCAATGCTGCCGATGCTTAAACACGAGCTTGTAGAAAAACGCGGTTGGGTAACCGAGGATGAAATAATGGATTACTATGCCATAGGCCAATGCACGCCGGGCATAATAGCCGTTAACACCGCCACCTTTGTCGGCTACAAAAAGAAAGGAATCGCGGGCGGAATTTTTGCAACCCTCGGTATGGTTTTCCCCTCAATAGTAATAATCCTGCTTGCGGCAACCGTTTTGCAAAAATTTATGGGCAACGCCGTTCTCGGCCACGCCCTCGGCGGAATCCGTGCCGCCGCCTGCGCCCTGCTTGCCTCCACCCTAATAAAGCTTGGAAAAAAAAGATTTGTGGTTGTTGT
>JAZUJM010000036.1:0-21021 GCA_045642785.1 Acutalibacteraceae bacterium | reverse complement strand
GTAAAATTCGCCCTTTTGCTTAAGCAGCTCAGAGAAGGTTCCGTATTCCACAAGCCTGCCCTCGTCAATAACGGCAAGATAATCGGAATCGCGCAGGGTGGAAAGGCGGTGGGCAATGGCAAGGGTCGTTCTTCCTTCCTTAAGCTCGGAAAGGGAGTTCTGAATGTTTCTTTCGGTTTCGGTATCCATTGCTGCCGTTGCCTCATCAAGAATCAGAATTTTCGGGTTCTGAATAATTGTTCTTGCAATGGAGATTCTTTGCCTTTCGCCGCCGGAAAGGGATTGCCCGCCGGCGCCGACCCTTGTTTCATAGGCATCGGGCAGCTTCATAATAAAATCGTGGGCACACGCCGCCTTTGCCGCCGCTATAACCTCATCCATTGAAGCATCCGGCTTGGCGTAGCGGATATTATCGGCAATGGAGCCGATGAAAAGGTAGATGTCCTGCGAAACCATACCGATGTTGCCGCGCAGGGTGGCAAGGGTTAAATCACGCACATCAACACCGTCAATTTTAACGCTGCCCTCCTTGGCATCATAAAGCCTTGCAATAAGGTTGGCAATGGTGGTTTTACCCGCGCCGGTTTTGCCTACAATTCCGAGCATTTCACCGGCTTTGATGTGCAGGTTTAAATTGCGGATTATCGGCCTTGCCGGCTCATATTCAAATTCAAGCTCATCAATATCAATATCGCCGTGAATCGGGTTAAGCTCAACGGCGTTTTCCTTTTCGGTAATATCCGGCTTGGCGTCGCAAACCTCAAACACTCTCTGCGCCGAATCGGCACAGCGTGCCCACCAGTTTGAAACCCAGGAAAGGAAGTCAAACGGCCCGCGAAGCATTTCAAGGTAAACAATAAAGCTCAGCAGGGTGCCGGTTGTCATTTCGCCCTTTGCAACCATAACGCCGCCGGTGCCGAGAATAACGGCGGAGAGAAGGAAAACAAGAATCTCAATCATCGGGAAAAGCGTAGCCTCCGAGAGTGAGAGCTTAAGCTCGGCATCTTTTAAATCAACGCTTGCCTTGCCGAAGCGGGCGTATTCGTCATTCTCCTTGGCAAAGGCCTTGATTACACGCTGGCCGTTGATGTTGTCGCTCACCATTGAAGAAACACGGGCGTTGAAGCGCCATGTTCTGTGGTGAAGGCGGCGGAAGAATTTGTCGCCGATAACCAGCATTACAATCAGCGGAGGAATCGAAAGCAGAGCTATAAGCGAAAGCTTGGGGCTCATAACGAACATTATCACCGCCACGCCTATAACCGTTGCCGTGTCAATTATCATTGCGGGCACGCCGTCAACAAAAAACCAGTAAATATTGTTGGCGTCGCGGACGATTCTGTCCATCAAAGAACCCGTTTGTTTTGAGGAATAAAAATTGACCGAAAGGCGCTGCATTGAGTTGAAAATTTTCAACTTTATGTTAAACATTACCCTCGGCATTATGGTGCCGGTTATGAACTGCTGAATAACGGTAACAAATGTGTTAAGCAGCCTTATGCCGAAAATGGAGAGCACAAGGGTGCCGAGCGCCTTAAGCAGCTCTGCGGCGGGCAGACCGTCGGGGTTGGCAAGCACATCGTCATACAGTGCGCGGGTGCTGATTTGCGGAATGAAAACCGAAACCGCCGAACCGAGCAGCATAAACAGAATGATTACCGCCAGCTGCGGCACATAGCCGCCGAAAAATTTAAAAAGTCTTACGGCGGTGGCGGAACTCTTGTTGTGCCTGCGGCAGAAATCCTTGCCGGGCGGGCAGGGCGCGCCGCATTTTTTGCACTTGCTCTTTTCCGGCTCGGCATCGTGGGGAAGCTCGGCTTTGCCGGTTTGCTTTAATGAATTGAACGCTTTTGTGAGGTTGTCAAACCTGCCTATAAGACCAACGGAAAAGCGGGTGAGGCTGAAAATATCATCACCCTTTTTCATAATGAGCCTGCCGGTGGAAACATAGCGCTCGGTTTGAAGCGAATCAATATCCTCAATCGGAATGCTTTTTATTGAATCAATGGTAACCTCGGGCTCTCTGCCGCGCTTTTTCTTTTTTGGCTCAACAAGCTCTTCGTTTCCGAATGCTATATAAAGTCCCTTTTCGTCAAAGCTGATAAATGCGCTGCAAAAGCAGGCGTCATTATCCATATCGCCGGTGCAGCAGAAAATGAGCTCATCGGTGTTGAGCCCGGCCTTGTGAAGGGCCTCGGTTATATGCGGCGCAAATTTGCCCTGCTCGGGGCGGCGCTTTTCTTTTGATTTATTTTTCTTTCCCATTTTTTCACCTCTTTTTCAGGTAACCGTATTTGATAACTTTAACCCGAAAAGCATAATAAAGTCAAGGGATATTGCACTTTTTGAACTTTTATATGCAAAAGTGTTTCGGATTACCGTTTCAAAAGCTTTTCGCGCTCCTTGTAATCCGGCATAACGCTTGCGATAAAGGCGTAAAAATCGGCGCTGTGATTGTGGTGGCGAATGTGCGCAAGCTCGTGCACAACAACATAATCAACCGCACTTTCGGGGTAATCCGCAAGCCGCCACGAAAATGAAATGCGGTTTTTGCCGCTGCACGAGCCGAAGCGTGTGGCGGCGGAGGTTATGGTAATCCCCGCAGGCTCAACGCCCATAATCGGGGCATAGTAATTAACCTTTTCGGTTATGACCGCACGGAAGCTTTCGCGCAGGGCGGCAATCTCCTCCGGCGTTCTTTCGGGTATTTTGCTGCGCCTTTCCGCCTGCCTTGCCTGAGCTTCTTTTGCCCATTCGGCGTGGCTGTCGGCAAAACGCCTTATTTCCTTTTCGCTCATTCTCAGCGGTGCGCGAACTATTACGCTGCCGTCGGGCTTGACCTCTATGCTTATGCTTTTGCGCTTTGAGCGGATGATGTCATATTCCATTTCTTTTTCCTCCGCGGAAATTATGCCAAAAATATATCACATTTTCGGGAATAGTGCAATCAACGGCACGGAATAATTATGATATATTCGCCGTTGGAAAATATTAATGGCGGGGCACCCGCACCCGAATAAAGAAACATTCGCTAAGCCAACGGCTGTAATTTGCTTTGCGGCAAATTCGGCAAGCGGAGTCCGCTTGCCCCACACATTGAGAAAGAATATAAAATAAGCGCAAAAAAGCCGCGGCTCAAATATGAACCGCGGTAAAAATGTTTTTTATTTCGCTTTGCAGATGTTATAAAGAATATTAACGCAGTTATCTATTCCGATTGAGCCGGAGTTGAGGCTTATATCGTAATTCGTTGCCTCGCCCCAATCCATATCGGTGTAGAATCTGTAATAGGCTTCCCTCTTTTTATCCTTATCCTTTAATCTCTTTTCGGGGGAATCCTCTTTTTCGCCGTAAACCTCAACTATTCTTTTGGCGCGGGATTCTTTATCGGAGCAGATGAAAACCTTAAGCACATCCTCACGCTCGCGCAGAATGTAGTCGGCGCACCTGCCGACTATTACGCAGGGGCCCTGCTCGGCGATATCAAGAATGATTTTGGTCTGAATGTCGCGGATTATATCTTCATTGCTGGATTTATAGTAGTAGTTGCTGCGAAACAGGCCTGAAAGGGGAGAGGCATTTATATATTCGCCCTTGTCGGCAATGTAATCCTTGGTGAAGCCGCTTTTTTCGGCAACTTTTTCGATTATTTCGCTGTCGTAGCAGGGGATGCCGAGCTTTTCGGCAAGTGATTTGCCTATTGTTCTGCCGCCGGAACCGAACTCACGGCTGATGGTGATAATGTTAATCGGCATAAAAAACTCTCCTTTTTCGTAGTCATTAAATCAATTATATCTCATTCGGGCTGCCTGTGTCAAGCCGGGCGGATTTATCAGGCACCGATTTCTGCCGGGGCTTTTGCTTCTGCCTTTTTTTCTGCGGCAAAGCAGTTAAGCCAACCGCCGATAAGCAAAAAGAATATGCTGTAATAAAGCCACATCATCGCAACCATAACCGTGCCGATTATGCCGTAGGCTCCGAATTTGTCCGACACGGAAATGTAGATTGAAAACACAACCGAAAAGATTACCCACGCCGCCGAGGCGAACAGAGCGCCGGGCCATTGGGCGCGGATTTTGCGCTTGCCCGTGGGAACGAACGCATACATAAGCAGAAACACAAGGAACAAAAAGGCCATTATAACAATATACCGTGCGTATTTGAGTACGGCAAAAAGCGGCTTCAGAACCGGGATATCGGGGAAAAAGCCGGAAACGACCTCCATGATTTTTCCGCCGTAGGCCATGGCAACAAAGCTTAAAAGCAGGGTTATGACAAATATCACCATATAAAGAATCGAACTGCCGTAATGAATTAAAATGTTGCGGTTTTTTTCAACATTGTACGCGGCGTTGAGCCCCTTCATTATTTCGCGCATGGAGGCGCTGGAGGAGTAAACGGTTAGCAGGATGGAAACGGTGAAGGCAGCCTTGCCGCTTTTGTAAATGCCGGAGATTATGCGTTCAAGAACCGACATAACCTGCTCCGGCACCATTTCGCCGAGCCTGCCGATAATGTATTCCTCCGATATGGGAAGAAATCTTACAAGGCTTACCATAAGCATAATGACGGGCACTATTGAAATAAAAATGTTATATGTTCCCGCCGCAGAATAAAGAGCAAGCTTTCTTTCGCCTAACCCCGAGCCGAATTCCTTGCCGAGCGATATGTATTTTTTCATACGCTTTCTCCTTTACAGGGCTGTATTTCTGTTTTAATATTATCACAGGAAAGATAAAAAATCAAATCTATTACCGATTTTCACTTTTAATAACTGATTATCCGTTTCAGAGTGCCGGGCGGTTGACATAAAACAGCCGGGTGATAAACTTAAATAAAATGTAATAAAAGGGGTAAAAATAATGGGATATGTAATCAGTTACGCAATCGGTATGGCGTTTATTCCCGCTGTTCTTTCAGCCGTTGCCTGCCTGCTGCAGCGCAAGGGGAAAAGCTACAAGTGGCTTCTTATTGTTAACGCGGTTCTTTTTGTAATGAGTTCTCTCGGCGTTATTTCGGAAGAATCGTTTACCGGCTTAACAACCGCCGCCAAGGGAATCGGAATGCTGCTGGAGGCTGCAGCTGTTGCGGCAGGCTTTATAATCACCCTTGTCAGAAAAAACAAAAAAACCGCCGCGGCACCGGCACCCGTATTTAATAATGCCGCCCCTGCGGTTAACAATGCTGTTCCCGCAGCAAATAATGCTGCTCCCGTCAGCAATGCCGCTCCCGCGGTGAACAGAGCTGCCGCCGAGGACAGAATAAACGATATCACCTATATCAAAGAAATCAAGCAGTCCGCGGCGGGCGCATGGAGCAGATATGATATTTTGCTCGATACCAAAATTTACGGCTGGAATGATGCGGTAAACTGGGCCGATTATGTAAGGAATTCCGACGTTCTTGTGCAAAGCCTCAGAGTAGTTTCCGGAGCGGGAGAAAAAGACCTTTCCGGCAAATTGGCTGATTTCAGCGGCAGATTAACCGATATTCCCGAGCTTGCCATTGAGTCAAATGCAATTATCATTGCGGGCTCAAGCCGTGCGCTCGGCAGAAATCCCGTGCAGATTGTGTGGTACAATCAAAGCAGAAATCTTACCGTTTTTACTATTGCGAATGATAAAGAGCTTATTACAAAATATGCGGAATCCTTTATCCGCAGAAATTTCGGCACCAAAGACGAGATGAAGCTTGCAATGCCGAATCCGTCGGGTAATGCCCCCAAATAATTACACATGATTTTGCCGCAGGCGGTGCAATGCCGCTTTGCGGCTTTTTGTTTACAAAAAATAAAGTTTTTCGGAAAATAAATATTGTGTTTTTTGCGGCATAGGATTAAAATATAGAAAATGAAAAAAGGGGAGAAAATAATGGAAAAAAAGCTTCGCGTCGGTATTATCGGAACGGGCGGCATTGCCCATGCGCATATGCGCTCATATTTAAAGCTGCCCGAGGTTGAGGTGGTCGGCGGTGCCGATATTATCCCCGGCAAGGCAAGAGCTTTTTTTGATGAATTTGAAATGCCCGATGCCCTCGCCTTTGAATCGGCGGAGGAGCTGCTGAAAACCGGGCTTGATGCCGTTTCCGTTTGCACCTATAACACTCAGCACGAGGTTTGCACGGTGGCCGCCCTTGAGGCCGGCTGCAATGTGCTGCTCGAAAAGCCGATGTGCCTGAGCATGAAGGAGGCCGCCGCCATAATGGAGGCCGAAAAAAAGAGCGGCAAATTTGTTTCCGTGGGCTTTCAGCCGCGCTACGGCGACAACTTCCGCCAGGTGAAAGAGATTGTATCCTCCGGCGTGCTCGGCGATGTTTATTATGTTCAGACCGGCGGCGGGCGCTCAAGGGGTATCCCCGGCAGAACATTTATTGAAAAGGATAAGGCGGGAGTGGGGGCTTTGGCGGATATCGGCTGTTATGCGCTTGATTTTGCACTTAACACCATCGGCTATCCGAAGCCGCTCACGGTTTCCGCCGTGGCCTATGATTTCTTCGGCACAAACCCGAAGTATTATTCCGAGGCGGAGCGCTTTTCGGTTGATGATTTTTCGGGGGCGTTCATTCGCCTTGAAGGCGGCATAACCCTTGATTTTCGTATGAGCTGGGCAATGCACATGGACACCTTCGGCGATTTCCTTTTCCTCGGCAAGGATGCCGGCCTTAAGGTGCGCCAGCCCGATTATTCGCCGTGGGGCGGAGCATGGGACGGAACGGTGGGGCGTATGTGGCTTTATCAGGATATGTTCGGCAAGCCCACAAATACCGAAATTCCCATCGAAAGCGGAAAGCAGACCGACCTGTTCCTGCAAAAGGTAAAATCCTTTGTTGATGCGGCAATGAACGGCGGCACGGCTCCCGTGCCAACCTCACAGATTGTTTACAATCAGGCGATAATCGACGGCATAATCCGCTCGGTTGAGTGCGGGCACGAGGTTGAAACGGATCTTGCTTTTCTGAGTAAAATATAATAGAAGGTTAAATACAATTTGCCCCGGATATGAAGTTGAAGCTTCGTATCCGGGGCTTGTCTTTTTATGATTCCCTGATTATTCTGAGGTTTTCGTCAATTATATTCTGGTCGGTGTTGTCGGCAAGGCTGTTAACCGAGGCAAAGCGGAACACGCCCACCTCATAGCCGCCGCGGCAAAGCTCTGATTCCGTGGGCAGATAGCCGTTGTAGCCGTTTGTGCACGAAAGCGTTAAGGTGTGCCGGAATCCCGAATATTCGCGCAGGCGCATGGATGTTTCGGAAAAGTGCTCAAACGGGAACGGAATAAACACTGCCGAACCGATTTGAAGAATGGTTTGCGGAAAAGAAAATTCACCCTGCGGCTGTGCCTCCCCGGCATTAAGTGCTTCTTCAACGGCTTTGTAATAGCCGTATTCGAGCCTTTCGATATTGATTAGCTTTTCGGGCTCCTTTATTTCGGAAAGGCGCCTTTTTATTTCATCGGCGGGCGGATATTTTTTATAGGGCAGGTGAACGGTTCCTTTTTTAAGTATAAGTTCCGGCGAATGAAATTCCTTTATTTTTCTGAATATTTCCATGGAATCCATTGCCGCCGCAGAACCCAATTCCTCAACATAGGTTATATCGCCCACGGTTTCACCGCTTGTAAGCCTCGGCCCCACATCACCTATGGCACCGTTGAAAAACACGCTCAGAGTACCCGTGAGCTTTTCCATACGGTCAAGCATCATTCCGGACCAGTCGCGGGTTATTTCGGTGGCTTTTCCGCAGGCCGTGCCGTGGCAGCCGTAATGGATAAGGTTGATTATACCCTCGCCGTTATCGGCACGTCGAAAGGCCATAACGGTCATAAACGGGTCAAAACAGCCCCAAGGATTCTGACCGAAGGTGATAACACCGTTTTCAAGCTGCTGCCTGCGGTTTACCCCCACTCTGCTTTCGCCTACAGCGGAGCCGACCACAGCGGGCACCATATTGTTAACGGCGTTTTTCGCAGAAAGGCAAACGGCAGGAATCAGGATTTTGTCAACATAGCTGCGGTCAATCTCGCCCCAGCCCTCCATACCGCTTGTGTTCGGGCCGCAGTGAGTGTGGGTTGAAGCAATAATCACATCAGCTTCGTTAATTCCGGCGGCTTTGGCGGCTGCCTGCCTCATTTCATCGCACAGCGCGGTTTGAATATCACCGAGGGTGAGTGACATAAGCAGGGCGGTCTGCACGCCGTCACCAACCGCAATGGCGGTGGCGGTTAAATCATCGTGTACCGATTTGCTGACAACATCGGGAGCGTAGCCGTAAAGAAGAGTGCCCAAGGGCGGGGTTATTATCTCCCGCGCCGCACCGCATAAAAAATCCATAGCATTAAATCTCCTTTTTTCGGGATTTACAGTTCATCTTTAATTTTAATAAAGCCGTCGATTATATCGGCAATTTCCTTTTCACTCCAATCGGGCGAAACGGAAAGATAAGCCGTTCTTTTAAGTAAATCAAGGGCTTTCGGGCACATATCCGCCCTGTAATCGGGAATAATACCGCGGTTTGCCTCCATTTTAAACGGGTCAAACTTTTCGTTTAAGGCTCCCTTTTTGTTCATAATCGCAGTCCAGTTGCTGTAAACGTGCTTGCCGGTATCTATCGGCACACACAGCCCCACGGGCGAAAGCTCCGCAAAGCGGCGGGTCTGCTCTTCGCTTTCAAAGCGGAAGGCAACAGTTGTGCCGCAGTCACCGTCGTTATCATTTGAGGGGATAAAGGTGTATTTATCCTTTAACGCACCGATTATTTTTTTGCGGTTTTTGCGCAAGTCTTTGATTATGCCGTCAAGGCGCTTAAGCTGTTCGCGCAGGATTGCCGCCGTGATTTCATTGGAGCGGAATTCCGAGCCGCAGAACTGCTCTTCTTCATTGCCGTCAAGCTGATTGCCGAAATAGGCTATCGCGCTGCTGTCGTGATAGATAAGGGCGCGGCTGTATATTTGGCGGCTGTTTGTCATAAGTGCTCCCGCCTCGCCTGCACTTATCACCTTAAATTGGTTAAAGCTCAGCGCTCCGGCATCGCCTATTGTGCCCAGAAGCCTGCCGTGATAGGCTCCGCCCACCGACTGGCAGGCATCCTCAATAACGGCAATGCCGTGCTTTTGAGCGATAGAGCAAATGGCATCAAGGTTGCAGGGGAAGCCCTGAATATGCACGGGGATAATGGCCTTTGTGTGTTCGGTCAGCTTTCTTTCAACATCCTCCGGGTCAATGGTCAGGGTTTCGTCAACCTCTGCAATCACGGGTATGGCGCCCACCGCCGTAACTGCAATGGCTGTTGCAATGTAGGTATAGGCGGGAACAATAACCTGATCCCCGGGGCCGATTCCGAGCCCCACAAGTGCCGAAATAAGTGCCGCCTTGCCGGAGGTCATAAGAATGGCGTAATCGGTGCCGGATTTTTCTTTCAGCTCCTCTTCAAAGTGCCGCACCTCCTGCAGACCGTCATTTATCTTAAACATATTACCCGAGCGGATAACACGGGCAACGGCATTTATTTCTTCTTCTCCGATTCGGTACATTTGAATTAACCTTCCTTTTTTCTTAATTCTGCTTTGCCTCCGCGGGCAACGGGCAGCTTTGCCGCCCCGGCGCCTATGCTGATTTCAGCCGTTTTTTGACCGTAAATATCATAGCAGACGGCTTGGGTTTCGGTTTCACATTCAACAAATATTCCGTCTTCGCTGCAGGCGTTGAAAACATCGGTGCTTTTGCCGTTAAAACTGAAAATTACCGGCAGATACAAAACGGCGATTTTTAAATCTTCATTTTCGGCACACACGCAGGAATAATTTGCCTGAGGGTCAAAAACGGTCATTTCACCGTGAAGAAAAACATCACGGTACTTTGTCCAGTAAGTAAGATAATTTTTAATAACATCCCTCTGCCGCCCGTTCATTTCCGCAGTCAAAACGGAAATCTGCGGAACCGAAAAAGCAACATTCAGCAGCATTGCGGCGATGTTTTCGGGCGTTTCGTCTTTGCTCCACAGCAGCATATCGGAGTGAACCGAAACGGGATAGCCCAACAATCTCAAATCCACCGTGCCAAGGCGGTTTGTTATAAAGTCAAACGCGCAGTCGCACATTCTGAGCATATTGCAATGGCGTACAATCGAAGGCCCGATATATGAAACGCGGTATTCGATAAGCATATCCGGGTTAAGCGAGCGCACCTCTTTTTCGATTGAGGAAAGAAGTTTTGTAACGCCCTCGTTAACCGTTTTGCAGTCTGTCCCCGCCGGGCTTTCGGGCGCGGGGCGGTCAAAATCGGTTAGAAAATCAAGCTTAAGCCCGTCAAGGCCATGCTTTTTGATAATATTGACATAGCTTTCAACTATGTATTCCCTCACCTCGGGGAAACGCGGGTCAAGCACCCCGGCACCCATTATTTCGCCAAGCATTTTGCCGTCAAAGCGCTTAAAATCGGGGTTGTTTTTGCCCACAAACGGCACCGGGAACCAAAGCGCGACCTTTATGCCGAATGAGTGCGCTTTTTTAACAAATGCGGTCATATCGGGAAATTTTGAACGGGCGACCTCCCATGTTCCGCAGTTGGTGTATGCGCCGTCACCCTTGCCGTCATAGCTCCAGCCGTCGTCTATTATCATACTTTTAAAGCCGAGGTCGGAAATTATCGGCAGTTCTTTTTCGAGCACCGACTGCTCCGGGTTCTGGAAACAGGCATACCATGAGGAAAACAGAGGCTTGTCGCCTGCAAAATCTTCGGAATACACTCTGCCGTCGCAGGGATAAAAGTTCTGCCACCAGCTGCCGACTTCTTTAATACAGCGGGCAAGCGGCAGCGGTCTTTCATCAATTCGCAAAAAGAACGAAAAGCTTTCCGCCGCTGGTGCCTCGTTTTTGAACGGGGCAAGCTGAATCCGCAGGGTATCTCTGCCGGGGTCGTTTCTGAGCCAGGTTGAAATTTCAAAGGGTCTTTCCGCCTCTGAAACGGCAACCGTGCGGTAGTTTTCGGATGAACCGTTAAAAAGCGAAAGCAGCGGGGCGCTGCCCGTTAGTGTGCTGTATTGCCGCTGCGCGTACCACCATTGCGGAATATGCCGGCCTCTGCCGCTGCAGGGGGACCAGTAACCGGTTATGCCTTCGGGCTTTTCATCCCAGAAAATAACCGCGTCGCAGGGGCTTGTTTTATCGCTTATGAGCATTTCAACCCTGTAAATGCTCAATCCTTCGCTTTCATCGACGGGTTCAATATTAATATCGGAGAGCGATTTTTCCGAGCACGCGGTAAAAATCCGCCCGCCGAAACAGAACAGTTTTTCTTCCATGGTTATGTGTTACCTTCCAATGAAATTTTAAATCGGTGTTCAGATATCGTGCACATTGCGTTCAACCACGGCACGCCTGAGCGCCGGGGAAAGGTTGCGGAAATATTCCGAATAGCCGCCCACTCTGACAATAAGGTCCTCATGGCGCTCCGGGTGGGCAAGGGCATCTTTAAGCTCATCGGGTGAGGTGGAGGTTATCTGAAGCTGAATGCCGCCCATATTGAAATAGCCCATAACAAGGCCTTTAAGAATAACGGCATTGCTGCACACATTTTTCATAAGGGTGAGGTTAACAACCGAAATGCCGTCAACAAGATTCTGCGGCAGCTTTGATGACGAACAGAGCATTGCTGTGGGGCCTTTGACTGCCTTGCCGCGCAGCGCGGCAAGCGAATCGCAGGTGGGCTGGCCGGCGCGGCGCCCGTCGGGTGTGGGGCCAACGGCTGCCCCGCAGGCTTCGTAGCGGGTAAACTGATGCTCGGTAAGGGTGAAAGCGTCAAGAAAATCAAGTGTGGGCTTTTTGTTGCGGTAAACGCTGAAAACCCTGCGGGCAAAATCGGCGCCCATTTTATCGACCGCCTCATTATCGGTGCCGAAGCAGGGGCAGGCCTTTAATTTAAGATAAAATTCCTCATCCTCATTTTTAAGCAGGGCAAGAAACTGCTCTGCCGGATAAAGCTTTTTTTCATAATAAAGCTCTTTAACGGCTGCAAGGCTGTCAATAACATTGATAATTCCGCTTTCGGAGTTCATGGTCCAGGTGTATCTTGTGCCGCCGTTGTTATAATCCTTTGCGTTATCTATGCAGTCATCAAAAAGCAGGGTGCGCACGGGTTGAGGCAGACTTTTTGACCTGATACGGTAAACCTCTTCGGTTCTGTCGAGCTGGTCGGAGATGTATTTCTCCGTTTTAAGGCACAGCCCCTCATAGAAATCTTCAAAGTTTTCCTTTTCGCCGAGGGATGAATGAAGATATTCCTCAAACACTTTAAGCAGGTTAATATCCTCATCGGTGCCTCCGGCGTGGGTGATGCCTTCAAGATTTGTTTCGGTGCAGCCGCACCCGCAAAAGCGCAGAAGCTCTTCATCGCTTATGTACGGGAATCTGTCGTGAAGCAAATCATGAATACCTTTTTCATTATAAAAAGACGGATTTGTGCAGCCCGTTGAAAGCGCCTCAGCGGCAAGGACCCAGATATCATCCGGCGTTTTTTCGTTTACTCTCAATTCAAGCAGGGGCCTTCTTTTGCCGTGAACGGCCTTTATTGCCTGCCTTGTAACATCATTGTATTCGGGGCCGAGCGTGCACGACCACATATCCACCGCGTCAATATTATCAAAAAGCTCAGCGATAACATCGGTCATATCCTCACCGCGGCAAAGGTGGCCGAGGCCGGAATCAAGGCAGCCCAGATTGTCACAGCCGTCAAGATAGAACACCGCGTTCCAGCTTACAAGCCCCTCATAATAGGTTTGAGCCGGTTTGAACGGAACACGGCGCAGGGCTTTTATAAGCTCGCAGTCGGCGTTAACCGATTCAAGGTATTCAACACAGCGCCCGCAAAAAGCCTTGTAGGCATCAATCAGCATAAGCAGACCTTCACGGAATTCCGCTTTTTCCGTTGTATCGCCTGATATTTTCAGCACCCTTTCGCGATAGGAGTCAAGTCCCTCACGCACAATTCTTGAATAATTCGGTGCACCGTGAGTCCAGCCCACGGGGTTGCGGCTGCTTTCGCGGAAGCTCTTCATTGCTTCAAATGCCTCGGGAGCATTGTGCTCTTCGCATATTTTTTTAATTCCGCCAAGATCGCAGTCGTAGGTGCAGGCGTATTGGGGCTTAACAAAACGCCTGTCATAATTTTTTTCAAACGGTCTTCTGTTCCTCGGGTAAAGCCTTTCGCCGCTTTTGTAAACGGGGGGCTCAGATGCCTCAAACCAGCAGGCAAGGGCACAGCAATGGCGGTAAAAGAATCCCTTATCCGGATTTTTTAACAATCCTGCGGCATAGGGCTCATCAACCGAAAGGTAAAATTCACTGAGATTTATGTTTTCCATAATTATGCCTCCTGCGGCAAATCAGTTTATTTCAAGGATTGCTGTCAGCGGGCGGTGGTCGGATAAGATAAGGTCGGGAACCTCGGTTGAAACGGCGCTTATGCCGTGGGTGGTGAAGATGTAATCAATTTTTCTGTCGGGTGCATCTGACGGGAAGGTGAGAAGAGAAGCAGAGGAAACACAGGCGGAATCGTTAAGCCTGCTTTTAAGCTGCCCGATTATTCCGGAATCGGGTCTTACATTCAAATCACCCATAAGCACGGTGTTTTCATCACCCAAAACGGAAAAAACGGTGTTAACCGCGTTTTCGTGCTCATCGGGATTAAGCCCGAAGTGCGTTATCAAAACGGTGATATCCGGCTCGGAAAGCTTAACCTTAAGTACACACCGCGTTTCATAATAATCGTCATATTTTTTCGGGTCGGGGTCTGGAATCGGAACAACCGTGCATTCCTTTATTTTCAATCTTGTCAGCACGGCGTTGCCGTAGGGATTGCCCTCGCCGATTTCGGTGGCCTTGGCAAAGTAATAGTTATAGCCCGTTTTTTCGGCAAGAATGCTTGCCTGAGCTTCGTAATCGGCTCTTTCGCCCTTTCCCCTCACCTCGTTTAAACCGATAATATCGGCATCAAGGTCAAGGATGGCCTTTGCATAGGCATCAAAATCTATTTCTTCGGTTTTGACATCCTCACAATGGCAGATGTTGAAGGTTGCAGCTTTTATCTTCATCTTTTAATCCTCACAATCGGTTTGTTTATTTTCTTTTGAATTTCATCGGCATATATGCTGTTTTAAGCAGCATTTTCATAAAGCCCGAGGCGCATTTCTTAATTGCAGGGCTTTTTTCAAAAATCGGAACGGTGGTCATGTTGTGAAGAATAAATTCGGTAAAATCGGGGGTGCTCTTCATTTTGACCTTTACCGTATCGCCCTCAAAGCTCAGGGCAAGCTTTTGCGTTGCAAGCGTGTTAACGGGCTTGACCGTAAGGTTAAGAACATTGCCGTTCCAATAACCGTGAGAGCGGATTTTGTAATTGTAACCCTTAAGCGAACATTCGGACATCCGCGGTGAACCGTCAAGCCCGCAGTTAACCGTTACCCTGTCGCCGTCTTCCCCCCAGCATATTTGCAGATATCCGTCTTTTTGCTCAAACGAAAGGTTATTCATTCCCTTTGCGGGCCTTTTTGCCATGCTTGAAGAAATGCTTCTCGGAATGAGTCCGGCGGGGAAGAAAAGCGAGGCGATAAAATCGGACAAAGCGGTAATCTTAAATGTTCCCGAAGGAATTTCATATCCGCCGGAGCTTTTAACACATTTTTCGTCTTTCTTCGCAAGATATTTTTCAAGTGAAAGTCGGTCTTCTTCTCTGTCTTGTGAAGTGAGTGCGTTTCTCAGATATTTTTCCTCCGCAAACATAAGCGGAGAATCGTCAACAGAGCTGTTAAAGTAGCCTGTTATAATTCCGTCATCGGGGCAGCAGGTGATAATCTGACCGAACATACCGTTCATGGCAAAGCTGTTTTTGTTTATCCAGAAAAGATAGCCGTACCCTTCGGAATGAGAGCCGGAGGGGATATCCGTTTGTTTTTTTACGGCCTCCCTTGCCCAGAATTCCGGTATAATCCGCTTACCGTTATAAAGTCCGCCGTCGGCATAGCACTGCATTATGGCAACAAGGTCACGGAGCTTGAGATAACAGCCGGTTCCGCCCACGCAAATACCGTTTTTATCCCTTTCCCATTCGGGCTTTTCGATTCCGAGCGGCTCAAAAAGGCGGGGTGTCAGGTAATCAACCACCGGCATCCCGGTTACTTTTTGAAGAAGGGCGGAAAGAATGTGAACATCATTGTTGCTGTAAAGAAAACCGGGATTTTTTCTGAAACCGGCTTTCATGAAAATTTCAACATAATCCCCCGTCATATCCTGAAGAAAGCTGAATTTTTTGCCGCTGTTCATGGTGAGCAGATGACGAACGGTTATGTTTTCGGTTCCCGGGCTTTGGGTGTATTCGCCGAAAAACGGGGCAACACGGGTTTCGAGCTCAAAAAGCCCCTCGCTTATTGCAAAGCCGACAGCGGTTGAAACAAGCGATTTCGTAACGGAAAAAAGTGTGTGCGGGGTATCCGCGGAATAAGGGGCAACATAATGCTCAAACAGCGTTTTGCCGTTTCGGGTAATAAGCAGGCCGTGATTTTCCGCACCCGCCGATTCAATATATTTGTAAAAATCAAGAATTTTTGCCGAAGAAAGTGTGCTTTCCGCAATGCTCATTTTACTACCTCGATTATCAGTAATAATCCGTTGTTATCGGTTAAAATCCAAAGTTTACAATAAAAGCCTTTGCAATGTTCAACACGGCAATTAAAATATCGGCGATTACTTTTTTGATAATATCAAATACGGTTACGGCTGCCGTGCTGCCTTTAACCGCTTCGCTTTCGCCGTAGGGCTCGAGCGTAACATTAAGGTCGGCAGGTGCCGAATAGTCATCCACAATCCCTCCGGCAAGGGGTCTGAGAACCTCGTGCATAATAACCTTCACGGCGTTTTTAACATACAGCGTTTTGGCGGCAGCGGTTGTAACGGAGGAGGGGATCTGAATGAAATGCTCCGAGGGCAGTATATCCGACAGCAGGGCGTTGACCGCTTCTGCCGGGGTGTTGACAAGCGCATAGATAAGTACGGCCTGCAGCCCCGCAACCAAAAGCGCGGTTTCATCCGAATCAAAGCCCGCGGTTTCATCGCCCCTGAGATGTGCGGCATATAGAATGGCGGCAACATCAATAACATCGGTGTATTCGCTGTCGGGCAGGGTGAATCCGGCTGCCGCGGCAAGCTCGCTTACGCTGTCTGCCTCCGGGGTGCCTGCCTTGTCGTAAAGAGGCATACGCAGCGCCTCGGCCAGAATACCCATAACGCGGTCAATGGCAAGGTAGCCCTTTGTTCCCTCTTCGGCCTTGAAGGTTTTTGCAACCTTTGAGGTGTAATTGGGTATGTAATAGGTAAAGCTCTTCAAGCCTGCACGGAAATAGCCGTGGCTGTAAGCGGTAAAATCTTTATTCATTGCGTTTATCTGCTCCTGCGAAAAGCCGTCGGGGAGCAGAGAGGTGTCGATTTTGTCGATGAAATCCGTTTTGATATCAACGGCATTGTCGGAAAAAGTGATTATTCTGTAAGCGTTGGGGTAGGTGATAAGGCTGCAGGTTTCAATGACATAAATCCTGCTGCCGTTTGAAGAAACCGCGGTTGAAATATCGTTTGCGTGCTCGTGCCCGGTCAAAACATATTTCACACCGTAATCGGCAAGAAGGCAGGCAAGCTCTTTGTTTCTGTCAAGGCAAAGCTGGGTTCCGCCAACACTTTCAAGCGCAAAATGTTTAAGCACATTGTGGTGAGCCATTGCCACCACTTTCTTTCCGTCTGCCTTTGCCTGAACAAGCTGTGCTTCAATCCAGGCAAACAGCTCGTCGCTGATTTCGGAGGAATCCTGACGGTAAACACACGCGTCAATGGCAAGCAGGCGGTATCCGGCGTTCAGCTCGGCGGTGTAAGAGGCGGTTCCCTCGTGGCGGACAAGTGCCTTGTCAAAGCCCAAATCGGCATAAATCTCAAGGAAGTCGGCAAGGTCAAGCCTGTTTTTTGAAGCGTGGGTGCGGATGTCGTGATTGCCGGGGATAAGGAAAATCGTTTTGCCCGTGCGTGCCTGAAAATCACGGAGCTTTTCGGCAATGGCAAGATGTTCTTCACAAAAACCGTCTTCACTCAGGTCACCGGGGATAAGCAAAAACTCCGCCGGCGATTTTTCCGCTCTTTTGAAAAATTCATCAAGAACGCCGTCCGCTTCATAGGTGAGCATACTTTTGCTGTTTGCGTGATGATAGAGCACATCACCGGGAACCGTGTTTTCTTCACCTATGGGGTTCAGGGCATCGGCGGGTCTGTAATGAATATCGGATGCCACGCAGACCGACAGCTCACCGTCTTTTTCACCTGCGGCGCACACTGAATATAAGCCCGGGAAAATCAGAATAACTGCCAGGAACAAGGATAATACGCTTTTGAATGTTTTAGTCATAAATATCCCTCCGTTTATTATCTGTGCAAAACCTATGCAATAATTATAAAACAAAAAGATAGGCTTTTCAAGAAAAAATCTGCTGAATAACACAGGTCAATAATCGAAATCCGAATATTGACAAAGCAATTTGCCCGTTCTATAATTATTTAAAATATTAAACGCATAATTCGGAGGAGAAATGTATGAAGCCGATTAAAAAATCATCCAAAGTTTTTTTGACAGCCCTTGTTTTTGCACTCGTTGCGGTGCTTTTTACAGCCTGTTCCGATCAAAAAACGGAAGATAATCAGACCGGTTGGGAAAATGAAGTAACCGAAGAATTCTTTAATGAAACAGAACCTGAAACTCCCGCCGACACTCAAAGCGTGATAAGCCTCCCTGCCGAAACATACGCAGAACAAAAAACAACCGGGGCAAGCGAAGCCCCGGCCGACCCTGCCGTTAAGAATGCAGAGTATTACAGAAATCTGCCCACATTGACCGCTACCGAGCATGAGCTTGAAATGCTTGCAAAGACTATGATTTTTATAGATGAGTATGACTGCGATTCTGAAAATGCACTTGAGCAGGCACTTGTTAATTTAATCGGTGAATACGGTAATATCGGGCGGTACATAGAGGGAATGGATTACTACGGAACGTACGGATATATCCCGGGCAGCGATCCTCTCGGCAAATTCATAAGCAACACCGCTTATAACAAATATTCCGCAGAAACGGTTGATAAATTTCTTCGCAGCGGTTACAATGTTGAGCCCGACCACAGCTTTGAGGTTGTCGGTATTCCCGAAGAAGAGTATTCAAGCAAAATATACTATTATGACGGTTACTATTATTCCGCCTGTGCCGAGGTCGGCGGAGCGGGCCCCACGATAATCACCGATTTGAATATTGCCGACGGCAAATATTATGTTACGGTTTCGAATGATGAAAACATTCCTTATGTCAACATAACGGCAAAGCTTTTAGAGGTTGACGGCGAAAGAATATGGAGCTATGAAAAGGTGAATTTCATTTCAGAATGAAGTGACAAAAGATGAAAAATAACGGTGCATACCATGCTTTACCCAACTGATATTATTTTTCGGGGAGGGAAAACAATATGGAAAAATTGACTGACCGGCAGCGAATGATGCTCGTTTTTGACCACAAGGTTCCGGATCGCGTTCCGATAATTGATGAACCGTGGGACGGCACGGTGAGCCGTTGGAAAAGAGAGGGTATGCCGAATGATGCCGACTACCGTGATTTTTTCGGGGTTGATAAGATAAAAAGGTTAACCGCAAATTGAAGCGGGAAGCATAAAAACCGCGCTTTGTCTTGATGTGCAAGGCGCCTGATTATTGATAAAATAAGGAAAAAAGGGTTGAATAAAAGATGAAAAAAATAACGGCGTTTTTTCTTGTGCTGTGTGCCTTGCTGTCGCTGTGTGTAAGTGCGGGTGCGGCTGATGACGGAATCATCCTTGCCGCGGGCGGTGAGGCAAAGGCCGTGATTATCATCCCCTCCGGTGCCGATGAATCGGTGACATTTGCAGCAGACATTCTGAAAGAAAGGCTCGGCACCCTGACCGGGGCGCAGTTCCGCGTGGCTGATGACAGCACTGCAAAGGCCGGCACCGAGCTTGTGCTCGGCAGTACCTCACGCCGCGAAGTAAAGCCCGGGTCGGAAAAGAACGGCAGCTTCGTGATAATTTCAGACGGCGGCTCGGTTTATATCAACGGTACCGGCAGCAGCGGCACACTTGACGGAGTTTACCGCTTTTTAAGAGATTACTGCGGCTATACGGTTTATGAGGCGGGGATTACCTCCGCGGCTCATTTTGATACTCTTTCGGTGCCGGACGGGATAAGCATTTCATACTCACCGTTTTTTGAGTCAAGAAAGCTTGACACTCAAAGCGTGTACGATCCCGAATATTCCCGCGCCCATTTGCTCAACGGCTCCGAGGTCAGAAAAAGTGAGCAGGGTGTTTATGTGCCTTATCTCGGCACCTTCTGCCATTCGCTCGCCACTCTGTATTGCAGCCGTGACACTTATTTTGCAGAGCACCCCGAATATTTTGCCCTGCGTGACGGCAAAAGAGTGCCCGACCAGCTTTGCCTGACAAACGAGAATGTTTACAACATTGTTGTTGCCGAGGTGCTTGACCTGCTTAAGAAGAATCACGACCCCGGCGCTGATTTACAGATTGTTTCGCTCACTCAGGATGACAACCCGAATTACTGCACCTGCGACGCCTGCGCGGCGCTTGACGCGGCAAACGGCTCACAGGCGGGCACAATGCTGACCTTTGTCAACCGCGTTGCCGCCGCCGTGAAAGCTGCGGGCTATGACAATGTGGCGATTGACACCTTCGCTTATCAATACACGCGCGGCGTGCCCTCTCAGGTAAAGCCTGCGGATAATGTAATTGTGCGCCTGTGCTCGATTGAATGCTGCTTCGGCCACACGCTTGATGACCCGGCATGCGCCGAAAATGCGGCTTTCCTTAAGGACCTTAAGGGCTGGAGCGAGATATGCGACAGACTTTATATCTGGGATTATGTTAACAACTATTCCGAAACCTTCTGCCCGTTTGCGAATTTTCAGGTGCTTCAGCGAAATATGCAGATTTTCTATGAAAACGGCGCAAAGGGCATTTATGAGGAAGGCAACTACTATATGAATATCTGCAACGGCGAGTTTTATGAGCTGCGCTCATTCCTGCTTGCCGCGCTGATGGAAGACCCATACCGCACCGATATCGACTCACTCACCGATGACTACCTTGCCGCGGTTTACGGCCCGGGCGGAAAATATCTGAAGGAATATCTCAACATCATCACCCGCCGCTCGGTTACGAACCGCAAGCACCTTCACATAAGGCAGCAGCCGCGTGAGGCGCTGCCCGGCATAACCCGCCGCGAAATCAACAAAATTGACGAGCTGTGGAAAAGCGCAAAGGCCGAGGCCGTTACCGCACAGCAGCTTGAACGCATTGAGCGCAGCGAAATAAGCTGGCAGTACTGGAAGTGCTCAAACTTCAAAAAAGAATATTCACCCCTGCGCGGGCTTTATTCGTATATGCTTTCGCACAAGGAGCTGTGCGAAAAAATTCAGGCCTTCGGCAACACGGCTGTGGGCGAGGGAGCCATAAAGCGTCTTTCGGTCAACCCGTTCCGTGTGATGATTATGCCCTGCGATTTTTGGGAAAGCAAGCACGACGGTCTGTTTTATGACAAGCTTGACAACATCACCGAGGGGCTTTTTGAACTGCTCACAAAGCTTCATTCCTGATAAAAGGAGTTAAAAACATGAAAAGGTTTTTAGCTGTTCTTCTTGCTTTATGTCTGGCGGTGCTCACGTTCATTCCCGCATTTGCGGCGGAAGAAACCGACACCGTGATTGACGGCACCTGGAAAATTCTTGTTGCCGGGGGTGATACCGCGCAGGCGAATTATGCAGCCCGAAAAATACAGTCCGTGCTCGCCGAAGCGCTCGGTACGGCTCCATCCTTGAAAGCCTTATGCCTCTCCTTACGGGATTCGGACTTCTCTACAAAATATACAATGCTATTATGTGGCTTCAACTTTAAAAAATAGGGCA